>CAYTRX010000034.1:0-2053 GCA_964440365.1 uncultured Gammaproteobacteria bacterium | reverse complement strand
TGAGTTTTTCAGGAAGAAAATTAAAAAGCCAACACTTAGTGTTGGCTTATTTTATGTTTTTCTTGTTTTTTCTAGGAAAAATTAGTATAATATTAATGTATTAATTTAATTTTTAAATAATGAAATATGAGTGTTTCTCGATTACCAAAAGGCGGAGCTGATTTTAGGATGGAGGGGATTTCTGGTTTTCGTGCTAAGCTTAATTCATTAATTAGATATGGTGACTACTCCAGCTTGCAAGATAATAAAGAAATAGTTCTTCGTATTTTTTCTGAACAGCAAGATAATATTAGGCGTTATGGTAAAATTCCATCAATGGCTCGTCGTCAGGCTTATGTGCGTTTTTGCTCAGAGGCTGGTACGACTAGAGATGATGAGCGGAAATTTAAGCGAATTTTAGATAATTATAAATAATTAATAATTTTTAAAACAAAGATATGCTTGTTGACTTTTTAATTTTAATAGCTGGGCTTATTTTTTTAATTAAAGGGGCTGATAAACTGATTGATGGTTCAGCTTCTATTGCTAAAAAATTTGGTTTGTCAGGCTTGGTTATTGGTTTAACTATTATTGCTTTTGGTACTTCAGCGCCAGAGTTAATGGTTAATATTTTATCTTCCTTGAGAGGTAATTCTGATATTGGGATGGGAAATATTATTGGTTCTAATATCGCTAATATTTTATTAATTTTAGGAGTGACCGCAGCTATTTCCAGTATTGAAGTTCATGACTCTATTACTAGAAAGCAAATTCCTTTTTCTGTTTTGGCGGTGCTTGTCTTATTTATTCTAACTAATACCGCTTTTTTTGATGGTGGTTCAGCTCCTAGTGCCTTAAATCGTTCAGGAGGTTTAATTTTATTATTATTTTTTATCATTTTTCTTTATTATACCTTTAGTATTGCCAAGAATAAAGATAAGAACAAGGGGGAGGAGGAAATAAAGGTTTATAAAAATTGGCAGGCATTATTTTTTGTTATTTTTGGTATTATTGCTTTATTTGTTGGTGGAAGATTTATTGTTGATAGTGCTAGTAATATTGCCCGATCTTTTGGTCTAAGTGAAGCTTTAATTGGCTTAACTATTGTTGCGGTCGGTACATCTTTACCTGAATTAGCTGCTTCTATTGCTGCTGCTCGTAAAAAACAGGCGGATATGGCCATTGGAAATGTTATTGGTTCTAATATTTTTAATATCTTGTTTGTTTTGGGTTTAAGCTCTATAACTCGTCCATTAAATTATAGCCCAATGTTAAATTTTGATATTTTCTTTTTGATTTATATTAGCATTTTATTAATACCTTTGATTTATGCGGGTAAGAAAAAATGCTTTACTCGATCTAAAGGCATTGCCCTTTTAATTATATACCTAACTTATCTAATTTTTATTAGTGTTAGAGGTTAATATTTTTTAAGATGATTTATTATAAAACAGCTGAAGAAATAAAGATTTTACAAGAGGGTGGAGAAATTTTGGCCGGTATTTTAGATGAGCTTTGTCAGATGGTTAAGGTCAATACCTCAACTTTAGATTTAGAAAAAAGAGCTTTGGAGCTTATGAGTCAAGTTGGGGCGCGACCCGCTTTTAAGGATTATGCGATGGGGGATGGAATTTTTTTTCCGTCAGCCCTATGTGTTTCAGTAAATAATGAAGTAGTTCATGGTTCATCTTTGCCAGAAAGAATTTTGCGTGCTGGAGATATTGTTAGTTTGGATATTGGTATGGAGTGGCCGGTACAAAGTGAAGAAGAGGCTCGAGCTAATAATCGCCCTTATAATAAACATTCAAAGTTTGGTGGTTTTTTTACCGATACTTGCAGAACAATCGCTGTTGGAAAAATTAGTAGTGAGGCTAAAAAATTATTACGTGTAACACAAGAAGCTTTAGAAATTGGCATTAAACAGGCTTTGCCGGGGAAAACTATTAATGATATTGGTCAAGCTATTGAGCGATATGTTGTTAAGCATGGTTTTTCCGTCGTTGAGGACTTGGTTGGACATGGGGTTGGCTATTTTACTCATGAAAAACCCCATGTTTTTAATTATGAAATCGGG
>CAYTRX010000033.1:0-2189 GCA_964440365.1 uncultured Gammaproteobacteria bacterium | reverse complement strand
TTGGTGGCTTCTTTGGTTCGAGGAATGGAGTTTAATAAGGCTGTTAACCAATTAAAGTTTACTAATAAAAAATCAGCTGGTCCGATTTTAAAATTACTTAATTCAGCAATGGCTAATGCCGTTAATAATTATGATTTAGATCGAAATAATTTATTTATTAAGGAAATTAGAGTTGAGGATGGTAAAACTTTAAAAAGATGGTTACCTCGAGCTCATGGTCGAGCCACAACTATTAGAAAAAGAATGTGTCACGTTTATTTAACTTTAGGAGAGATTGTTGCTAGCGGAAAGAAGGAGGCTAAAAAAGTAAAAACTGATGATCCAGTAAAATTGGAAGATTTGTCCCAAAAACCAAAAGCTAAGGGCAAGGCTAAAGATGAAAAAGATTTAAAAGGTAAAAAGGGTGGCGAAGGAGCTTCTAGTAAGGGCTTTGGAGCTAAGGTTTTCCAAAGAAAAGCTGGTTAGTTAAATTTAATAATTTATAGAGATAAATAAAATTGTATGGGTAAAAAAATAAATCCAAAAGTAATAAGACTCGGAATCACTAAGTCTTGGCCATCAACTTGGTTTAGTTCTGGTAAAGATTATATTTTAAATACTAGACAGGATGTTTCAATTAGGAAATACATCACCAAGCAGTTTAAGGAAGCGGGTATTGATCGAGTTGAAATTGCTCGTAATTCGGGTCAAATTAGTATTGATGTTTATACTGGAAAACCGGGTATTATTATTGGTCGCGGAGGTAATGGAGTTGAGGAATTAAAAAAAGTTTTGCATCGTAAATTTTTAAATAGACCAATGAAGATTCGTTTGAGCGATATTAATATAAACATTAAAGAAGTAGAAAATCCAAATTTAAGTGCTCAAATTAATGCTCAGGCGATTTCCTTAGAGATTGAAAAAAGAATTCCTTTTCGTCGGGTTATGCGTCAAGCTATTTTCCGAATTGAAAGAGCCGGTGCTTTAGGAGTTAAAATTATTATTTCTGGTCGTTTAAATGGAGCGGAGATTGCTCGAAGTGAGAAGTTGATTTCTGGAAAACTACCTCTTAGCACCTTGAGAGCTAATATTGATTATGCTCGTGATGTTGCTCACACTACTTATGGAGCGATCGGAATTAAGGTTTGGATTTATAAAGGTGAGGTTTTTAGTAAAGAGGACAAATAATTTTATTTATAATTTAATTTTATACAAGATATATGTTAATGCCAAAGAAAACTAAATATCGCAAGTCACATAAAGGAAGAAGAGGTGGAAAAGCTAGTTCTTTAACTAAGGTTGATTTTGGTTCATATGGTTTAAAGAGTTTAGAAGCTTGTTGGATTTCTTCTCGACAGATTGAGGCAGCTCGAAGAGTTATTACTAAATATACTAAGAGAGGGGGAAAAATTTGGATTAGAATTTTCCCAGATAAACCAGTAACCAAAAAAGGTGGTGAAATCCCAATGGGAAAAGGAAAAGGATCGGTTGATCATTATGTGGTCGCTGTTAAGCCAGGAATGATTATGTATGAACTTGATGGTTTGAGTGAAGATGTTGCTAAAACAGCTTTAGAATTGGCTGCTTATAAACTACCGGTTAAATGTAAATTTGTTAAAAAAGATTAATTTTTAAATATATGGATTTTAAAGAATTAAAAACAAAAAGCATTTCTGAATTACATAGTATTTTAGCTGAATGGCGTGATAAACTCCGTGAATTACGTTTTAAAGATTCCAATAAGCAATTAAAAAATATCAGAGAAATTCGAGCTATAAAAAGAAATATTGCTCGAGTTCTGACTTTAATTAATAAAAATAAGTATGAAGAATCTAAATAAGGAAACAGAAAAAAAAGCTATTAGAAAAAAATTTAATGGCGTGGTTGTCAGTGATAAAAATGACAAGACCATTATTGTTAATGTTGAGCGAGTTAAAATGAATAAGAAATATCAAAAAAGATACACTGTTAGCAAGAGATATAAAGTTCATGATGAAAATAATACCTTTAAAGTTGGTGATCAAGTAAGTTTTGTTGAATGTCGTCCAATTAGCAAGGACAAGAAATGGAGAGTTTTAGCTTAGTTTGTTTTCTTAAATTATTAAATAATTATATAAATTAATTTTGTAAATATATGATTCAAGTAGAAAGTCGCATTAAGGTAGCCGATAACTCCGGAGCACGAGAAGTTTTGTGTATCAAGGTTTTAG
>CAYTRX010000032.1:0-2441 GCA_964440365.1 uncultured Gammaproteobacteria bacterium | reverse complement strand
TATTTATTAAGCTTTAAATAACTTGAGTATAAGGAATTAAGAGGCTTGCAAGGCATAAAAGAAGCCGAGGTAAATTTGGGTAGAAAAAAGCTTAAACTTGCTATTGTTAATGGAATTGCTAATATTGACAATATTTTGCCAAAATTGAATAATTATCATTATATTGAGGTAATGGCTTGTCCAGGGGGTTGTGTTGGTGGTGGTGGACAAATTATTCCGACTTCTAAAGAAATTATTAAAAAAAGAATGGTGGGCTTGTATAATATTGATAAAAATGAGAAAATTAGGACAGCTCACGATAACCTGACTGCTTTAAAAGTTATACAATGGTTAAAAGACAATAATTTATCTCAACAAGTTCTTTATACCAAGTATTTAAATCGAAAAAAAGATATTAAATTTATTGAAAAATCTAAGAAAAAGAGAAGTGATTAATTTCTGTATAAATTATTTATACAGAAATATTTATTTATTAATTTTAAAAAATAATTTTTAATTTTATGATTATTACAAGTACAGAACAAATTCCTAATAAGGAAATTGGAGAAATTTTAGGTTTAGTACGGGGCGGAACGGTTCGAGCTCGACATATTGGTCGTGATATTTTTGCTGGTTTTAAAAATATTGTGGGAGGAGAAATTAGCGAATACACTAAATTACAAGCTGAATCTAGGGAAGAGGCTATTTTTCGTATGATTGAAGATGCGAAAAAATTAGGAGCCGATGCTATCATTGGTACGAGATTAAATACTTCAATGATTACTCAAGGAGCTTCGGAAATTTTAGCTTATGGCACAGCTGTTAAATTTAAGCAAAAATAATATGAATTTTTGGGAATTTATTTTTATTTTACTTCCTCTTATTATCCTAATCTACTTAATTTTTAAAAGATTAAAAGATAAAAAGGGGGAAAAGTTTGAAAAAAGAGATAATTAATTATTTTTTTATGTCAGAACCAAAAATATTAGGAAAAATTGATTTAAGTCAATTTTCCAAAGAAAGAAGACCTCAATTTAATTTAGAAAAGTTTTTCAAATTTTTAAATAAAGAGTTAGAGCAAATAGCTACTGAGTTTAATAGTTTTTATGGTGATTTTATTGAAAAAGATGGCACTATTAAAATGATCGGAGAAGATGAAGCTTTGCATAAAAAAGTTGTTGTGGCTAAAAATGAATTATATGGAGAGAAAAAAGATTTACCTCAAATGGCCGAATTAGCAATAACTGTTTTTTTAAATAAAATAATCGGCGATCGTTTTATTGTTGTTCGCTCAGCTAAGTATGATGATTATGAGCATGGTGTTGATAATGTTTTAGTTGATAAACAAACTGGTTTTGTTGTTTGTGGTTTTGATCAGGTTTTAGGAATGGGAAGCAATGATGGGGCTGATAAGAAAAGAGAAAAAGTGGCTCGAATAAATGCTAAGGGAGGAGCTCGTTTGGACTATGGCATTAAGCTTGATGCTGAGCAAAAAATAAAAATTACTAAAATGAAAAATATCCCTGCTTTTTTCTTGGGTCTTAGTAAGGATGATTTAATTTCTTTACTTGATAATATGAGTCAAGAATCGTCTAGTGGTCAAAATTCTGATAAAGATCAGGATTCTGATTTAAGTAAAAATATTTTAAATAAAATATTTAAATCTCTTAAAGAGCAGGAAGAAAGTATTAAGAGTTTATTAGAGAATAATAAAGACTCGGAGCTTTCTTCAAATATTAAAAATTTTAGTGAATTATTATCTTTCCTAGAATCCAAAATTTAATTTATTATAAGTGTAAAATGTTATTGGAAACAATTAAGATTTTGAAAAAAATTGAAGAAAAAGGTTTTGAAGCTTACTTAGTGGGAGGTTGTGTTCGTGATTTATTAATGAAGAAAAAACCACGAGACTTTGATATCACTACCAATGCCTTACCCGAAGAGATTTTAAAAATTTTTCCGGAGGCTAAATATGAAAATGACTTTGGTACCGTTATTTTAGCGCTTAAAGATGAGGCAAAAAAGGTTTTAATGGTTTTAGAGATAACTACTTATCGCAGTGAAAGTACTTATCGAGATTATCGGCGACCAGATGAGGTAATTTTTGAAAAAGAATTAGATAAAGATTTGTCACGACGTGATTTTACGATTAATGCTTTAGCTTTATGTTTACCAGGAAGAAATCAGGCTAAGTATAATTCAAAAAAAATAGAAATAGATCAGCAAGAATTTTATTTAGTTGATTTTTTTGGTGGTTTAAAAGATATTAAAGCTAAAATTATTAAGGCTGTTGGTGAGCCGATAGATCGCTTTAAAGAAGATGCTCTGCGTATGATGCGTGCTATTCGTTTTTCAGCCCAACTTGCCTTTAACTTGGAGCCAAAAACTGAACGAGCCATTATTAAAATGGCTGGTAATATAAAGTTTATTGCTAAGGAGAGGATTAGGGATGAATTAATTAA
>CAYTRX010000031.1:0-3023 GCA_964440365.1 uncultured Gammaproteobacteria bacterium | reverse complement strand
TTGAAAATAAGCATAAAAAAGGGTATAATATAGGAGCCAGCATAGTTAATCTATGCCCTATACTGCCCTTTAACAATTAAATGAATAATGGCTCAACTTTAAACAAATTAATAACCCCTGAGGAATTAGCTGAGATATTGAGAATATCAAAGGCTTCGGTTTATCGTCTTATAGATGGTCGAAAACTCCCCTTTTACAAAGTGGGAGGGAGTATTAGATTTAAGAATAAAGACATAGAAGAATATCTAGAGGGTTTTAGATTTGAGCCAATTATTAGATAATAGTATGAGTATATTCAAGAAAAGAAATAAATACTGGATAAATATTAGTTTTAATCGTGCTAGATATCGCTTGCCTAGTCCAGATAACACTTATGCTGGGGCTAAGGCTTATGAATCTTTAATAAGACAAAAATTAGCCAGAGGAGAGCCAATAAAAGAAGAAACTGAGAAAAAAGAAACTTTTACTTTTAATAGTTTTTCCGAACAGTGGTTTAATGTTTATGTAAAGAATAACAATAAAAAATCAGAGATAATACAAAAAGAGAGTATTTTGAGAAACCATCTAAGGCCATTTTTTGGTTCTAAATTATTAGAGGAAATTAATAACTTAGATATAGAAAAATATAAAGCAGAAAAAACAAAAACTGGCTTAGTTAACAAGACAATTAATAATCAATTAACAGTCTTATCTAAATGCTTAAGGATTGCTGAAGAATGGGGAGTTTTAGACAGAATGCCAAAAATGAAGAAACTTAAGGTTCAGCCTCAAAAATTTGATTTTTTAACTGAAGAAGAGTGTAGACTATTATTAGATAATTCTGAGGGCTATCTTAGGGAAATGATTTTTTTTGCAATTAAAACCGGATTAAGATTTGGTGAGCTAATTGCTATAGACTGGAATGACATTAATTTAAAAGAAAGTCTATTAACAGTTAGGAGGTCAATTGTATTGGGAGAAATGGGAAGCACTAAGAGTAACAAGATTAGATATATTCCCTTAACCGATGATATTTGCCAGATGTTAATTCAAAGATTTAAAAAATCTGGCTATGTTTTTTCTGATAAACTTGGAAATCCTTTTAAGCAACATCATTGTTGCGAAGGCCTTTATTCTCTTTGTAAGAGGGTTGGTTTAAGAAAAATTGGTTGGCACACATTTAGACATACCTTTGCCTCCCATTTAATACAAAACGGTGTCTCCATCAAAGCTGTTCAAGAATTATTAGGTCATTCCGATATAGTTACTACTATGAGATATTCTCATTTAGGACCATCGACTTTAAGGGAGGCAATTAAAACTTTAGAATTAAAAAATGATAATAATTTAGATTTTTGGCACCATATTGGCACCACTTCAGAAAAAGTGTTTCTAAAGGTTGTTTCTGAATTTAAATAAAAGTGATAAAACCCCTATAAATAAAGCAAAAAACAGACTTTCGTCTGTTCTTCTAATCTGTGGACCTTAAGGGACTCGAACCCTTGACCCCCTGCTTGCAAAGCAGGTGCTCTAGCCAACTGAGCTAAAGGCCCCTTCAATAAAATAATACTCTCAACAAAATGATAAAGAAAAAAAATAATTAAGTCAAGGGTTTATTTAAAGCCTTTGACCAAAAAAACTTTATTATTAATAATAAAAAATTAATTTCTTATCAAAGGTGAAAGCAGGAAGCTAAAAAAAGAATTAAAATTTCCGCTAAAAGTTAAAAGCCCAATAAAAATAACAACAATCCCCAAGAGCTTATAACCTAAACGTGAACCCCCCTCTACTCCTAAATGTTTTTCCATCCAAGAAATGCGACCAAAAAAACGCAGTAAATCTTCGGCTCGAAAAACCATTAGGACTCCCAAAGCTATTATTATTAAACCAGGAATAATTTTCATAATATTATATTTATTTTATATAATTTAATGGATTTTGTTTAGCTCCGTTAACAATTACTTCAAAGTGAATATGTGGTCCGGTAGACCAACCAGTTGAACCCATGTCTGCAATCTTATCACCTCGTTCAACCTTATCTCCAGCTGCAACATGTAGCTTGGAGGCATGAGCGTATAATGTTTTTAGTCCTCCACCATGATTAATAACCACATTATAACCATAACCTTTATTCCAACCCGATCTCTCCACAGTTCCAGCTTCAGCCGCGTATAAAGGGGTCCCGGTTTTATTAGCAATGTCTAAACCACGATGACTCCAAGAATAATATTGAGTAATTCTGGTGCCAACAGTTGGCCAAAGAAGTTTTCCGCCAGTATAAGCTGGTTTTTGATCAGCACTAGATCCACTAGAAGCTGAACTAGAAATATTAGTTCCTGAATATGAAGCTCCAACAACGACACGACGTTCACTAATTTTCTTTCCATCGGGAATAAATATTTTTTGCCCAATTTTAAAAGCGCTACTATCATCAAAATCATTACCCTCAATAATTTTACCAACATCAACACTGTATTTTTTAGCAATACTACTAATATTTTCGTTTTTAGCTACGGTATGAATGACACCATCAGATGGTAAAATTCGTAATTTAGACCCTGGTTTAATTAAGCTTCGGGCACTTAAATTATTTTCCCATAAAATAGTATTGACACTTAAAGCAAAGTTTTCAGCAATACTACTAATAGTATCTCCAGCTAAAACTGTATATTCAATAATTTGGCTTCTGTTTTTGGGATCATTTTCAATATTGGTAATGCTTTGTCCAGATAGAGTATCGCGATGTTCAGGAATAATACTAAGATCATCACTTGGATCTTCGCTTAAAGTATTAATTTTGGTTTTAGCTTTAGCTAAGCCTGATTGATTAATATAATTAGAAGGAGCGACATTAGTGGAGGTATTATCATCAATTGTTTCCACAACTAATTCTTCAGTTTCGTATTCTTCAAAATCAGATTTAATATTTTGGGCTAAGGTTGTTTTATAAATATTTCCGGACAATCCTTGGGCTTGAGTTTTTTTAACGCCATTTTGCAAAACAATAATTATGAATTTGGTTGATACTTGGGGGAATATAAACT
>CAYTRX010000030.1:0-4036 GCA_964440365.1 uncultured Gammaproteobacteria bacterium | reverse complement strand
AAGTAAAGCTTTATTAGAGGTTTGGCGTGAGGATGCCTTTATTGATCGAGGAAAACTGGATAAATTACAAGAAGCTAAGCAAGATGTAAATCAGGTGGAGAAGGGCAAGGAGTGTGGTATTAGATATGTAGGGCGACCACTTATTCAGGTTGGCGATATTTTGCATTTTTATAAGGAAGAAGAGGTGGAGGGTGATTTATAGTTTATTAATTTTTTATTGTGTAAAAATATTTTAAAAATATATTTAAATAAAAGTAGGTGATGTTCACCTATTTTTAACATCAACTTTGGTATGACTTTAGCAAATGATGAAAAATTTAAGATGATTTGGCAGAAGATTTTAGCATCTAAAAATATTTTATTAGTATCCCATATTGATCCCGATGTTGATGCAATTTCTTCTTTGGGGGCGATGATGGAGTTGATAAAAGATCTTGATAAAAATTATTTAGCTTTTGCTCAAGGAAAGAAACAAGATCAATATTTTTTACCCAATGAAGACGAAATTATTTCTGATCGCCATGAGCTTTTTCAAATTGCCGCCCAACGTTTTAATAATGGCAAAGAATTAAAACATGATTTTTTGTCGGTTTTTGATTTAGTGATAGTTTCGGATTGCGGTTCAATAGAGAGAACTTTTTTGGATGAATATATTCAAAATATTAGATATTTAATGTTGGATACTTTTGTTATTGAAATTGATCATCATGTTCCTGATAGAACTTATGCTGATATTGAGATCAAAGAACCACTAGCTTCAACAACCGAAATTCTTTTTCATTTTATGAAAGCTAATAATTTACCTTTAACTAGGAATATTGCTAATTGCTTATTAGCTGGCTTATTAACTGATACCGCTAATTTTTTATATCCTTCGGTGAGTAGTTCCACGATGAAGGTTGCTTCTGAGTTGATGAGTCAGGGGGCTCAATTTCCCAAGTTATTAAATAATACTTGGCGGAATAAAAATTTTTCGGAGATGAAATTATGGGGCTTAGCTTTGGATAATTTGCGAGTTAATCCAAAATATAATATTGCTTATTCAGTTTTGCCTTTTTCTGATTTAAAAAAGTTTAAACAAGAATTTGGTTTTTGGGGGCCAGAAGCCTTTTCTGATATTGTTGGTTTTTTAAGCAATTTATCGGAAGCCAGTATTGTGATGTTGCTCAGAGAGGAAAAAGAGGGGCTTATTAAGGCTAGTCTTCGGGTAGGGGTTTCTGATGAGCGGGCTGATGTAAATAGAATTGCTCGTTTTTTTGGTGGCGGTGGTCATGTGAAAGCTTCCGGTTTTGCTTTAAGGGGTTATATTGTAAAAAAGGGAAATGGTTTTGCGATTGTTTAATTATTTCGATAATGTTTATAAAATTAAAGCAGGAATTTTTATTCCTGCTTTTAGTTTTTTAATAATAACTTAATGAGATTAATGATAGTTATTAATTAGAGATTGTTACTAGTTAGGGATTAGTGTTCTATATAAGAAAAAAGACTTCTCGCTTGAGAAGTCTTGTGTGTTTCTGACAGCCTACCTATTGGTAGACTACAATAGATGTTCCTTGCCCACTCGGAGTTGGGTGAGCAAAGGAGCTATTTATAATTTCGGCCGTTGCTGGCACGAAATTATTGCTATTTCCTGTTCCCCATTGGGTAACGACAGTACTGGTCGTGTTACCGCTGGGGATAGTTTGAACGCAGTATTTATAATTACCATTTTCTTGACAATTAGTTGCTGTAATATAATTCCAGCTTTCATTGTCAATTTTATATCTTACGATATTAGAGTTTGTGGTTCGAAAATAAATTTTATTTCCAGACCAACGAACTTGGTAATTATTTTCAATGCCATCACCATAGTTTCCAGGTATGGTTTCTTGGGTTGGTGTTGAACTTAATAATAATAAATTATTATAAGTTCGAAGCTCCCAAACATTTCCATTCTTTACTAGTTTGAATCCAAAATAAGAATGGGAATCTGAATAAGGGGTACTAGGGCCAGCATATAAAACACTTGGTGGGTTCCCGTAAGATGGGGTCAACCAGTTGTTTTCTGGCATATATCTGGCATTAAATTCAATATAAGACCCATTAACTTTTGGGAAGCTTAATTTGAAAAATAGAGAATCACCGGACCTTGTAGCAGGACCTGCCATCCAGCCGTTTTGGTCTATTCTTTTAACATAGTCAAAAGAATTTGAGCTAATGTTTCCCCATTGGGAAATATTTGCTCTAACCCTTACGGTAATCTGGTTGCTTTCCTCAATTAAATCATATAATCTAATTGGGAAAGTATTTTCCACATTTATTGGTGGGTTTTGTGGCCCCGAAATAATAGTAACATTGGTTATGCTTGTTTGGACGACTCCATTCAAGGTAATGTTAACAACGTCGAGCCGGTAAGTTCCGTGAGGGAACTTGTATCCGATGCCATTAACATTTGGCGCTAGGAAAATTTGATTTTCTGATAAGGAAATAGAGTAATCTCCTTTTGCTATGGATGACCCTTCATTGGGGTCCATGTGGAATAACGTTTTATACAGAGAATCTGTATAAATTATTGAATTTGACGTTACTTCACGTAATTCAGCTTTTGTTCCGGTGTTGCAATAAAGCTTCACCAGACTAGAGGGATTAACAGGTGGCTTTGGTGCCCCCTGATTAAAAAAAGCGTCTTTTTCGCACGAAGCGAAAAAGATAATTCCGAATACGGCAACAATTGCCATTAACAATAATTTTTTAAAATTTTTCATAAGTATCTTTTTTTGGGGTTAACAATAAGTTTGCTTTTTAAATCCAGATAATAAACCCAATCCAGATAATAAACCCAAATAAAAACTTAAATTATCAAGCAAAAATTTTTATAAAATAAAAAAACAAAAAACTAAACAATAATTTAAATTTAAAGTCAAATAATCCAAACTTAAAAAACAAACAAATTATTAAACCACTTTTGTCAAAGAGCAAATATATATCAAAATATATAACTGCTAAATATAGCATATTTAAAAAATAATGTCAAGCCCCTGACATTATTTCTTTTTTTCTTATGGAAAAATATAATTATTTTTTCTTTTTTGGGTTTAAATTAGCCTTTTTAACGTGTTTTTCTTTCCATTCTTGAATTAGAGCATGATTACCCGAGAGAAGCGTTTTAGGTACTAAATATTTTTTATCCCCAACTTTAAACTCGGCTGGTTTAGTATATTGTGGATATTCCAAGATGCCACTGTCATTATGTGACTCGTCTAATAAGCTTTCAGAATTTCCTAAAACTCCCGGAATTAATCGAGTGATAGAATCAATTATAATCATTGCTCCTAATTCTCCGCCAGTTAAGATATAATCACCGACTGAAATTTCCTCATCAATAAAATGCTTAACTCTTTCGTCAACACCTTCATAACGTCCGCAAATAAAGGTCAGACTTTCTAGTTGACTATATTTTTTAGCTAAACTTTGATTCCATTTTTTTCCTTGCGCTGAAAGTAAAATTATTTTTTGCTTAGCTATTTTTTTATTTTTTGCTATTTTTTTGATAGCCTTATAAATTGGTTCAACTTTTAATAACATGCCCGCCCCACCACCATAAATTGTATCATCAACAGTTTTGTGTTTATCCTTAGTAAAATCTCTTAAATCATGCACCTTAATTTTTATAATTTTTTTTTCTTGAGCTCGCTTGATAATGCTTTCATTAAAATATGAAGAAAAAATTTGGGGGAAGATGCTAATAATATTAAACTTCATAATATAATATTTAATAATATAAAATAAAAGACCAGCTAGTGGTCTTTTATTTTTGTATCGAAATTTTTAAAGATTAAATTTTCAAATCATCGATAGCTGAAGTGTCAAGAGAATTTTCTTCTCTCCTCATTGGACGATTACCATTATTTGGATCGTAAATTTTTAAGTTGACACGAGAATTATTTCTAGCACCAACTACCTTTAATAAGGTTCTAATAGCTTGCGCTGTTTGTCCGCGACGTCCGATTACAAATCCCATATCGCTTGGATCAATCTTTAATGTTAAGAGAACACC
>CAYTRX010000029.1:0-4502 GCA_964440365.1 uncultured Gammaproteobacteria bacterium | reverse complement strand
AGGTAAGGCTGGCGACAAGGACTAAGTCGTAACAAGGCATCCGTAGCGGAAGCTGCGGATGGATCACCTCCTTTCTAGGGAGATTATCAGGTTTTTAATCAATGATTAAAAACTTAGGTCGGCTCTTCTTTTATAGAAGAGAGCCTATCAGAAATGATAGGTCCAAAAAAAGAATTGGTGCCTGTTAGCTTCAAAAATACCAAAAAAATACAAAAAAAGAGTCGTTTTTATAACGGCTCTTTTTTTATACAATGACAGACTAGAGCAGTCTCTTTATTTTTTAAAAATAATATGTTATAATCATTTTTAGCTTATTTTTAGGAAAATGAAATATAAATTTTATACAAAATCAACTTCCGCCTGGACAGCGATGATTGATGAGATGAAATTGGCTAAAAAATCAATATACATTGAGATGTATATTTTTTTACTGGATACCGGTGAGGAATATGATTTTTTTAATGTTTTGAAAGAAAAAGCTTTAGCGGGTTTAAAAGTAATTATTGTAGCTGATGCTCGTGGTAGCGCTCGCTTAAAAAAAGAAACAATTAAACAGCTACAAGAAGCGGGAGTAGAAATTTTATTTTTTAGTGATTGGTTGCGTTGCACTCACCGTAAAATTTTTGTTGTTGATGAAAGAATTTTTTTTCTTGGTGGAGTAAATATTAAAAAAAATACTAGTCATTGGCATGATTTAAGTATTAAGGTAGATAGTCCTTTATTAACTAAAAATATTCTTCGTTCTTTTGCTTATACTTATAAAATGAGTGGTGGTCAGGATCCTGAGCTTTTGGCCCGTTTAAAACAAGGTATTTTTAGAACAATTAAATCACAGTTTTTGGAACATTGGCCGAATAAAAATATCTATACTTTAAAAAAATATTATAGCGAAGCTTTGAGTAATGCTAAGTCTAAAATTATAATTGTGACTCCATATTTTACACCGCCTCGTTGGTTAATGGTTTTGATGGAGTCTTCCAGTAAAAGGGGTATTGAAATTGAAGTTTTATTGCCTGATGATACCGATGTAAAAATATTGAATAGAATTAATCGTTCCTATGTTTTGAAATTAAGAAATTTAGATATAAAATTTTATCTTCATCCACAAATGAATCACGCCAAGGTTTTGTTAGTTGATGACAAAGTAGCTTTAGTTGGTTCGCAAAATTTAGATTATGCTTCTTTTGATCTAAATCTTGAGTCTGGTTTATCAATTAGAGATGAAAAGGCTATTAGAGATTTAATAAAAATTATTGATACCTGGCGCGAAGCTTCTCATTTAGCAAATATTGAGGAGGAAAAAGTTTCTTTTTGGGATAAATTTTTTCTGTTTTTGATAAAAATTCTTTATCCAATTTTATAAATATTAATTTAATTTAAATAATTAATTTAAAATAGAATGTCTGAAAGCATTAAAATAAAGGGAGCTCGAGTTAATAATTTAAAAAATATTGACCTTGAAATTCCACGTGATAAATTTGTTGTTGTTACTGGGCTGTCTGGTTCAGGTAAATCTTCTTTAGTTTTTGATTTAGTTTATGCGGAAAGTCAAAGAAGATATATGGAATCTTTATCTTCTTATGCTCGTCAATTTGTCGGTTTGATGGATAAGCCCGATGTTGATTTAATTGATGGTTTGATTCCAGCTATTTCTATTGATCAAAAATCAGCTAGTAATAATCCGCGCTCAACTGTTGGTACAATTTCTGAGATTTATGATTATTTTCGCCTTTTATATACTAAGTTGGGTGCTCCACATTGTCCTCATTGCGGAGCTGTTTTAGAAAAGATAAAGAGCAAAAAAACAGCGGGAGGAAAAAAAGAGGAAAGCATTTTGTCTTGTCCAAAATGCTCTTTTAAACGTAGCGAATTTAAAACAATAGATTTTTCTTTTAATTCTGGTCAGGGAGCTTGTCCCAAATGTTCGGGTCTAGGCTTTAAAATGGAAATAGATAAAAATAGTGTTTTAAATTTAAATTTAAATATTGCTCAAGGAGCGGTTAAACCTTGGATGCATTATAGCTTTGATAATCAAAATAATTTAATTAATGAGGTAAAAAAATTAAGTCTTCGTCATGGTTTTGATATTGAACAAGCATTAAAAAAATTAAGTAAAAAAGATTTAAACTTAATTCTTTATGGTGATCGACATTTCCCGGGAGTTTTGCCAGGTTTACGTGATAAGTATCAAGAAACTGATTCTAATTATATTAGACAAAAGATTAGGCAGTATATGAAAAGCGTTGTTTGTCCAGCTTGTCAGGGAAAAAGACTTAAAGATGAAGTGTTAGCGGTTAAGTTTCAGGGTTTGAGTATTTATGACTTATCTATAAAAAATATTGAAGATTTAAGAACTTTTTTTCGTTCTAGCTCTAAGTTTAATTTAAGCCTTAATCAGAAAAAAATATTTACTTCTATTTCTAAAGAGCTGGTTATTCGTTTGAATAATATTATAAAAGTTGGTCTATCATATTTAACTATTAATAGACCAGCGACTACCTTGTCGGGCGGAGAATCACAGAGATTGCGCCTGTCTCATCAAATCAGTTCTAATTTAGTTGGTTTACTTTATGTTTTAGATGAGCCTTCTATTGGTCTGCATCCACGCGATAATGAAAACTTGATTGATACTTTACGCAATTTAAATAAAAAGGGTAATTCGGTTATCGTGATTGAGCATGATGCCGCGATGATGTTGGCTTCTGATTATATTTTGGATGTTGGTCCTTTGGCGGGAGAAAAGGGCGGTGAAATTGTTTTTGCTGGTAGCTTGGAAAAATTTAAAAAAGACAAAAAATCCTTAACAGCACAATATCTTTTTGGTAATAAACAAGTACCAACTCCAGCTAAGTATCGTCAATCAAGTGGTAAATCTTTAAAAATTATTGGTGCTAGTGAAAATAATTTAAAAAACATTGATGTTGAAATTCCTTTAGAAAAATTAGTAGTTATTTCTGGGGTTTCTGGATCAGGAAAATCAACTTTAATGATTGATATTTTAGCTAAAGCTTTAAATAAAAAGTTTTATCGAGCCAAGGAGGAACCTGGGAAGCATCGCGCTATTTTAGGCCTTGAACATTTGGACAAGATAATTGATATTGATCAATCGCCGATTGGTCGCACGCCACGTTCTAATCCAGCTACTTATACCGGCGTTTTTTCCTATATCAGAGATATCTTTGCTTCATTACCTGAGGCTAAAAAACAGGGGATTAAAGCCCGACATTTTTCTTTTAATTTAAAAGGTGGTCGTTGTGAAAAATGTCAGGGAGATGGTTTAATAAAAGTAGAAATGCAATTTTTGCCAGATATTTATGCTAAATGTGATGAGTGTGGAGGGCAGAGATATAAAAAGGAGGTTTTAGATATTAAGTATAATAAGAAAAATATTTATGAAGTTTTAGAGATGACCATTGCTGATGCCCTAAAGTTTTTTGCTAAAGAAAAAAATGTTAAAAGTAAATTAGAGATTTTGAATAATATTGGTTTAGGTTATGTAAAACTTGGACAAAGTGCCACCACTCTTTCTGGTGGCGAATCTCAACGAATAAAATTAGCTTTTGAATTATCTCGACCAGCAACTGGAAAAACATTATATATTCTTGATGAGCCTACAACTGGCTTGCACTTTGAAGATAGCAAAAATTTACTAAAAGTTTTACATGGATTAGTTGATAAGGGAAACACAGTTTTGGTTATTGAACATAATTTAGATATTATTAAGTCAGCTGATTGGATAATTGATCTGGGCCCTGAAGGTGGCGATAAAGGTGGTGAAGTAGTGGCTTGTGGCAATCCGAGGGAGGTGGCTAATAATAAAAGAAGTTATACCGGAAAATATTTAAAAGAAATATTAAAATAAAAAAATAAAAAAGCGAGTTAAATTATTATTCATCTCGCTTTTTTATTATTAAGAAATTTTTATTCACTATTTAAGTAATAAGAATTTTTAAAAAAAACTATCATTTATTTTTTTATTTAAAAAAGATCCCCATTATTTAATAAGTTTTAATTTAATATTTTTATTAGCTGTATCAAAAATAGCAAAGCTGGGTCGATAAAAAACACCGCCTAAGGTTCCAGGATTTATTAACTTAATTTTGTTTTTTTGTGATATCCAAGGTTTATGGGTATGGCCGTAAAAAATATAATCTAAATCTGGTGTTGAGCTTATAAGATTTTTTAAAAAATAGGGTTCGTGACAAAGCCCTATTTTAATATTATCAATTTCAATTTGACCGTATCGACCTAAAAAATTAATATTATTAAATTGTTTAACATCCTCTGCCTGAAACATTTCCGCGTTTCCATAAACTAATGAAATTTCTCCTGTGAAAGAAGAAGATAGGTAGCTTAAACTTTCTAGGTTTCCGACATCGCCACAGCAAATAATTTTTTCAATTTTTTCTTCTTTGGCTATTTTGAAGAACAAATCTAGTGTTGCTAAATTATCGTGGAGATCGGAGATAATAGCTATTTTCATAAAATCTTTTTTTAATTTT
>CAYTRX010000028.1:0-4608 GCA_964440365.1 uncultured Gammaproteobacteria bacterium | reverse complement strand
CAGTGGTAGAGCAAAGGACTGAAAATCCTTGTGTCGTCAGTTCGATTCTGACCCGAGGCACAAAGATTACGGGGTGTGGCCTAGCTGGCTAGGGCGTCTGGTTTGGGACCAGAAGATCGTGGGTTCGAGTCCCACCACCCCGACCATTTTAGCCCAGCGACAGGCTAATCAATAAACACAATTATTTTTAATTAAAACAATAAAAATATGCCAAATAAAAAATCTGCTAAAAAAGAATTAAGAAAAAATATTAAAAGACGAGCGGAAAACAATTTACTTAAAACAAAAACCAAGGATCTTATCAAAAAAACCAAAAGACAAATTGAAGCTCAAGATGCCAAGGTCAAAGAAGATTTTAACCAAGTAATCAAAGCCATTGATAAAATGGCTAAAAAAGGAGTTATTAAGAAAAATACTGCTGCTCGCCGCAAATCAAATTTACAAAAAAAATTAAATAAAATGTAATTTTAAAATATTATATAATTTAAAACCTTATCTTGGATTTTAGCCCCTGGCTTCTTCTCGGATAAGGACAAAAAAATGTTAGAAAAAAAGGTAAAAGAAAAAATTATTAAAAAATTCCAGACTCATCCTAATGATACTGGATCCTCTCAAGTTCAAATCGCTATTTTAACAGCTGAAATTGAAGAGTTAACTGAGCATCTGAAAAGACATAAGTATGATTTTTCTTCTCGTCGAGGCTTATTACGCAAAGTAGCCGAAAGAAGACGTTTACTTAAGTATTTACAAAAGGAAGATGAGCAAGCTTTTATTGACTTAGCTAAAAAAATAAAATTAAAAATAGCTAATAAAATGATTCGGGAGGAAGAGGAAAGAAAAATAAAAGAATCGGAAATTGAAAGAATAATGAACGAAGAAAAGGAAGAAGAGGAAGAAGATGAAATGAATATTTAAAACTTAAATAAAAAACAGGATAAGAAGAAAAGAAAAGAAATATGATTAAACACAAGGAACAACGAGTTGGAGTGTTGGTAGACGTCGCTAATATGTATCATTCGGCCAAAAATTTATTTGGCGCGAAAGTAAACTTTCAAGAGATTTTAAAACAAGCAGTCGCTGGACGAAAACTTATTCGGGCGACTGCTTATGCTATTAGGACTGAAAGTGAAGAAGAAACACCCTTTTTAGACGCCCTCATTCAAGTCGGTTACGAAGTAAAAATAAAGGACCTGCAAGTCTTTGCGGGTGGAGCTAAAAAAGCTGATTGGGATATCGGTCTAGCTATTGATGCGATTAAATTAGCTGATAAATTAGATGTGATTGTTATTGTTTCTGGCGATGGCGACTTTCTTCCCCTCCTCTCTTATTTACAAAATAATAAGGGTTGTTTGGTGGAAATAATGTCTTTTGCCAAGACAACTTCTTCACGCTTAATTGATGAAGCTGATGATTTTACTGACTTAGCTCTTGATCCTAAATTTTTATTAATCGATCGCCGAAAAAAAAGATCTAATAAAAAATAAAAAATTAAAAATAAAAATTAATTAAATTTCTAGACATTAAATACTGAGAACTGTATTAAATACAGTGCTTTAATTTAATGTCTAGAATAAAGTAATTATGAATGAAGAAAAAATTGTAAGTGGGCAATGGCTAGGAAGAGAGCTAATTATCAAAACCGGAAAATTAGCTAAACAAGCCGATGCTTCAGTTTTAGTGCAATACGGTGATACCGTAGTAATGGCAACCGCCGTCCAATCAAAAAATGAAAGAGAAGGAATTGACTTCTTTCCTCTAATGGTTGAGTTTGAAGAAAAGCTTTACGCAGCTGGAATTATTAAAGGATCTCGTTGGGTAAAACGCGAGGGTCGCCCTAGTGACCAATCAGTTTTAACTGGAAGAATGATTGATCGCTCTATTCGTCCCTTATTTAATGATGAAGAGAGAAAAGATGTCCAAGTAATCGTAACCGTTTTATCAGTTGATGGTGAAAATGATTATGATATTGTTTCTTTAGTCGCCGCTTCAGCTGCCCTAAGTATTTCCGGAATTGATTGGCGTGGTCCAATTGGTGGAGTTAGAGTCGGCTTAATTGACAATCAATTTGTTTTTAATCCTAGCTTTGAACAACAAGCCCTAAGTTCATTGGACTTAATTGTTGCGGGAATTGATAAAAAAACAATTATGTTAGAAGCTGGGGCTAATGAAGTTCCAGAAAATATTATTGAAGAAGCTATCAATCAAGGACAAGAAAAATTACAAGGAGCGATTGAAATTATCAAAAAATTACAACAAGAAGTCCCGACTAAAACTAAAGTGGAAAGCAAAAAATTAGAGAGTCCAGAAGAAATCGAGGCTCAACAAGAACGAGAAAAAACTTTAGCGATAGCTAAAAAATGGTTAGAGGAAAATATTAGTCGCAATATTTTTAATGATACCTATTACACCAAAAATGAAAGAAAAATGGCTGTCCGAGTAATAAAAGAAGGTCTAGATGAATATTTATTTGAACAAAATATCTCAAAAAATGAGCGTTCTTTTGCTATTAAATCTCTAGCTGAAAAAATGATTGAAGCTGAAATAACTCGAGCTATTTTAGATGAGAAAAAAAGAGTTGATGGTCGAGCTTTAAATCAAATTAGAGAATTGTCAGCTGATACTGGAATTTTACCAAGAAATCATGGCGTTGGCTTATTCTCTCGTGGAGAAACTCAAGTTTTATCAATTGTAACCTTAGGTGCACCCGGAATGGAGCAATCATTAGAAGGAATTGATGGACAAAGCAAAAAAAGATACATGCATCATTATAATTTTCCACCTTATTCGGTAGGTGAAGCTTCTCCCCTACGCGGAACTGGTCGACGAGAAATTGGTCACGGAGCTTTAGCTGAAAAAGCCCTATTACCTTTAATACCAAAAAAAGAAGACTTTCCCTATACTATTCGAGTAGTAAGCGAAACTTTGGGTTCTAACGGATCTTCTTCGATGGCTTCAACCTGTGGCTCTTCTCTAGCCTTAATGAATGCTGGTGTTCCAATCAAGCATCATGTTGCCGGAATCGCGATGGGACTAGCCTCCAATGAAGATATGAGTCGCTGGGAAATTTTAACTGATATTCAAGATCTAGAAGATGGTAAGGGGGGAATGGATTTTAAAATAACTGGAACCAAAGATGGTTTAACTGCTATTCAACTTGATACTAAAACCGACGGTTTAAGCAAAGAAATTATTCATAAAACCTTAACTCAAGGACGAGAAGCTTTAAATCAAATACTTGAAGTTTTAAATAAAGAAATACCAAAACCACAAGACGATCTTTCACCTTATGCTCCACGAATTATTAGTTTCCGAGTTGATCCTGAAAAAATTGGGGCTATCATTGGTCCTGGAGGAAAGGTTATTAATAAAATTATTGAAGAAACTGAAGTTTCAATTGATATTGAAGATGATGGTTTAGTAATGATTTGCTCTAATAGTGCTGAAAAAGGTAAAATAGCTGAAAAAATGGTTAAAGATATTGTTCGAGACTTTGAGGTAGGCGAAATTTTTTCTGGCAAAGTCGTTCGCTTAATGGATTTTGGTGCCTTTGTACAATTAAGTGGCAATCAAGATGGTATGGTTCATGTTAGCGAATTAGCGCCTTATCGAATTGACAAACCTTCTGATTTACTTAGCGTTGGTGATGTTGTCCAGGTTAGAATAAAAGAGATTGATTCTCAAGGTCGCATTAATTTGAGTATGAAAAATCTAGCAGAAAATGAGGCTTTATGGGTAGACAGAAAAGGAGAATCTCAAAATAATTCCTTTCCAAGAGGTGGTCGAGGTGGAGACTCTTTTAAGCAAAAAAGAGACAAAAAACCATTTTTCAAAAAACCCCAATTCTAATAATTATTATATCATTGACTTTTAAAAGATATTTAGTTAATATCTAAAAGAATCTAATTAATATAAGTAAAAGAAGAAAATTATGCTTACAATTAAATTAGCAAAAATTGGTAAAAAGAATAAAAAAATGTTCCGATTAGTTATTTCGGAAAAAACAAAAGATCCCTATGGACGCGCTTTAGAAATTTTGGGTTCATATAATCCTTATAATAAAGAGCTTGTTATTAAGGCTGATCGCGTTAAACATTGGCTTGGCCAAGGAGCTCAAATGACTGATTCAGTTAATAATCTTTTAATTGAAAAAAATGTTATTGAAGGAAAAAAAAGAAAAAATTCTAAACCAGGAACTCCAAACAAAAGAAAAGCTGAAAAAGTAGCCAAAGAAAAACAAAAAGCTGAGGAAGCTAAGGCTGCCGCCGAAGAGGCTAAAGCAGCAGCTGAAGCCGAAGCTAAAGCCGCCGCCGAAGCTAAAAGCGAAGAAATTAAAGAAGAAAAGAATGTAGATGAAGTAAAAAATGAAGAAAAAGCAGAAGAAAAAGCTGAGGAAGTAAAAGAAGAAGGCAAAACTGAATAAAACCAAGAATAAATTGAAATCTTGACTTTTGGGGTTTTAATTGATAAAATATATTATAGTTGGCTTATCCAACGACACCATTTTGGTGATAATAATTAAAAAGTTCTTACAAATTTGTTTAAAAATTGAGAATTTATAGGCAATTTGCAGGAATTAGTCGACGACTATGTCAGAAAATCTAGACAAGA
>CAYTRX010000027.1:0-5018 GCA_964440365.1 uncultured Gammaproteobacteria bacterium | reverse complement strand
AAAGCAAAAGTATTAAGTGGAAAAGATCGCGGAAAAAGCGGTAAGGTTTTACAAGTTTTTCCTAAAGATGGTCGAGTTAGTGTTGAGGGCTTAAATATTTTGATTAAACATTTACGTCCTCAGAAACAAGGAGAAAAAGGTCAAAGAATTGAATTTCCGGGATTAATTAATGTTTCCAATTTAATTCTGATTTGCCCAAAATGTGGTAAAAACACTAGAGTGTCTTATAAGACTATTAAAGGCGAGGATGGAAAAACTAAAAAGTTTAGAGTCTGTAAAAAATGCCAAGAAACTCTAGAATAAAATTATTATAGAAAATAATATTTATCAATATGAATTTAAAGACAAAATACCAAAAAGAAATTATTCCACAATTAAAAGAAAAGTTTTCTTTCCCCAATATCTTTTTAGTACCAAAATTTAAAAAAGTTGTTATTAATGTTAGTTTTGGTCGTCGTAATAAAGATAAGCCCTATATCGATAATATTGAGAAAACTTTAACTAGAATTTCTGGTCAAAAACCAGTCTTTACTAAAGCTAAGAAATCAATTTCTTCTTTTAAGGTTCGTGAAGGAATGATTATTGGGGCAATGGTTACTCTAAGAGGGGATCGGATGTATGATTTTTTGGACAAATTGATAAATATTAGTTTTCCTCGGGTTAGAGATTTTCGTGGTATTTCCGAAAAGTCAGTTGATAGACAGGGAAATTTAACAATTGGTTTCAAGGAAAATTCAGTTTTCCCTGAGGTCAAGGTTGATGATATTAATAATATTCATGGACTAGAGGTTACCATTGCTTCTAGTGCTCGAAATCGGGAAGAAGGTTTAGAGCTATTTCGCTTAGCCGGATTTCCTTTTAAAAAAGAAGAAAAAAAATAATTAATTAATTTATATTTATGGCTAGAACCGCATTAATTGTTAAAGCAAAAAAAACACCGAAGTATTCTACTCGAAAAATCAACAGATGTTGGCGTTGTGGTAGAAATCACGGATATATGAGAGATTTTGATTTGTGTCGTATTTGCTTCCGTGAATTAGCAGAAACAGGAAATCTTCCGGGAGTTAAAAAATCAAGCTGGTAATAATTAAATTTAATTTAAATATAATATGATAGATCCAATCGCAGACATGTTAACTAGAATTAGGAACGCTTCTTTGGTTAAAAAGAGCGAGATTCTTTTGCCGATGAGCAAGCTTAAGTTTAACATTGCTAAAATTTTAGAAAAAGAAGGTTTTGTTACTTCTGTTTCCATAGTTGAGGCTGATAAAGGTTTGCAGAAGAATAAAAGTGCTAAATTTGATCAGATCAAAATAGTTTTAAAGTACAATAAAGATGGTCAAGCAAGAATTAGTTCACTAAAGAGAATTAGTAAACCTGGACGTCGTGTTTATGTTGGTAAGGATGAAATTCACAAGGTTTTAAATGGTTTTGGTATTTCTATTATTTCTACCTCAAGTGGAATTATGACCGGAAAAGAAGCTCGTGCCAAGAAAATCGGTGGGGAGTTTATTTGTGAAATCTATTAGTTTTTAAATAATTTTTAAATAAAGATATATGTCAAGAATAGGAAAATTAGCAATAAATATACCAAGTGGAACCCAGGTAACAATTAATAATAATTTTATTAATGTTAAAGGTCCTAAAGGGGAATTAAAGCAAGAATTAAACAATAAAATTAAACTTGAAATTAAGGAAAATGAAATTTTTGTTAGTCCGGCTGATGCTGAATCTAAGGATGGCAAAGCTTTTCAAGGTCTTTTTCGAGCTTTAATTAATAATATGGTTTTTGGTGTTAATGAGGGCTATGAAAAGAAATTAGAAATTAAAGGAGTTGGTTATCGAATGGCAGTTAATGGAAATAAGATTAATTTTAATTTGGGCTTTTCTCATCCAGTAGAATTTCCTTTACCAGAAGGAATTACTGCTGCTCTTGAGGGTAATAATGCTTTAGTTATTAGTGGTTATGATAAGCAATTGGTCGGTGAAGTGGCTGCTCAAATTAGAAAAATGAGAAAACCAGAGCCATATAAAGGAAAAGGTATTAAATATTCTGATGAAATTATCCGTAGAAAAGCTGGTAAAGCAGCAGCTAAATAATAAAAATTATAATTTAATTTATCATATGAATACTAAGGAAATAAAGGCTAAGGTTGAGAAATTAGCTCGCCGCCATCGCAAAATTAGAAGCACCATTATTGGTAGTGCTGATAAACCAAGATTAAGTGTTTTTCGTTCTAATCGAGGAATGTATATTCAGTTAATCGATGATTTGACTGGGAAGACATTGGTTAGCGCTAATATGAAAGAATTAGATAAAAATATTACTAAAAAAATCGATCAAGCTTTAGCTTTGGGGGAATTATTGGCCAGCAAAGCTGTTAAGGCAAATATTAGTAAAGTTGTTTTTGATCGCGGTGGTTATAAATATCATGGTCGAGTAAAAGCGGTGGCTGAGGGTGCTCGCAAAGGAGGATTAAATTTTTAAATTATTTTAAAATAAAATATTATGTCAGAAGAAAAAAAAATAAATACAGGAGAAGCAAAAGTAGTTAGTGATGATAAAAAAACAGCAATAGAAGATAAGAAAACTTTGGGTAAAAAAAGAGGAGCTCCGGGCAGAAAACGTTTCTCGGAAAGACCAAAGGAGGAGTTTGAGCAAAGAATTTTGGATATTGCTCGGGTTACTCGGGTGATGAAGGGCGGAAAAAGAATGAGCTTTAGAGCTTGCGTTGTTATTGGTGATAAGAAAGGTAGAATTGCGGTTGCTTTAGGCAAAGGTGCTGATGTTAGTTTAGCAGTTAATAAAGCCGTTAATAAGGCAAAAAAGAATATTGTGCATGTTCCAATTGTTAATGATACCATTCCACATGAAATTATGAATAAATTTGGTTCAGCTAAAATTTTACTTAAACCAGCTCCTCAGGGTCGTGGTGTTATTGCCGGAGGAGTAGTTAGAGTAATTTTAGATTTAGTAGGAATTAAAAATGTTACTAGTAAAATTTTAGGAACAAATAATAAAGTTAATAATGCTAAATGTACTATTTTAGCTTTAGCTAAATTAAGAAAACCATTAATTTCTGATAAAAAAGAAAAAACAGACAAAAAAGATGTTAAAGCGGAAAAGACAGAAAAAAAAGCAAGTCCTAAAATGGATAATAAAAAAACAGAAAAGAAATAATAAAAATTAAATTAAGATAATATGTCAATCTCATTAACTAATATTAAGAAAAGCTCAGGCATCAAAAAGGCTGGCAAGAGGCTGGGACGAGGGGACTCTTCGGGTAAGGGTACTTATAGTGGTCGTGGTTTAAAAGGACAGAAATCTCGAGCTGGTGTTAGTCGTGCTAAACTAAAAAGATTGGGCATGAAGAAAAACTTATTAAAGATTCCTAAATCCCGTGGTTTTAAATCAGCTAATCCAAAAAACCAAGTTGTCAATATTGAAAAAATAAACAAGAATTTTAAAGATAATGATGTAATAAATGTTCAGGTTTTATATGAAAAAGGTTTGGTTGCTAAAAATGATTTACCAGTAAAAATTTTAGGTAAAGAAAAGTTAATTCCTCAAGGTTTAAAATTTGAAAAAATCTTATTTAGTGAAAGCGTAAAAAAACAATTAGAAAAATAAAATTATAAATATGGTTGAAAAAATCAAAAAAATTTGGAAGATTAAAGATTTACGTAATAATATATTATTTGTTTTATTGATGTTGCTTATTTTCCGTCTTTTTGCTCACGTTCCAGTTCCTGGGGTAAATGTTGCTGCTTTAAAACAATTATTTGCTTCTAATCAGGTTTTAGGATTATTGAATATTTTTAGTGGCGGTAGCATGAGTAATTTTTCTATCGTGATGATGGGTATTGGTCCCTATATTACTTCTTCCATTATTTTTCAATTATTAGGTATGATTGTGCCGAAATTAGAAGAGATGCAAAAAGAGGAAGCGGGGCGACAAAAAATTAATACTTGGACCAGGATTGCTACTGTTCCTTTGTCGTTTATTCAGGCTTATAGTATGATTGCTCTTTTACGTCGTTCTTCCTACGAAATTATGGGTGATGTTAGCGGTTTAGAATTATTTACTACTATTATCACTATTACAGCTGGTACGATGTTTTTGATGTGGATTGGGGAGTTAATTTCGGAAAAGAAAATTGGTAATGGTATTTCTCTATTAATCTTTGCTGGTATTATTTCCTCTGTACCATCATCAATCCAGAGATTCTTTGTCACCTTTGATATGTCACAAATTTATGTTTTATTAGGATTTTTAGTAATTGCTATTATTACTATTATTGGTGTTGTTATTATCAATGAAGGACAAAGAAATATTCCCGTTCAATATGCGAGACAAATTCGTGGCAATCGGGCTTTTGGTGGAAATTCTACTCATTTACCAATGCGAGTTAATACCGCTGGAGTTATTCCAATTATCTTTGCTATCTCTGTTATTGTTTTTCCAACGATTATTGCTCAATTTTTTACCACTGCTAAATCAGCCTTTATTTCCAAGGCGGCTCATTGGGTGATTGCGGCTTTTCAAAATCAATTATTTTATGGAATATTCTATTTCTTATTAGTAGTTGCTTTTACTTATTTTTATACAGAAATTGTTTTCAAGCCAGATCAAGTGGCTGAAAACCTACAAAAACAAGGTGGTTTTATTCCTGGAGTTAGACCAGGGCGTTATACTAGTGATTATTTAAAATATATTAGTCGCCGCATTTTGTTAGCTGGTTCATTATTTTTAGGTATAATTGCTGTTTTGCCATTAATCATGCAGTCTCTTACCGGTATGCAATCTCTGGCTATTGGTGGAACAAGTTTATTGATCGTTGTTTCTGTTGTTATTGAAACTGTCAAACAAATTGAGGCTCAAATTACGATGCGCGAATACGATAATATTTAAAATATTTAAAATTGATTATAAAATAAAAGAAGGCTGGAATGCTTTCTTTTTTTTGTTAAGGAATTTTCATCCACAATCTAAACAACAAAAAAGAGTATATTTTCT
>CAYTRX010000026.1:2511-5740 GCA_964440365.1 uncultured Gammaproteobacteria bacterium | reverse complement strand
CTACAGTCATTACCATGACAGAAGATGCAAAAAATTTGCGTAATTTTGTCATAATATTTTTCTAAGATATTATCTGCAAAATTTTTATAAAAAAATATTTGCCGATAATGTGAATTTGCTTTCTTTGTAAATCTTCCAAATAGTTGATGACTGAGCTTTAATAATTTTTGATAAATCGATCAGGATCCCGCTTCCCCGCACACTTATATAAATAAGTGAAATATCGGGAAAAATTAATTTGCTATAAGCATGAAACAGCAGGATAATTTTTCACAACTCCGACTCTTACAAACATAAGAGTGCGGAGAAAAGCTTAACCGATCTATTTTAAAATATATCGCCTAATCTTTTCCTATTTTTCCAATTTTTAAAGAAAGGAGTTTTGTTAAACGTTGTACCCTCTCGTGATGAGAGTCGACCTTTCTGGTCACAACGAATCTCTATAATAGAGATTGGCAGAAATATAATTATATAAAATTACATTTCCAGCAATCACCACTATTGCTGTTTAAAATCAAAAGAGCTATTTAATTAATTTTTGCACTTCGTTTAGTTTGTTTAAAACTTCAGAAAGTTGACCCTCGTTAGAAAGTTTTTCAATTTCTGATAAACCAATAGACAAAGAATTTTCTTCTGGTAAATTTTCTGATGATTCTAATGCTGCGGCCTGATCTCCATCACTTTTATCTTTTTCAGTTTCAGTGCTGGTTTCATTTAAACTAGTAGAAACATTTTCGCTTGGAAGAATTGGAGTCTCATTTAAATTTGTCTCGGGGTTTGACTTATTACCAGTCTCACCTAAATACAATTCCAATCTCTCTCCTTCATTTAAATTACTTGCACTTTGAACCAATTGTTCACTAGCCTTAGTTTCGGTTTTACCACCCGCTTGTCCACTCTGTTTAATTTCCTCAGCCTTAACTTTGGCTTTGGAGATTTCTTGTTGTAAATGACTATTTAATTTTTCTACTTTATTTTTATTAGCCTCGGTATTAAATTCGGGATCAAGTAAAACTTCGGTGATATCCCGAGCTCGATCTAAGGAAAATTTTAAAGCTAAAGATTGTCGTTCGGGTTGAGAGAAGGTGGTGTTTAACTGAATTTTTTCACTAATGATGCGAGCAATGTATAATGAATCATTTGGTTTTGAATTTTTATAAAAACCACTAGTTAAAACTGTAGCTCCAATCAAGAAAAGGAAGAGCCCAGCAAAGACCAAAGCCGGACGAGAAATTAATAAAACAAAGTTCTTGAAATATAGGACCGAGCGGTTCTCTTGCTTGGCTTTTTCTGGACAGAAAGTGTCAACACTTTGAGCTGAAATTTGAGAAAATAAAACCTCCCGGTTGTCCTTCTTGGTGGTACAATCCAGGCAAACATTTTTCAAAGATTTAAGTTGTTTGATTAATTGTTTTTCAGTCATATTTTCTTTTTTATGTATTTAGCCCTGAAAATGATTTTTTGCTTTTGAGCCTATCTTTACTGGCCTTAACTCTTTTCAAAGCCCTGCACTATAGTATACGAAAAATGTAACAAAATGTTACACTTAGGCTTGTCTTTATTGTCTATCCACAAGATAAGTCCAAAAATTTGTAGACTTATCTTTAATGCTTTAATAAAAGTCATAAATTAATTCTGCAAAAACTTTAAATATATTTTAATAAAAAAATCCAAAAATAAAAGCTCAGGATTATCATTTTATTTAAAAAAAGAAAGGAATTTGACCCCCTCTTTTTTATCTTATTTTTTGTATTTTGAACTTCTTTTTTTGTCTCTTTGCCCTTCTTTTTTCTTTTAAAATTCCCTGTTTTGACCTCCCTATTTTGACTTCTTTTTTCTCTCTTTTTTATCTTCATCATCTTTCATAATATCCTTTAAAGCCTTGATAGCACGATGAAGCAAAACTCGGACATTAACACTCTTCTTGCCACTAATATTGGCAATCTCGCTTAGGGATAATTCATTGACAAAACGCATAATTAAAATCTCGCGATATTCATTTTTTAATTCCATCATCTTGTGTAACATTTTTTCATAATCATCACGATCGCTGACTTCTTCTTCTAAATTATAATCCTCGTCAACAACATCTATTTTATTGTTCTCGTCATCTAAAGATAAGTCATCTGGACGACTATTGCGATAGTGATCAATAACCACATTGCGCGCAATTTTATAAACCAAGGCTCGTAAAGTGACGCTATCTTTTAAACCATTTTTCTGTAAATACTCCCAAGTCTTTAAAAAAACCAAAGAGGAAAGATCGTTGGCATCATCCTTACGCCCAACTTTAAAATAAATAAAGCGATAAATATCGTCAATATTTTTATCATAGAAATCACCAAAAGCTTGGCTATCTTTATGCTTCAAACGCTCCTGAAGACTCTTTTCTTTAACTTTTTGTTTTATATTAAATTTCATTGTAATTAAGAAAATTTCTTTATTTAAAATACTGATTATCAGGGAAAATAAAAAAATAAGAGTTAAATACTCACAAAACTATTCTAACATAGCTTTTCTAAAAAAACAAGGGCACAAAACTGAGCAAAAAGCCTTGACCCCCCTGTTTTTTTTATATAAGATAAAGATATAAATTATCTAAAAAGGTCACTATGAACAAGAAAGAAGAAACAAAAAAAGAAGCCAGTACCCCACTCAAAAGTGAAAAACGAGTTGATCGGCAGATTTGGCTGTCCGTTTCTGAAACTGCTAAGTTAGCCGGGCTTGATACCAAAACAATTCGTCGAGCCATCAAAGATAAGCGCATCAAATACAAAGTTATTGGCAATCGTTATGCCATTCGCCTCTCTTCCCTAATTGAATTTGCTCATAGTAGTAAAAAAATTCGCAATAAATTTTACTCTCACGGCTTGGGGCAATATGTTGATACTTTTAAAAAAATTTATTTGAACAAATAACTTCTCAACAAAACAAAAAGCGTTGATTTTAGTCAACGCTTTTAAAAATCAATTATTTAATAATTGAAATTATAGGATCGCATCTTTAGCTACTTTAGAAACTCTGAATTTTACTACCTTCTTAGCTGGGATATTGATTTGCTCACCAGTGGCTGGATTGCGTCCGATTCTAGCTTTTCTGTTAACTAGAACTAATTTACCAAAGCCTGGTAGAGGGAATTCACCATTCTTCTTTGTTTCTTTGTAAGCTAGAGTGGTTAATGTTTCCATGAAGTTAACAACTTCTTTTTTGCTTAAGCCAGTTTTTTCAG
>CAYTRX010000026.1:0-2501 GCA_964440365.1 uncultured Gammaproteobacteria bacterium | reverse complement strand
TCTCTAAAGGATCAACACCTATTTTAGCTGCCATTTCAGCTAAAGCAGTCATTAATTGTGATTTTGTCATAATTTTTTTATCAAGTTGAAATAAACTTATAGAAGTTTAAGTAAGCTTGATCTTAAATTAATTAATTAATTCCAATAATTAAAAATTAATTATCTACTTAATATAATAGCACTTTCTCAAAAATAAGGCAATAATTAAAGGCTTTTAGGTTTTTTTAGTTTTTCGTTGCCTTTTTCTTTTTCATCTAATATTTTTTAAACTACTCAATTTATTTTTCTAAATATTTATCGTATTCTAATTCATAAATATGAAAAACAACCACACTCAAAGCAATAATCATTGGTCCAATTATTATTCCCCAAAAACCAAAAATAGAAATTCCGCCTAAAATAGAAAAAATAATAAAAATCGGATTAAGCTCAACTTGATTTTTCAATAAATGAGTTTGAATATATTTATTAATATTATTAAGCACTAATGCACCCCAAGCTAAAATAAAAACTCCTTGCCAAAACTGACCACTAAACATTAGATAAATTGAAGCTGGAAGATAGAAAATAGCCGAACCAATATAAGGAATTAGGGAAAGAAGCGCCATAATAATAAAAACAAAAATAAATGGCCAACCAATTATTAAAAAGGCAAAAGCGCCAACAAGACCCTGAATAATAGTTGACACAAAAATTGTAATTAAAATACTGCGACTAACACAACGAAATTTATTAAGAATTTTTAAATCATATTTATTAGGTAATGGCGACCACAAAATTAATTTTCGAGCCATCTCCTTCCCTTCCACAAAAAAGAAAAACATAGTAAAAACAATCAATGCTAAAGAAAAAAGAAATTTACTAGTTCCCTTTAAAATTAAAGTCGCTCCACTAACCAACCAATCATTAATATTTTTAACGACATCACCAACAAAGCTAGTGAAAATATCGCCGTAAGAATCATTAGCTACGCCCATTTTTTCTAAAACTGAAAAACGAAGAGAGTCAGAATTGGCCAAAAATGATTCAATGCCAGAATAAGCTAAAGACGCTTTTTTACTAGCAATAACCATCAAACCACTTATTGGAATTAAGACAATAAAAAGCAAAATGATACAGGTAATAAAGGAGGCTAGATATTTTTTATTCCAAAAAACTTTAGTCATCTTTTCATAAAAACGATAGAAAACAGAAACCATAATTGTTGCAATAATCAGCTCAACAATAAAGGGACGAAAAAGAAGAAAAAGTCCAACCAAAGAAAAAAGAACTAAGAAAATTAGGAAGGGGCGAAAAAACATTTTTTTCATACTTTATTTTACCAAGCTAAGATTATTTATTTACCAAATAAAAGCAGGGTTTTCTTAGCTTTTTATTATTTTTAAGATTATTATTATATTTAAATTATAGCATAAAATTGTAAAATTGAGAAAGGGGCAATGGAATAAATTGAAGTGGGGCTAAGGTGGGGTTTTGAAAAGGGTTTTGGAAGAAGCGCTGAAATAAAGTTTGGAAAAAGTTTTTTGGAGGAATAATAAAATGAAATTTGGAAAAGGTTTTAGGAGGTGCTGAAATAAAGTTTGGAAAAAGTTTTTTAAAAAATAAAATTTGGAAAAGGCTTCTTGAAAAATGATAAAACGAAGTTTGAAAAAGGTATTGGAAAAAATAAAATTCGGGAAAGCAAAAAATTTAAAATAAAAAAACCAGAATTTTTTCTGGTTATTATATTTTTTTCGATTTTCTACTTAATATAATTATAAAGATAATATGCTCCATTCCTCACCGCATGAGGAACTTCGTCCCCCATTTTTTCAATTATTTTTTCCATACTAGTGGATAAAATAATCGAAGCTATATAAATTGATAGGAAGTATTTTTCCTCATGGCTCTCAGCCTTGAGGATGGATATTGAGAAAGAGGAGTAATCCCCTGGATCCAAATCATTAGTTTGGATCATTTCCTTGGTGCACTCTTCAGATAAAAGTGACCACTCACTCTGATAGTTCCCAGCGTAAAAATACATTGGGTAGGTCAGGGAAATAATATCGTAATCAATTGCTACTCCATATTTCCTGATTTCCGCCCAACCATTTCCGCTCTCTAGAAAAAAGTAGAGGGGGTGTTTATTATCTTTGTTTTCAATAATCATGAAAACTAGAGAGGAGCCCTCATATACTTTCGTCCTCTCTTTTTCCATTTTTTTTAGGGCAATGAAGATTTCTCTCTCCTTGCTCGCGGAAAACAACTTTCTTTTCATATTTTTTTGGTTTTTTGGTTTGTAAATGTTCTTCAATAACGAGCAATATTAACAATTCTTTACATTTTTGTCAAGAGGTTGTGGTAATATGCACATACATTTAGCGGTTTTCTAATAAAAATACAAGAAATACTATAATATTTATATTTAAAACCCTTGCTTCTCCAAAATATATTATTAAAATAAAAAACCCAAGATTTAATCTTGGGAATATTGTATTTTATTTAGCACGGGGTCGTGGACT
>CAYTRX010000025.1:0-5954 GCA_964440365.1 uncultured Gammaproteobacteria bacterium | reverse complement strand
ATTATGCGACCTTGCCAAGGTCGAGAGACGGGTTCAATTCCCGTTACCCGCTCCATTTTAACTTATTAATTTAAAATTAATTTTTAAAAGATGAGAAGAAGATCTAAGTTTTCTAAAAGCAACAAGAATAAAAGTGAAAAACATTTTAACGCCAATGAAAAAATTAAGGCCGAAAAAGTTTTTTTAATTAACGAAGAAGGAGAAAATATTGGTGTTATTGATACAGCTAAGGCCTTAGAAATGGCTCAAGAGGTGGACTTAGATTTAGTTGAGGTCAATCCGAAGGCCGAGATTCCAGTTGCTAAAATTTTAGACTTAGGCCAATTTAAATATGAACAAGAAAAAAAGCAACATAAACAAATGGTCTTACAGAAAAGAGTTGAAATAAAAAGTATTCGTTTATCGTTGCGCATCGGTTCCCATGATTTTAATATTCGAGTAGAACAAGCCTATAAATTTTTATTAAAAAATAATAAAATTAAAGTTGAGATGGTTTTGCGAGGTCGTGAACGACAGCATTTTACCAAGGCAGCTGAGCTAATGCGAGACTTTGTTGAAGCCTTGAAAAATAAGACTGAAATTCAATTATTTGAGGAGCAACCCTTGACAAGAACGCCGGGAGGATATACTATGATATTAACTAATAAAAAGTAAAATTAGTTAAAATCAGGTTTGATTACCTGTTTTTTTAGCTTTTAATTTATTTATATGCCGAAAATTAAGACACATAAGGCTACTAGCAAAAGATTTACTAGAACAGCCAAAGATAAAGTAATGCATCGCAAAGGTGGGCAAGATCATTTTAATTCTAGAGAATCTGGTAACACCACTAGAAAGAAGCGTAGGGATTTAAAATTGACCAAAACTTTAACCAAGACAGTCAAGACATTAACTCCTTATAAGTAATTTATTATTAATTTTGTAAGAAATATATGCCAAGAGTGAAAAGGGGAAATACCCATACCAAAAGACGTCGTAAACTTCTACAACAAGTTAAGGGGTTTAAGTGGGGTCGAAAAAAATTAGTTAGATTAGCTAGTACTGCTCAAACCAAGGCGGGAGCACATGCTTTTGTTGATCGTCGCAAAAAGAAGAGAGTTAACCGTGCTTTATGGCAAATCAAGATTAATGCTTTTGTCCGAGATCATGGAATTTCCTATTCCAAGTTTATGGGAGGCTTGAGGGCTAATAAAATCGAAATTGATCGCAAGATTCTAGCCGATTTAGCAGTTAATAATAAAAAGGTTTTGTCAAAAATTGTTGAGAAGGTTAAGTAGTAAATAATTTTTAGACTTATGAATGGACTAAAAATAGCACAAATTATAATAGCGTCATTATTGATTATTGTTATTTTACTTCAAAATAAAGGAACAGCTTTAGGCGGTGTTTTTGGTGGTAGTAATGCTGTTTTTCTAACTAAAAGAGGTATTGAAAAAAAATTATTTGTTGCCACTATTGTTTTGGCAGCTTTATTTTTCCTTGTATCTCTCGCTTCAGTTTTATTACAATAATAAATTTTTAAAAGATTTATAGATTTGGTGAACTCACTTAATAAATTTAATGAACTCAACTAAGAAGCAAAAAAGTTTTACTTTTAAGAAAAAGAAAGGAGGATCATTTTTGTCCTTATCTTTTTTGTTTAGAAAAAAGAAAAAGACTACTGATAAGGAGACAACAATCGCCTATGATTTTGATGGTTTAGATAAAAAACTTCTTTACTCACTTTCCCCTAAAAAAATTCCAAGTATTACTCAAATTAAATATGTCAAAAAAGTTCTTCGTCCTCGGGAAAAACTTCTCTTAAATATTTTATTAATTATTATTGCGGTTAGTGCTGTTTTTTGGCTTATTTCTTTTTATAAAAAAAATGTGATTATTTATCCGCAAAAAGGTGGCGAGTATATTGAAGGACTTTTAGGAGCTCCCAAAAATATCAATCCTTTATATGATTCAGCTCGTGATGTTGACTCTGATATTAGTCGCTTAATTTTTTCTTCTCTTTTTAAAAGAGATGCTTCGGGAAATATTAGTAAAGATTTATTAGAGGATTATTCAATTAGTGAAGATGGTTTAGAGTATAGTTTCAAAATTAAAAATAATGTCAAATGGCATAATGGTGAAGAATTAAAGGCTTCAGATGTGGTTTTTACTATTGAGTCTATTAAAAATCCTGAGTATGGCTCACCTTTAAGATCGTCTCTTTTGGGCACTACCGTTCAGCTGGAAGACGATTATTCTTTTAAAATTATTCTTAAGGAGTCTTATGCCTCTTTCTTAGATCTTTTGACTTTCGGAATCTTGCCACAAAACTTATGGCAAGATGTCAGTCCGGTCAATGCTTTTTTACACGAATTAAATATCAAGCCTATTGGTTCGGGGCCTTATAAATTTAAATCATTAACCAAAACTAAGTCAGGCGATATTAAGGAATTTGTTTTGGTGTCCAATGAAGAATATTATGAGCAGGCGCCCTATATCAATAAATTAATTTTAAAATTTTATACTAATTATAATGAATTAGTTTCGGCTTTAAATAATAATCAGGTTAATGGTATTTCTTATTTGCCATATAATATGCATGCTGATTTAGTTTCAAAAAGTTCTTTAAGTTTTAATCGTTTAAATTTACCGCAAATCGCATCAATCTTTTTTAATCAAAAAAATAATAGTATTTTAGCTAACAAAGACTTGCGTCAAGCTTTAGCTCGGGCTATTAATAAGAGACAGATTTGTGATGAGATTTTTTCGGGTAATGCTTCAGTAGCTGATGGTCCAATTTTAGCTAGTAGCCCTTCGTATAATCATGATTTAGAAAAAATTTCATATAATCTTGATACTGTTAATACTTTTTTTACCGAAAGTTCTTGGTCTTTATTAGATTTAAAAGAGGATGAAATTTCTTTAATTAAAGAATGGCAAGAACTAGAAGCTCACAAGAAAGAATTAAGTGAAACTGAAGCTGACTTAAGTGAAATTAATTCTAAAATTGAGGAAAAGGAAGGAGCTTTAAATAATTTACCGGATATTGAGGTTAAGAAAAATATTTTAGAAAATTTTGATTCGACCAGCGGATCTTTAAATGGTTTGTGGCGCTATAAAAAATCAAGCACTGCGGGTAAAAAATATGATTATTTAATAATAGAATTAACCACAGTTGATTTAAGTGATAATATTTTAGTTGCTGATTTTATTAAAGCATCTTGGGATAAAGTTGGTGTTCGAACTAATATTAAAACAATTGTTCCAGCTCAGATTCAGTCTGATATTGTGGCTAAGAAAGATTTTCAAGCTCTGCTTTTAAGTCAAGTTTTAGCTGGTGATCAAGATAATTATGCTTTTTGGCACTCATCACAAATTTCTAGTACGGGTTTAAATATTTCGGAGTATAAAAATAAAGAAGTTGATAAACTTCTAGAAGAGGCTCGACTTTCTTTAAATGAAGAGGATCGTGTTGCCAAGTATAAAAAGTTTCAAGAATTATTACAAAAAGATTTCCCTAATATTTTCTTGTATTATCCTAGCTATACTTATGTTCAGAGTAAAAAGATAAAAGGCTTTGATTTTGATAGCATCTTAAATCCAGCTGATCGCTTCAACAATATTTCTCATTGGTATATAAAAACTAATAAAAAATTAAAACTTCGTTAAGTAAAAATTAGAAATTTGCTTAACATTTAATATAAATAAACATGATAAGTAATTACAAAAACTATTCATCAGGTCAAACTAGACCTGAGACTTCGGCGTTGAATTTGAGGGCTACTTATAACCCTCCTAGTTCCGTCAATAAAACAAAATATAAGCAAGGTGGTGTTTTTAAAAGTTCAATGACTAAAACTAACCCTAACTTTAAAAGTCGAACTAGCACTCCTGTTTCAAGTTCTAGTTTAAAAACAAAAACAACTTCTAAAAGACCGGTTAGAAACTCTGCTTCGCGTTCCTCTTTTAAGTCTAACAAAGCTAAAACTCCTTTAAGTATCAAAAGTCAAAATTCTTTTGGCAAATTACGCGTTATGGTTTTAGGTGGTTTAGAAGAGGTCGGACGAAACATGACCTTAATTGAATATAATAAGGAGGTTATTATTATTGATATGGGTCTTCAGTTTCCGGAAGAAGATATGCCGGGAATTGATTATATTATTCCTAATGTTTCTTATTTAGAAGACAAAAAAGATTGGGTGAAAGCTGTTTTTATTACCCATGGACATTTTGACCATATTGGTGGTATTCCTCATATTATGGGTAAGATTGGTAATCCGCCAATGTTTATGGGTAAGATGACTGCTGGTTTAGTACAAAAAAGAATGACTGAATTTAAAAAAGCGCCCGTTTTAAAAATTAAAGAAATCACCGAGGATGATCGTGTTAAGATTTCCGATAATCTTCAAGTTGAGTTTTTGCGCGTTAATCATTCTATTCCTGACTGTTTTGCTATTATTGTAAACACTCCTTTAGGTAAGGTTGTTCATACGGGGGATTTTAAAATTGATTTTTCTCCGGTTAATGATAAACCAGCTGATTTAAATCGCATTGCTCAATTGGGGGCTGATAATGTTTTGCTTTTAATGTCAGACTCAACTGATGCTACTCATCCTGGTTATCAGATTTCAGAATCAGCCATTGGTGATGAAATGGGCAAAATTTTTGAAAAAGTGGAAGGGCGAATTATTATTGGAACCTTTGCTTCACAATTGAGTCGTATCCAAAAAATTTTTGATTTAGCTAAAAAATATGGTCGTCGAATTTCACTTCAGGGTCGTAGTATGAATGATAATGTCGAGATCGCTCATCAGATTGGTTATTTAAAATTTGATCCTCGTATTTTAGTAGAAGATAAAGAATTGTCTCGTTTAAGGGATAATAAAGTTATAATTATTGGTACAGGAGCTCAAGGTGAAAATAATGCTTTTTTATCACGAGTGGTTAATAATGAGCATCGAACAGTTCGGCTTAAAAAAGGTGATACTGTTATTTTTTCTTCTTCCGTTATTCCAGGAAATGAACGTAGTATTCAAAATTTAATGGATGCCGTTGTTCGTCAGGGGGCACGGATTATTAATTATAAAATGATGGATATTCATGCTGGTGGACATGCTAAAGCTGAAGATTTGAAATTAATGATGCGCTTAATTAAGCCACAATATTTTATGCCCATTGAAGCCAACCATTATATGTTGCGGGCTCACGCTGACTTAGCTGAACAAGTTGGAATTCCTCGAGAAAATATTTTTGTGGCTGATAATGGGCAAGTAGTTTCTTTTAAGAAGGGCACTAAAAATATTGCTGATAAAAAATATGAGGTTTTGGGTGAGCTAACCAAAGAAAAAGTTCCGACTGATTATGTGATGGTTGATGGATCAGGTGTTGGCGATGTTTCAGATATTGTTTTACGTGATCGTCGTTTAATGTCGGAAGATGGCATGATTGTTGCCATTGTTACTCTTGGCGCTAAGACTGGCGCTTTAATTGGTAGCCCAGATTTAATTTCTCGTGGCTTTATTTATATGAAAGAAAATCGGGATTTAATTGAGAAGACAAGAGCTAAAGTTAAAGCTATCGTTAATGAAAAAAATCCCAAACTTCCTATTGATGAGGATCAGGTGAAGAATAAAATTAGGAATGAGATTGGGCAATTTTTATTTGCTCACACTAAACGTCGCCCAATGGTTTTGCCAGTTGTGATTAAGATTTAATTTTTTTAGTAAGAAAAATTGTTTTAATATTTACTAAAATACAGCAATAAAGCATTTAAAATGCAGCAATAAAATGCAAATTTATTAGAGTTTTTGAGTATTTTTATTAAAATGCGGCAATAAGGTATTGAAAATGCAGCAATAAAATAATATAATAAAATTATAAAAGTATATAAAAAAGAACAGATTAGTCCGTTCTTTTTTTATTGTTAAGGAATTTTCATCCACAATCTAAACAACAAAAAAGAGTATATTTTCTTC
>CAYTRX010000024.1:2433-6707 GCA_964440365.1 uncultured Gammaproteobacteria bacterium | reverse complement strand
GCCGAAGAAGATCCTACTTTTAGAGTTGAAAGTGATGAAGAAACCGGTCAAGTTTTAATTTCTGGTATGGGTGAATTACATTTAGATATTATTGTTGATCGTATGAAAAGAGAATTTGGGGTTGAGGCTAATGTTGGTAATCCACAAGTATCTTATCGTGAAACTATTAGACAACAAGCTGAAGCTGAACATAAATATGCTAAACAATCAGGTGGTCGCGGACAATATGGTCATTGTTATTTAAGAGTTGAACCACAAGAAGCCGGAAAGGGTTATGAATTTGTTGATGAAGTTAAAGGTGGAGTTATTCCTAAAGAGTATATTCCAGCTATTGAAAAGGGTATAAAAGAAGCTATGCAAAGCGGTGTCTTGGTTGGTTATCCAGTAGTTGATGTTAAGGTAGCTGTTTATGATGGTTCTTATCATGAAGTTGACTCTTCGGAAATTGCTTTTAAAATGGCAGCTATTTTTGCTTTTAAAGATGCTTGCCAAAAAGGAAATCCAGTATTATTAGAGCCAATTATGAAAGTAGAGGTAACTACTCCAGAGGAGTATATGGGAAATATTATTGGTGATTTAAACGCAAAACGAGGACAAATTGATGAGATGGCCGAAAGAGGTAATGCCAAAGTTGTTTTAGGAAGGGTTCCTTTAGCTGAAATGTTTGGCTATGCGACTTCGCTTCGTTCTATGAGTCAAGGACGTGCCAATTATATGATGGAGTTTTCTCATTATAGCGAAGTTCCAAGAAATATTTTGGAGCAACTCAAAGAAAAGGCCGGAAAATAATTTTTTAAACGTTTTTAAATAATAGAAAAAATTTTGAATATAAAAAAACGAGTCTCAGAGATTCGTTTTTTTATTTTTTTATGATATAATTATATTGATGTAATAAATAAAATTTATTTATGATTAAGAAAAAAAAATTAGCTTTCACTTTAGTAGAAATGATCGTTGTTATTTTTATTATTGCTGTAATTGGTTCGGTTATTGTTGTTTCTACTTCTGGTTCTAAAAAGAGGGAAGAGGACGCTCGAAAAATATCAGAAATTTTTCAACTACAAATAGCTTTAGAGAATTATAAAAGATCGGAAGGTTCTTATCCAGAAAGCATTGAATTGGACCAGGCTTTAATTGGTTCTAGTACCGGGATAGTTTTTCTTTCTAAAATACCTCCAGCTCCTAGTGGTGAGCCTTGTGGTAGTCAATATATTTATTCTTATTCTACTAGCACCAAAGAGTATTCTTTTTCTTTTTGCTTGCTTAATGGCTTAGAAGATTATCCACCTGGAAAGTATAATTTAACCCCTAGAGGAATTGAGGAAGCGCAATAACTTTACTTAGAGTAATTTTAATTTTAATAATTTTAACCAAAACAATCTTAATCTATAATGCTATGAAAGATAAAAACAAAAAAGCCTTTACTATTATTGAAATGTTATTAGTTATTTTTATCATTGCTATTATTGCTTCTTTAGTAATTATTTCTTTTGAGCCAAGCAAGAGAGATAATTATGATGCCAAGAGATTATCTGATATTTTGCAATTAAAATTAGCTTTAGAAAATTATTATTTATTTGAGGGTGAGTATCCGGACAATATTATTCCCGGGGAAAGTTTAGTGGGCTCAAGTACCGGAAATATATATTTAAGTCCCGTTCCAGTTAATAATCCTTATCAAAATATTTCTTGCTCACAAAATACCTATTATTATACCTTATCAGCCTCAGGTGAATATTACACTATTTTATTTTGTTTAGAGGGAAAGATAGGTGGATATAGCGCCGGAGAGAAGTGCCTTGTTTCAACTAGTGGTGAAATTATTGACGCCCCTTGTCCTTTATAAATATTTATTTTAATAAGACTACTTAGATAAAATAAGATAAGATTGCCTAAACAAAAATAAACTTGCTTTTTAAAATTATTATGTTATAATTTTTTATTCAAGTTTTATTAAATAATATTTTGCTTATGTCCAAACAGTTAAAACGTCTTATAAGTTTAGCTAAAAAAACTGGTGATCGATTAATTGTCTTTGATAATGAAGTAGCTGAAGATTCTTTTGTGCTTTTATCCTTAGATCAATACGAGGAACTTTTGTCAGAGAGAAGAAAGATAGACGAATCTGAATTTTTAGGTAAAGAGCTAGATAAGGTAAAAAAAATTGGAGATACTTTGGGGAGTGAAGAAGAAAAAAAAAGTAATTTAATAAAAATTAAAGAGGACGAAAATAAGGAAGAAGGGTTAGGTGAAAAAAAATCTAGTTTTACTGAAGAGTTTGTTAAAAGAGATGCTCTAATTATTGCCGAGCAAGAAAAAGAGGAGTCTTTTGTTCCGAGTCCTAAAGATGATTTAGGGTCAGGTAAAATATCAGATGGTCCGCTAAAGGAAACCCTGCGTCAGCTATTGACAGAGAAAAAAATAGTTGATAAAATAGATGATATAGAAAAAAATAATGCTAACTTGAAAGAGAGAAAGGTTAATAATTGGCGGATTTCACCAGATGTTATGAAAGATTCAGAATAATGAAGTAAATTAGTATTTGTAAAAAATATAAAAATAGTTAATAAACTTAACTCTTTTTATTTGTTATTAATAATAAATAAAAATTTATAATTAATTAAAAACGGCTGGCTGCCTCTTTGGCAAGTAACTCTCCTTAAGGAGGGGTCGTGAATTAAAAAAATATGGCAGACAAATTTGAACGCAGTAAAGACCATGTTAACGTTGGTACTATTGGCCACGTTGATCATGGAAAAACAACCTTGACCGCCGCTATTTTAAATGTAGCCAATGCTCAAGGTATGAAAGCTACTCATAGGAATGTTGATGAAATCGACAATGCTCCTGAAGAGAAGCAAAGAGGTATTACTATCGCTACATCTCACCAAGAGTATGAGACTGAGTCACGTCACTATGCTCACGTTGATTGTCCGGGACACGCTGATTATGTAAAAAACATGATTACCGGTGCCGCTCAAATGGATGGAGCTATTCTAGTCGTTTCAGCTACTGATGGTCCGATGCCTCAAACCAGAGAACACATCTTACTTGCTCGACAAGTTGGTGTACCACACATTGTTGTTTTCTTAAACAAATGTGATATGGTTGAGGACAAAGAGTTAATTGACTTAGTTGAGGAGGAGGTTCGCGATCTTTTAAAGAAATACGAATTCCCAGGTGATACTACTCCAATTATCAGAGGTAGTGCTTTAAAGGCTGTAGAAAACCCAAGTGGACCAGATGCTCAGCCAGTTTTAGATTTATTAAAAGCTCTAGACGAGTTTATTCCAAATCCAGAACGTGATTTAGACAAACCATTCTTAATGCCAATTGAGGATATTTTCTCCATTGAGGGACGCGGAACAGTAGTTACTGGTAGAATTGAAAGAGGTATTATTAAGGTTGGCGATGAAGTTGAAATTGTTGGTTTAATGGAAACTAAAAAAACAACTATCACTGGCGTTGAAATGTTTAAGAAAATGTTAGACCAAGGTCAAGCTGGGGATAATGCTGGTTTATTACTTCGCGGTACCAAAAAAGACGAAGTTGAGAGAGGTCAGGTTTTGGCTAAACCAGGAACCATTACTCCACACACTGATTTTGAGGCTCAAGTTTATATTTTAAGCAAAGATGAGGGTGGTCGACATAAACCATTCTTTAAGGGCTACAAACCTCAATTTTATATCAGAACTACTGATGTTACTGGTGAGGTTGAATTACCAGCTGGTGTTGAAATGGTAATGCCAGGAGATACCGTTAACATGACTGCTAGATTAATCGCTCCAATTGCGCTTGAAGAAAAAATGAGATTTGCTATTCGTGAGGGTGGTCGAACTGTTGGTGCTGGTACTATTTCTAAAATTATCAAATAATAGATATTTATGTTCGCTCTCCTTGGAGAGGGCGAACAACTAATGTCTATTAAAAATTTTCAATAAAAAATAATTTATGACTGACAAAAAAAGTAAAATGGTCAAGGGTGAAAGTGGGGAATTCAAAAGTAGAATTAGAATCAAGATCAAGGCTTTTGATCACAAAATTATTGATCAAGCTTCTAAGACTATTATGGAAACAGCCCAGAGAAATGATTCTCAGGTTTCTGGCCCAATTCCACTACCAATTGAAAAGAAAAAATATACAGTAAATCGTTCTACTTTTGTTCACAAAAGTGCCAGAGATCAATATGAGATTAGAACTCATAAAAGATTGATTGATATTATTGAACCATCAGCTAAGACGATTGAAGATTTGACAAATCTTAGTTTACCAGC
>CAYTRX010000024.1:0-2423 GCA_964440365.1 uncultured Gammaproteobacteria bacterium | reverse complement strand
AAACGTATTTTAAAATTAAAATATTAAACTGATTTTTTAGAAACTCTCATGAATATTGAGAAAGTTCTTTAATTGAGGATTAATATTTTTATAGGAGGCTAAGCTTATCAGAGGATAAGCATAATTCAACAAAATATCATATTCAATTAATATATTTAAAATATATATTTATATATTTTTATATTATTTTTTGAGCTGGTTTTGTTGAGGGCCAGTTTTTTGTTTTTATATATTAAATTTAGATAGATATGAAATTTATACTAGGAAAAAAATTGAATATGACTCAGGTTTGGGAAGGTGATAAGTGCATTAGTGTTACTAAGGTACTTGCTGGTCCTTGTGTTATTAGTCAAGTCAAAGATATTGATTCCGATAATTATAAAGCTTTACAATTAGCTTTCGGAAATAGAAAATTAAAAAATATTACCAAGCCACTTCGCTTTCATTTAAAAAAAGCTGGAATTAGTGCAGAAAATGCTCGTTGTGTACGCGAATTCAGAGTTGATGAAATTACTCCCGAAATGAAAGTGGGCTCAATTATTGACATTTCAACTTTTGCTAAAGGTGATATTGTTGATGTAATTGGTGTTTCTAAAGGAAAGGGTTTTCAAGGAGTAGTCAAAAGACATGGTTTTGCTGGCTCAAAAAAGACTCACGGAAATAAAGATCAACTTAGAGCTTCTGGTTCTATTGGTGCTTTAGGTCCAGCTCAGGTTTTTAAAGGAACAAAAATGGGTGGTCGTATGGGTGGTGATCGAGTTACTGTCAAAAATTTAGAAATTATTTCAATTGATGAGGAGAATAATATTTTATATATTAAGGGTGCCATCCCTGGTGGTCGAAATGGTTTATTAATGATTAGAGGTGCTGGCGATTTGCTTATCAAAGAAGCTAATGCGGCAAAAACTGAACCTAAATCTGAGACAGATGAGAGCAAACTTGAGGCAGAAAAAGCTGAAGATGAAGTAAAAGATGAAGCAAAGCTTGAGGGCGAGAAAAAACTTGAGGAAGAAGTAGAGGAGGAAGCTGAGAAGAAAGAAGAAACAAAAGATGAAGTTGATGTTTCTGAAAAACCGAGTGTTGAAGCCGAGGAAAATAAAGAGGCTGAAAAACCAGAAATAAGCAAAGAGAGCAGTGAAGAAAATCAACCTACTAAAGATGATGCATCGGTACAGGAAGAAAAATAATTTTTTAGTAATATAATATAAAATAAAGATATGTCGATAAAAACAAATGTTTACAACCAAAATGCAGAGATTGTCGGAGAATTAAGTTTATCAAAAAAGGTTTTTGCGGTGGAGCTTAATGAGGATTTATTGCATCAAGCTATGGTTACTCAAGCTGCTAATGAGCGACAAGTTTTGGCTCACACCAAAACTAAGTCAGAGGTTTCTGGTGGTGGACGAAAACCATGGAGACAAAAGGGAACTGGTCGAGCTCGAGCTGGATCTAGTCGTTCTCCAATTTGGATTGGTGGTGGTGTTACTTTTGGACCAAGAAAAGATAGAAATTATAGCAAGAAAATTAACAAGAAAATGAAGCAAAAAGCTTTGACTATGGTTTTATCAAATCGTTTAGCTACCAATAATTTAGTTATTATTGATAAGTTTGATATTAAAGATTATTCTAGCAAAACTTTTAATACCTATATCAAAAAAATTGAAAATATTTTTTCTGCTAAAGATGATGCCAAGAAGAGCAAGAGAAGTGTCTTAATTGTTAATGATGATAAAAATGAAAAAATTGTCTTTTCAGCACGTAATTTAGCTGGTTTGGAAATTATTAATTTGGAAAATATTAATATCATTGATTTATTAAAATATAGAAATCTGATTTTAAGTGAGTCAGCTGTTAAAACAATCAATGAGCGATACGCAAAATAAAAATTTAAATTTATAAATATGGGATTATTTAATAAAACAGACGATAAAAAAACTAGTGCCAAGAAATCTTCTCTTAAAAGTCGGAAATCCTTAGTTGATAAAAAAGAAAAAGAAGAAAAGAAGAGCTCTGCCGATTCTGAAAGCATGAAAGATCTTTATGCTGGTACTGAAATTAAAACAGCTAAAAAAGATTCAGTAAAAAAGAATGTTAATGGACAGGCTTATCGTGTTTTAATTAAACCAATGTTGACCGAAAAGTCTAGTAATTTAACTTCAGTTAATCAATATGTTTTTATGGTTGATAATACTGCTAACAAGATTTCAATAGCTAAAGCAGTTGAAGATGTTTATGGAGTTAAGCCCCTTTCGGTAAATATTGTTAGAATGAAAGGAAAAAAAGTAAATAGAGGCAGAATCTCTGGTAGACGAAAAGATTTTAAAAAAGCTATTGTCACTCTTAAACAAGGTGAAAGTATTTCTATTTACGAAGGAGTTTAATTATAAATAGGAGTTTAAAATAAAAAATATGGCTATTAAAAA
>CAYTRX010000023.1:0-8658 GCA_964440365.1 uncultured Gammaproteobacteria bacterium | reverse complement strand
CCGATGTTTCTAGTGTCACTTCAGTTGGAGATGGTTTTATGCAAGATTATGCTAGGGGGTGCTCGTCTTTAACCTCTCTTTCTGCCCCTAACATCCCAAGTTTATCGTCAGTGGGTAGTTATTTTATGTCTTCTTATGCTCAAGGTTGTTCATCTCTAACATCTCTTTCGGCTCCTGATATGGCAGAGTTAACTTCGGCGGGAGATAATTTTATGTATTACTATGCTATGAATTGCACCTCTTTGAAATCTCTTTCAGCCCCTCATTTGCCTAGTTTAGCTTCCGTTGGTGATTTGTTTATGTCTAGTTATGCTGCAGCATGTTCTTCTCTAACTACTCTTTCTGCTCCAAATTTTTCTAACCTATCTTCAGTGGGTGATTATTTTATGCAAGATTATGCTTATGGCTGTTCTTCTTTAACATCTTTGCCAGTTCCTAACACTTCTAATATAAGCTCCGTGGGCATGAACTTTATGAGCGCCTATGCTTATGGATGCTCTTCATTAACATCTCTTTCAGCCCCAAACATATCCAGTCTAACTTCAGTTGGACAATACTTTTTATATCGTTACGCCTATAATTGCTCTTCCTTAACATCTTTATCGATTCCCGATACCTCTAACTTAGTTTCAGTAAATGGTTATTTTATGACTCACTATGCTAATGGATGCTCTTCTCTAACATCTTTAATTTTGCCCAAAGTAGGCGTATTTAATAATAATAACATTAATTGGACGATTCTTTCTGGCCGTTTAGGTTATTTAAAAGGACATGTCCTAGATTCAGCTGATTTAGATGATTGGAAGAGCTTAGTTGTTGATGGAAAAACATTATACACCAACTACATCAGAAACGCCGCTGATGTAATAATGAAACCATAAATTAAAATAATAAGATCATTTTGTCTTATTTTAAATAAAACTTTAAAGCAAATAATCTCATTAACAAATAATTAAAACAATTTTAATTATTTGTTTTTGTTTATATATAAAAGAAAGTAAAATTACATGCTCAAAACTAAGGCCATTATTATTTCTCAAAAAGCAATTAACGAACATGATTGCTTGCTTTCTTTTTATACCCTAGAATTTGGACGCGCCTCTTTTTTAGCTAGAGGCCTTAAAAAACCAAACTCAAAATTAGCGGCACATTTGGACTTATTAAACTTAGTTGACCTCATGATTATTAAGGGGCGGGAAAGAGATTATGTCGGTAGTGCTATTGCCGAAAATTGTTTTTTAGGAATAAAAAAAGATTATAACAAAATTTGTATTGCGGGGGAGGCGATTAATTTTTTAAATAAATTAAGTTTTAGCAACCAAACTGATTATGAAGTTTTTTTATTATTGCGAAGTTTCTTATTTTTTTTAAATGAAAGTGATTTTACAGCTGAATATTTGAGATTGAGCCTTAATTCTTTTAAATTAAAATTATTAAATCTTTTTGGTTATAATTTTGATTTTTCTACGTGTTTTATTTGTCAAAAAAGAAAAGCGAGTGCCTTAAATTTTTTTAGAAAAGATTTATATTGTTTACATTGTTTGAAAAATGTTAGCCCTGATGATTATCGTCATAATTTTATTAAACTAAGCACGGAGACGCTAAACCTAAAAAGTGATTTAGAAAACTTATCTTGGGATGACTTGGCTTCTTGTCAATTTACTAAAAGACGTCAACAAGAGTTAGAAAATTTAATTGATATTATCACTAAAATTATTTAAATTTATTTATTAAACTCTTCATTTTTATAAAAATTTAAAACCCCTGAATGATTTATTAGTTAGGGTAGTTATTGAACTCTTTAATTCTAATAAAACTTTAAAGTCTTTAGAATGACTTGTATTATTTAGAGTAGTTATTAAGCTCTTTAATTCTCATTAAATCATAAAGTCTTATAAATCATGTTTTTATATGAATTTATAGGCTTTTTCTTGCCTTAAATCTTTAAATAAGTTAGAATATATGCAGACATATTTGAGTATATGATTGATATTAAAATTGACAAATTCCAAGGTCCATTGTCTTTGCTTTTACAAATTATTGAAAAGGAGGAATTAGATATTACCACTTTAAATTTAGCCAAAATAGCAGACGAATATTTGGATTATGTAAAAAATTGTGAAGAAATACGGCCAGAAAGCATGGCTGATTTTTTGCTTATGGCAGCTAAATTACTCTATATTAAATCTAGAGCTTTATTACCTTATCTTATTTCCGAAGAGGATCAAGAGGAAATTGATGATTTAGAAGAGAAATTAAAAATATACAAAGATTTTGTGGGTCTCAGTGCCAAAATTCAAAAAATGGTGGCTCGCAAAAAGTTTTCTTTTTCTCGTCCTTTAAGTCAAAATTATCGTCGTTTAATCTTGGATGATGATAATTTTTTCCCGCCTAAAAACATTGATCATATCATTTTGCAAAAAAGTTTTAAAAAAGTTTTACAAAAAATAGAGTTTTTGGAAGAGGGGTTAGAGGAGAGAGTTTTAATTTCAGAAATTAATATTGAAGAAAGAATTACTTTTATTAAAAAAACTCTTTCTGAAAAAGTAAAATTAAATTTTTCTAAAATTTTACGTGAAGCCAAAACTCGCACTGAAATCATCGTTAATTTTCTAGCTATTTTAGAATTAATAAAACAAAAAGAGGTTGTTTTTAAACAGGATCAATTATTTGGTGAAATATTAGTTAAATCTTTTTCGGAAGTTAATTCGGACTTAAATTAAAAATAATTTTAATATATATGAACTCGAAATCTTTAATTGAATCATTATTATTTGTTTCAGCCAAAGCTTTAAGCGTCAAGGATTTGGCCGATTTTCTACAAGAAGATAAGAAAAAAGTAGAGGAAATTTTACAAGAATTAAGTGCTGAGTATAATAATAAAGAAAGAGGAATAAGAATTATTGAGAATAACAAAAAATATCAAATGGCCAGTTCGCCGGAAAACTCCAAAGAATTACGTAAATTTTTACAAAGAGAAATCAGTACTGAATTAACCCCGGCTAGTCTAGAAACCCTAACTATTATTGCTTATCGTGGTCCAATTAAAAAAAGTGATTTAGAAAAAATCCGGGGTATTAATTGTAGTTTAATTCTTCGCAATCTTTTATTACGTGGCTTGATTGAGGAGTTGACTGATAAAAATGAGGAGGAAAAACTATATGCTTTAAGTTTTGATTTTATTAAATTTTTGGGTGTTAATACTGTTAAAGATTTATCAGACTATGATAAGTTTCATAATAATAAAGATATTGATCGGGTTTTAGGTCGTGATATTTTAGATGAAGAAAGTTCTCCAGAATTACTTTATAATGAAGAGCTTATTGAGTCTAGTGATGAAGCTCAGATTGAGTCTGATAAATCGGGGAGCAAAAACGAAGAAAATGGTAATGATGAAGAAAGGAATGAAGAAGAGCCTAAAGAGGAGTTTGAGGAAGAAGATACCGACGACGAAGATGATGCTGGAAAAGATGATGATGAAGATGACGAAGAGGAGTATGACGATGAAGAGGATGAAGATAATGATGATGAGGAGGATGAAGATAATGATGATTAGAAGTAATTATTTATTTTTAAAGATTTTATGCCAATACTTGTTTCAATAATTATAAGTTTATTTTTTTCTTTTAGTCCCTTACCTTTTATTTCTAATATTTTTTGGCAAGAAATTGATTGGCCGAAATTTGAAAAAGGTGAAATTGTAAATATTAATGAGAGTAAATATTACGCCAATCGCATTAGACCTGATAAATATCCCGAAATCTCTGCTCAGAGCGCGGTACTTCTTAAATCTAGAAATAAATCATTATTATTTGAAAAAAATGCAGATGAGGTTTTGTCAATCGCTAGTATTTCTAAGATGATGTCAATTTTGGTTCTTTTAGATGATTTAAATTTGGATTTAGAAAAATATTATATTATTAAAGAAAGTGATAAACGTAATGGTGGTCGACAACATCTTTTTACTGGTGATGAGGTTAGGGTGGCCGATCTTCTAGCTCTTTCTCTTATTCCTTCAGAAAATACAGCAGTAGTAGCCATGATTTCTTCTCTTGGTTTAAATGAGACTGATTTTGTTCAAAAAATGAACGATAAGGCGAAAAGCTTATCTTTAAATAATACGGTTTTTTTTGATTCTACCGGTTTAGATCCGCGCAATGTTTCCACGGCTAAAGAAGTCGCTGTCTTTTTACAAAAAGCTTTGAATATTAAAGAAGTCCAAGATTTGGCTAAAAACGATAAGTATAAATTTACTACTAAGCAGGGGAGTACTAGGCAAATATTTTCTACTAATGAACTTTTGAGTTATAATTTTCCGGAAGAATATAATGTTAAGGTTTTAGGTGGGAAGACGGGTTTTAATGAGAGTGCCGGCTATTGTTTTGCTAGCAAATTTCTTTTGGCCGATGAAGAATATATTTCAGTGGTTTTAAATTCTTCAACTTTAAAAAACAGATTTTCTGATACACGCAAGATTATTGAAAAACTTCATCTATCTTTTCAAGCTAATAATTAAAATATGAAATTTAGTATTAAAGCTAGTTATTTACCTAATTATAAGGTTTTTGCTCGTCGAGCTGGTTATGCTCTTATTTTCGATCGTTTTAGTCAACAGGAGTCTTATGTACGCCGCTTAGGCTCAGGGCATTATCCTCGCCTACATTTATATATTCAAGAAAAAGGTGATCAACTTGTTTTTAGTTTACATCTCGATCAAAAAAGAAATTCTTATCAAGGTTTTAGGCGACATAGCGCTGAATATGGGGAACATGAATTAGTTCAGGAAGAAGTGGCGCGCCTAAAAGGGCTTTTAGGTTTAAATAGTGAAGAGGAACTTAATTCTGAGGATGATTTAGATAAGCTTTTTGGCTTAGATGAGGATTCTCAATAAAAATATGAATCATGCTGATGAAATCAAGGCTAAGCTAGATATCGTTGATATTATCGGCGAATATCTTAGCTTGAAGGCAGTTGGCTCTAATTTTAGAGGGCTTTGTCCTTTTCATAATGAAAAAACTCCTTCTTTGATGGTGTCGCCTGATAAACAAATCTGGCGTTGTTTTGGTTGTGGTAAGGGGGGTGATTTAATTTCCTTTATCATGAATATTGAGGGCCTTGATTTTATTGAAGCCTTAAAGTTTTTAGCTCCTCGAGCTGGGGTGCTTATTGAAGGCAAGACCTTCTCGGACAATTCACAGAAAAACAGATTATTACAGATTATGGAATTAAGTCGTAAATACTATCATTTTGTTTTAAAATCAGGCAAGGCTAATCAAGAGATGATAAAGAAAATAAAGCAATATTTACAGGATCGCGGCTTGGATGAGGCGGCTATTTATTTTTGGCAAATAGGTTATAGTTTGGATAATTATGATGATTTATTAAATTTTTTGAAAAGTAAGAAATTTCGTGATGATGAGATTTTGGCTGCCGGTATTAGTTTTAAAAGTGAAAAAGGAAAGCATTTTAATCGTTTCCGGGATCGCATTATGTTTCCGATTAATGATATTTCGGGCAATACGATTGCTTTTACTGCTCGTATTAACCCCTTTGCCGATGGTGATAAGGGTTTAGGAAAGTATATTAATAGCCCTCAAAGCATAATTTATGATAAAAGTCGCGTTCTTTTTGCAATGGATAAGGCTAAATCAGCGATTAGAGAGCAAGATGCCGTTATTTTAGTAGAAGGGCAGATGGACGCTATTTCTTGTCATGAAGCTGGTATTAAGAATGTTTTAGCTATTTCTGGTACAGCTTTAACTACTGCGCAGTTAAATTTAATAAAAAGATATACCAAAAATATCATTTTAGCTTTTGATCAGGATTTGGCTGGTTCAACAGCCACTGATAGGAGCTTAGCCGAAGCTTTAAAGGCTGGATTTAAGTTAAAAATAGCTAGTTTTCCTAGTGGTAAGGATCCTGATGAGATTATTCATGAAAACCCCGAAATCTTTAAAAAAGGAATATCTGAAGCACAGGATATTATGCAGTATTATATTGATCGAGAGCTGAAGGGGATTAATTTAGATGATTTGGAGCAAAAAAATAAAGCCACCCAAAAACTCCTAGAAATTATTGCGATGTTGTATAATAAAGTTGAACAGGATTTTTGGTTAAAAGAATTAATGGTTTTAACTAGGGTTGATGAGGTTTTTTTACGGGAAGAATTAGAAAAAATTATTAAAAAAGACGAGAAAAATAAGACTCGAACTTCATTAGTTAAAAAAGAAGCGATAAATAATAATTTGGCCAATTTTTTTGCTCAGGAAGATAAGCTGACCTGGACTGACAGGCTTATGGAGAATCTTTTAGCCCTACTTTTAAAATTTAATGATCATTTTTCTTATGTTGGGCATAATTTAGATCCAAGTTTTGTTTCTGGTTGTTATTTAGAGTTTTACAATTATTTACTTATTTATTATAATAAAAATAATAAGTTTGATTACTTGGGTTTTTCTAATTTTTTAAAAGAAGAACAACGCGAAGATTTAATTCCAGCTTTAGAAAAAATTGCCTTATTTTCTGATTTTTATACTGAGGGTGATGAGAGAGAATTTTCTAGCGAGCAGGCTAAGAGCGAGATTATTAAAAGTATTTTGGAGATAAAGAAGGATTATTTTAGGGAAGCCATTAAACTTGAAAATGATAAATTAATGTTAGCTGAAAAAGAGGCTAATAAAAATGAAATTGAGGTGAGTTTACAAAAGATTAAAGAATTAAATGATGAATTAAAAAAAATAATATAAAATTAAAAAATATAAATTAAAATAAATATGGCGAAAGTAAGCAAAAAAAATAAAGATAAAAAAGCTTCAGTTTCTACTTCCAAAACTACCGCTAAAACTAAGTTAAATAAGGAAAAAAAACTAAAAACAGCGACTAAAAAAGTAGTAGAAAAAAAAGTTTTAGTAAGAAAAACCCTAAATCAGAAAAAGGAAACTGGGAAGAGTGTTAAAAAGTTAGCTCCTACAAAAAATAATTCAAAAAAAGGAGCGACAAAAATACTTTCTAAAAAAACACTTTCCCAGAAAGATGTCGTTAAAAAAAATACTAAAAAAGCACTTCCGAAAAAAACAGAGAAAAAGACACTTAAAAAAGTGGCAGCAAAAAAGATTGAAACCAAGAAAACTCCTAACAAGAAAGCTCCTAAGAAAGAAACAAAAAAACTTGTAAAAAAGGAGACAGAAAAAACAAGTAAAAAATCTTTATCTGATAAGAAAAGCAAAACTGCGACAGTGAAGGTCAAGGATAAAAGTGTCACTAAAAAAGATAAAAAAGAGCTTTGGAATAAAGTTGTTTCACCGGCTGAACCACCAACCGAAGAACAGATTCAAAAAGTACTAGAAAAGGGTAGAATGAGAGGTTTCTTAACCGAGACCGAGGTTTTATTTTTATTTCCTTCCGTTGAGGATTACATTTTTGATTATGAATTATTTTTAAGACGATTAAATGATGTTGGTATAAAAATAGTGGAAGATTCCGGTAATTTGCTTTCTTCAGCTATTAAAAATACTTTAAGCGAAAAAGAAAAGAGCGAATCACAATTATCTGTTGATTTTTCTAATTTAACATCAGATTCTATTCAGATTTATTTAAAGGAAATTGGTAAAATTCCATTATTAACTGCTGAAGAAGAGGTTGAGTTAGCCAAAAGAAAAGATCGCGGTGATAAGGATGCTGAAAGAAAAATGATTGAATCCAATTTAAAACTAGTTGTTTCCATTGCTAAAAAGTTTTCCGGTGTTAAGACTTTAAGTTTGTTAGATTTAATTCAAGAGGGAAATATTGGTTTATTTAGAGCGGTTGATAAATTTGAACATCAAAAAGGTTTTAAATTTTCTACTTATGCTACTTGGTGGATTCGCCAGGCTATTACTCGAGCTTTGGCTGACCAATCTCGAACTATTCGTATTCCGGTGCATATGGTAGAAAATATAAATCGTTATCAGCAAGCACGAAGGTTTTTGGTTCAAGAATTAGGACGCGAACCTTTAGCGGAGGAAGTTGCTGCTGAAATGGGAGAGGATATTGATAAGGTTAGATATATTATAAAAATTTCTCAAGAAACCATTTCTCTGGAGACCACTATTGGTGATGATGATGACAATTCAACCCTAGAAGATTTTATTGAAGATGTAAAAAATGATTCACCCGACAGAATTGCTGCTTTACAGTTATTGCGTGATTATGTCAAAGATATTATGACCAATCTTTCTCCCCGTGAGCAGAAGATTTTGGAGATGCGTTTTGGTTTAGTTGATGGTGTTGCTCATACTTTGGAGGAGGTGGGACAGGAATTTGAGGTTACTCGTGAACGTATTCGTCAAATTGAAGCTAAGGCTTTAGAAAAGATTAGAAAAATGCAGAATAAGAGTTTAGAAAAGTTACGTGATTTTTAATTTTAAACTTATCTGATTTTTTATTTTAAATTTGATAGTTTAATTTTGTTTTTATTTTTAGGATTGATTATTGGACTTATTGACATATTGTTTCTTTTTGATATTATATTAATTAGTTTTAATAATATAAAATATTCCGAGGTGGCGCAGTGGTAGCGCAGTTGGCTGTTAACCAATTGGTCGCGGGTTCGAATCCCGCCCTCGGAGCCAAGAGAGACGGAGCTCATTTAGAGCTCTGTTTTTTGTATAATCTAAGCCA
>CAYTRX010000022.1:0-9419 GCA_964440365.1 uncultured Gammaproteobacteria bacterium | reverse complement strand
TTTTAGATGATCTTAATGTTTTAAAAATCGTTCTTAAATCTGATGTAATAAAAGACGGGCAGAATACCATAACTTCTAAAAATGGCTACAAAATGTATTGGCAACTATACTGCAGACTTAAAAAGATGACACTTAACTCAGATATAAATAATTTTTTAAAAACTGAGTTCCCTGTTTTATATAAAAAACATTACGCAGAGTGGTTTTTAAAATGGGATCAGCAGCAAAGAGAAAAAAGATTAAATAAAAATCTAACTAAAACATTGTTATAGCTATCTTTAAACAATGTAAAAACAGTGGTTGTAATAAGCTATGGTATAGTTAAAAGAATAAATCCAAGAAAAAGCTTTCTTATGTGAAATGAGTAATAATATATAACTGTTTTAACTCATTTATAAATTGGTTCCAAATTGGTAAACCGAGGTCCACAAATAAAACCGCATTAGCGGTTTTTTTGGATCTTAAGCGAGCCAACTGCTTGGCTCGCGTAGGGACGAGAAAGCCGCAGCCATGTGCACAAAGTGCACGGGCGAGGCCGAGTCGGAGCGCTTAGTGAACGATTGAGCGAAGCGAAAGAGTGAGACTTAGCGACGCGTGACCGAGTCCCTTAAGGTTCGCTGAAAAAAGAAACCTAAATTGTTTTGAGTTTCTTTTTTTTGTTTAAATAATTTTTTTATTAAAATAGTATAAAATATTTGTCAAGGGCAAAATGTATATGCCTAAAACATAAAAATTCTAATACTATTATTATAATATTAGACCCTTTGTTTAAATTTATAATATGCTATAATAATGATGATCAAGAAAACCTAATTATTATTTAAATATTTATGATGACAAAAGCTTTATATATTATCTTATTAATTCTGTTATTCTTTGCCATCTCTAAATCAGCTGATCTTATTGTTTTAAATTTAAGAAAACTGGGCGAAAAACTAGGAGTAAAAATATTTCTCTTAGGAATGATTCTCGGAATAATGACCAGCCTCCCAGAAATGTCTATTGGCATAAACTCTAGCATTAATGATATTCCAGAAATGTCTTTTGGTAATACCGCTGGCGCTACCATTGTTTTACTGGCCCTAATTTTACCAATTAGCATCATTTTAAATCGCTCTATTAAAACTGATAAAAGGCCTTATACTTTTATTGGGGTGCTTTTCTTATTATTTTTACCAACTCTTTTAGGACTTAAAGGATCCTTGGGCTTTATTGATGGCTTAATTTTAATAATTGCCTATGCTAGCGTGCTTTATTTCTTATACCGTCGCCACAAAAGCGCTAATATAAGCAAAATTAGGATAATAAACCGAAAAGAGGTTGGGCGCTATTTAATACTTATTATTTTTGGCATGCTAGGGCTAATAGTGTCCTCCAATTTAATTGTAAAAACAACCATCGCTCTTTTAAAAGATTATAATATCTCAGCTTTTATTATTGGTTTACTGGTTTATTCTATTGGTACTAATCTACCAGAATTAATTATTACTATTCGCTCTTATAAAAGAAGAATGGAAGATCTCTCTTTCAGCAATATTATTGGCTCGGCTATGGGAAACTCATTAACTATTGGAGTTTTGAGCCTAGCGCAAACTATTAATGTTAAAATTGATGCTTCATATTTATTTTTAACCGCCTTTAGTTTTATCTTTTTTATCGTTTTCTTTATTTTTTATAAAACTGACAAGCTTTTATTGCGACAAGAAGGAATTTTTCTTTTAATTATGTATTTTTTCTTTTTGGGCGGACAAATATTTATTCAATTAAATAATATTTAAATATTTTATTTTACAATTTTGCTTTTATAAATATTAATTCTGCTAATTTCGTTTTATTTTTATTTGTCTATAAATATTAACTCTACCAATTTCACTTTTGCCCCTATTTATCTAAGTAAACGCAAAAATAGATTATTAAAAAATTAATTTTACCCAACAAAATTGATATAAAAAAATATTAAAGAGCTTGTAAAAAACACGCTCTTTTTGTTTGCTAAATTATAGAAGTAATCTCTTAACAAAAAACCACCAAAATAACGGTGGTTTTTTATTATTTTATTTTTTGAACTTTATTTCAATTTAAGTCCTGGATTTTTGCAAGTATTTTTTAAGCACTCACTAATTTGAGCTTCCATTTCTGCTTTCATGCTATCAGAATAACCAATCCAATGTTTATCACCAATAAAAGTCATAGGTACTCCTTGAACACTAGTGCCATAAGCCTCAGCTAATTCTTCTAACATTTCTCGATGATCTTCATTGCCCCAAGTTTCATAAGTTTTAATATCAATTCCAGGAAATTGTTCTGACCAAATAGCCATCGCTGCTTTTTGCGCAGCACAATGAGAACAGCCATCACCCCAGAAAAAATAAACTACTGCTCGACTCTCACTCTCAATATCAGCCCCTTCATTATAATTATAGGAATCAGTATTAGTAGCTGATGCCGCTTCTGCCGCTTTCATTTCTTCCTCAATCTCACTAATGCTATAAGCTTGGGGATAGAAATTTTTTCCATCTTTACTGATATAAGAATCAACTGATTCTCCAGCCCCTAATTCAACTTTTAATTTATATAAACCACTTTGTTCATCATCCTCCACTTCGCTAATAGCGATTGGATTATCAGGATCCATAAAATTATCATTTAAAAATTGCTCGGCTTTAAGTCTAGCGGTTTCTGGGCTTAAGGTCTCCTCTTTTTTGACACTACAAGCACTTAAAAACACTAAAGAAAGCAAAGCTGTAAATAAAAAAGTTTTTTTCAACATGTTTTTATTTTTAATAATTAATTATAAGTATTTAAAATTATATCACAAATTTAGAAGATAGCCAAGACTCAATAAATCTATAAAAGGGAAGAAAATTAAGCTTGACGACCGTGTATTTTCTTTTTCTTTTTAACCGAAACCTTGACTGGTGTGCCAAAAAAATCAAAATTTTCTCTAATTCTATTTTCTAAAAATCTTAAATACGAATTGTGCAAATCTTCTCCCGCCCCAATCTTAATTTCAAAACGTGGTGGCTTGCTCCAAGTTTGACGCAAACTATAAACTCGAGGATGTTTTACGCCCTTACCTTTTGAAGGACGATGGACTTTAACCATTTTTTCTAAAAAACGAGATAAAGCTGTTTCATTAATTTCCATTTGTCGAGCTTCATTAATACGCAAAACTAAATCAAAAATCTTATCGGTCTTTTGTTTTTTTAAAGCTGAAACAAAAATAATCGGCGCCCAAGCAATAAAAGGAAAACTAGCGTTTATCTCTTGTGTCCATTTTTTTGTATTACGCTCCTCAAGCAAATCCCATTTATTAGCAATAATAATAAAACTTTTACCTAAATCAGTAATTTCTTCCACTAATTTAGCATCTTGTTTGCTAATCGGTTCATTGATATCAATAACCAACAAAACAATATCGGCCTTGTTTAAAGCTTGCATTGATTTAACTATACCATGTTTTTCTAAGCCCTTTGATTTTTTTCCTTTTCGACTAATTCCGGCCGTATCAATAATATTAATAATTTTATCTTTATAAATTAATTCAGTATTTTGTGGCTCTCTAGTAGTATGTGGCATTTCACTAACAATAGCCTTCTCATAACCAATCAAAGCGTTTAACAAAGAAGACTTGCCAACATTGGGCTTACCAATAATACAAAGATTAATTTTTTCTAAATTCTTTGACTTTAATTCTTTTTTAAATTTTTTCTTACTTTGCTTAAAAAAATTAATGCTCAAATCTAAAAGATCACCTAAGCCCGAACCAGTAGTTGCCGAAATATTAATAATTTTATCAAATGATAATTTATTAAATTCACTAGCAGCAAAAGATTGTTTATAATCATCAACCTTATTAACAAGTAAAATAGTTTTGTCCTGATAAGCTCTTCTCTTTAAAAAATTAGCAATTTTTTTATCTTCAGCTAAAAGACCAGCCTTACTATCAACAACAAAAAACAATAGGTCAGCTTTTTTAATAAAATCATAGGCTTGTTGCTGAGTTTTTTGTTCGACCTGCTCTAAAGCCGAAAGGTCTTTTTTTGTCTTCTTTTTTAAGCTTAGCACATCCATAATTCCCGCTGTATCAACCAAACGAAAATCAAAACCACGCCAAGAAGTGATATTGACATTAAAATCTCGGGTGGTGTTTTCAATCGGTGAAACAATGGCTTGATTTTTTTCTACTAAACGATTAAAAATAGTTGATTTGCCAACATTGGTTCGTCCAATTAAAACAATTAAAGGAATTTTGTCTTCGTTCATATATTAAAACAAATTATTGAAGTAACTCTTGCTTGCTCTTATGTCTTCTTTTATACCTTAACTACTCACTTATTATACTTAAATTACTAGTTGTCTTTAAATAATAACAACTATTAGCAAAATTTTAACACTTATTATACTTAAACTACTAACTATCTTAGATGCTCAAATTACTAGCTGTCTCACCTAAAATTATAATAAAATCAGGGACAATCCCTACGGTATCACCAGTTTCTTTTTTGATGTCATTGGCTAACCAAGAGGGAATTTCAAAAAAAACATCGGCTGCTAAAAAATCTTTTAAAAATTTTAAGGCCTCATCTTTCTTGCCATAACTCAAATCATAAATAGCTGTTTTTTTAAAATCACGTTTAGAGGAATTACCAATTTTTGAAACGGTAAATTTATTTTTTTCTAAATCAATGGCTGTCTTGCTAGCCAAACCAGTAATCCAAGTACCATTTTTTACCTCAACAACTGCCCCCTGAGTATTCTCCCCCAGCTCTACCACCTTCTCTTTTTCTTTCTCTCTTCGGTACTCTTCTTTTGTTTCGGGAAAAAAGTTTTTTACCAAATATCTAATTTCACTAAAATCTCCACTACGAGGACGAAGGATATAAGCACCAGCGCTACTACGATCAGAATATAATAAGCCCTTAGGACCATCGTCTAAACCATAATTGGAAATATTATCACTAGAAACATCTTTAAATTTTGACCAAAATTTTAAAGCTTCCCAAGTTTTAACATTATAAGAAACATGTTCATTTAATTCTGAAATAATAGAAGCCATCATCGCTGGTTTTAATAAATTTTCTGACTTTAAAAGTTTGTCCTTAACTGCTTGAATAATTTTTTGTTGTCGTTTAGAGCGAGCAAAATCTGATCCCTCAATTCCTTGTCCATGACGAGAGCGAGCAAATTTTAAAGCCAAGGTCCCATCCATTTTTTGCCAACCTTTTTCAACATAAAGATGCTCAAAACGAGCATAATAATTGGGATTATCTTCTTGACCAGAAATTGGATAAGAATAATCTGATAAAGTATTTTCTACATAAACATCTAAACCACCTAATTTATCAATAATATTTATAAAACCCTCAAAATCAACTCTAAAATAATAGTGAATAGGGATATCTAAGACATTACTCAAAGCTTGTGAAACAGCTTCACTGCCCGAATCCTTCTTTTTTCTTTCAGCCAAAGCATTAATAGCATTAACTTTTTGCCAACCAAGACCATCAACCATAATAACCAGATCACGAGGAATAGACATCAGGGCAACTTTTTTACTTGAGGGCTGAATACTAACTAGCATAATAGTATCAGTTAAATACCCACCTTCATGTTTTTTGCCACCCATTCCTAAAAGCAAAATGTTAATTCGATCTTCTTTTTCTCCTTTTAAATCTCGGTCGGAACTTTCAACCAAACCTACCAATTTACCTAGTACCGGAACTTTCTCCATCCACGAATAATAAGAATCACCTGAAATTAAAGCGGTAAACATAAAAAGCAAAACAAAAACTAACAAAAAACCACCTATTTTTAGGCCCAGTCTTCGTTTTTTAGGCTTCTGAACTTGATCTTGAAAAAAGTCTTCTCCCAATTCTTCTTCTATTTTTTGCTTAAAATCAACCATAAATAAACAAAATAATAAACAATAAAAAATCCAATTGGATTGGCTTAATTTTATTATAATTTAAAAAGATACTTTTGGCAAACCTAACTATTTTAAGCTTTTTTAGATAAAAAATACCCTTTTTAAATATTAAAAATTAAACTCAAAATAGCTACCGCCGCTGTTTCACTGCGTAAAGTATAATTATTTAAAACTCCAATTTTAATATTTTTTTCCTGAGCCATTTGTAATTCTGCTGAACTAAATCCACCTTCCGGTCCAACAAAAAGACTAAAAGTAGAGTGATCTTTTTTTGCGTTTCTAAGTAAATCAGAAAAATTAGTGCCTGATAAATCACCCAAAAAAGATATCTCACTTTTTTGTTTTAAAGCTTCTTTGAATTTTATTGGTTGAGATATTTTCATTAAATCAACCCGACCGCATTGTTCGCTTGCTTCAATAATTATCTTTTCTAAACGCTCTAAATTGATATCCTTTTTTTCACTTCTTTCCGAAATAATAGGAAAAAATTTCTTCACCCCCAACTCCACCGCTTTTTGCACTACCCATTCCATCTTATCTTTCTTAATTAGAGATTGAAATAAAAAAACATCTTGCTTGGGACCAGATTGAGGAATAATATTTTTTTGCCAAAATAATTGAATTTTCTTATTATCAATTTTTTCAATTTGATAAAGCGCCTCCTGAGGATCAGAAAAAAAAGAAACTTGATCACCAACCTTCATTCGTAAAACATTTTTTATTTGATGAAAAATTGCTCCCTTATCTAAAATAATAATTTTCTCGGCCGCAAAATTTTCTAAATAAAATCGATTTAAACGCATATTTTATATCTTTATGTCGGAATGCCCGGAATCGAACCGGGGCTACATGCACCCCATGCACGCGTACTGCCATTATACTACACTCCGTTTTTTTAATTTTATTTTTCTAAAATAATAATTTCTCGCCAAACTTTTTGTTCTGGTCGACCATAAACCAAGCTTTCCTGTTTTTCTTTTTGACCTTCACTAGTTTCATATTTTAAAACAGCCCTTCTTTTAAATTTAAATATATGAGGTCTCACCTCCCAAGTTTTGCCTCCCACTCTAAAATGGGGCCAAATCATGCAAAGACGTCCCTTAGGCGACAAAAGATTGTATAAAACAGGTAGCGCCTTTGAATATAACTCATTTAATTCCAGCACCACTTCTTCAAATTTTTTATAATCCCTTGACGGGCCTAAATAAGGCTCACAAACAATATAATCAATTGATTCTTTTTTTAAATGAGAATCCAAATTTAAAACATCAGATTGAAAAATATTAAATTTAATTTTTTCTTTTTCTTTTTTAAGATCAAGTAGCCAGGCAATATTTTTTTCACTATCAAAAATAGCTTTAGCCGATAAATCAGAACCAATAATATTTTTAAAGCCCATTAAATAAGCCTCCATTAAAACAGTAGCGGAACCACAAAAGGGATCAAAAATTATTTTTTTAGCAAAATTTTTATCATCACGTCGAGCTAAATTAATCATTATCTGAGCTAATTTTGGTGGCAACATCCCTGAATAATCATCGCGATTAGGACGACCAAAATCTCTTTTAGACAAAGCCTTAAAATCTTGCACAGCTAAAGTCTTTCCAACATAAACCTTATTTTTTGTGCTTATTAAACAAATTTCCTGCCCCTGATCAATTAATTTATTTTGCTCGACCACCACACTAGATAAAGTTACTTCTCGTGAAACCACCATGCGACTAGAAATACCAGCTTGTTTTAAATCTTTCTTAATTGCTAAACCTAATTTAAAAAAATCTCCAGCTATTTTTTGTTGACCATAAAAAGAAAAGCCAAAATTAAATTTTCCACCATCTTTTTTCTGTTCTGCTTTTTCCCTCAAATCTTTTTTAAGAAAAGAAGCCAAGGCATGACGATTAGCTAAATTAATAATTTTTGAAATTTCACCAATTTTGATAGTTCCCCCCAAAACACTAATTAATTTATTTACATCTAATTCTTGAGGGAAATCACTTAAAGCCAAAAAAGCACCAAGCTCCCATTTATTATTAGGAAAAAGAGCTGATAGCTCAGCTAAAGATAATTTGGGGTTATTGCCTAAGACAAAAAAATATTTTTTCATAGAGACTTTATTGTATAAAAAGTATATCATAAATTTATTATTTTACCAGCTTTTAGATAATTATTTACTAAATAATCTCGTCACCATATTATATTAAATCTGAACCTAAAATATAGCCCTAATTACTGCAATTGGAGCATAGTTATCTAATTTTTTAAATTTAAAATTAAAATTTAGAGTAATTTAGTATAAGCTCTTCAGCAAATTACAAAATTACACTTAAAAGACTTATGATTAACCTAAATATAGACCATAAATTCTAATAAAAAACGCAAAAAAATAACTTAAAAAATTAGCTCTTTTTTTATTTTCCCAAGCCTTGCTTTATTTAAAAAGCTATGCTAAGATAATAAAAAATAAATAAATCTGCCTTTCCCACGCTTTTTCAAAAAAGCAATTCTATCAAATAAGGGAATAGAATTAAAGGTATTCTAGATAAAAACCCATTTTAGGATACTTTTGGGTTTTTTTATTTAATTGATAATTAAAAACAATTTATTTAAATTTTAACTTTTTTTATAGTTAAATTTAAAGGAGAATTGATATAATTTTTTATGTCAAAAACAAAGCCATCCGGCTTAATTCATTATGAAATCTTGTTTATCATGCCAAACAAGTTTACTGATGAAGAAGCACAAAAAGTTTTCGCCAAGGTCGAACAATTAATTTCTTCTCTAGACGGAAAAATCACTCTAGAAAATTATTGGGGAAAAAAGAAATTCGCTTATCCCATTAATCATGAATATTATGGTTATTATGGCCTTTACGAATTTGACCTAGAAAGGACTGCTATCGCTGAAATAAATAATAAATTAAGATTAGACAACGACATTGTCCGATTCTTAATTGTTAAAAAAGAAGTAAAAAGCGAAGAACAAATTAAAAAAGATGAGGAAATAAAAGAAAAGATTGAAAGTCGTAAGGAAAAGGAAAAAGCAGAAGAGGAAAAAAAGGAAGCTAAAAAAACTAGTGAAACTAGTAAAAAATCAAAAGAAAAAAAGGTTGATTTAAAAAACCTTGATGAAAAATTAGAAGATGTTTTAAACATTGATAATCTTCTATAATTAAAATCTTATAATTAATAAAAATTATATGTATTCTTTAAACAAAGCCATGATTATTGGCAACTTAACCAGAGATCCGGAAATTAGAAACACTCCCTCTGGCCAAACTGTTACCTCTTTTTCAGTTGCTACCAATTTTGTCTGGAACGATCAATCAGGACAACAACAAAGCCGAACCGAATTTCATAATGTTATTGCTTGGAGAAAATTAGGTGAAATTTGTGGTCAATATTTAAGTAAGGGAATGAAGGTCTACATTGAAGGACGTCTTCAAACTAGTGAATGGACTGGACAAGATGGAGCTAAACGACAAAGAACCGAA
>CAYTRX010000021.1:0-9562 GCA_964440365.1 uncultured Gammaproteobacteria bacterium | reverse complement strand
GAGTTTTTCAGGAAGAAAATTAAAAAGCCAACACTTAGTGTTGGCTTATTTTATTGTAAAACAAAAACACACTTTTTACAGTGCGTTTTTTTGTTTAAAAATTTAATTTATGATGATTTTTCCTCTGGTTTTACCTTTCCTAAAAAATAAGCAATTAGAATACCAATAATCGCTAGGCCTAAGGAGATAAAAAATTCTTGATTAATTGCTGGCCAAACATTTTGTCCCTCAATTTTAAAAGGCCAAATTTTATTTAAAGAACCCAACATAAAACCAATTAAAAGCATTAAAGTGGGAGTATAATATTTTTTTAATAAAAAATTTAAGAAGCGAGAGAAGGATAAGAGACCAATAATACAACCCAAAACAACAATAATAATAATTATTATATTATGAGCTGCTAGAGGATTTTTTATGGCCTCTAACATAAATTGATATTTTCCCAAAAGTAATAAAACAAAAGAACCGCTAATTCCGGGTAAAATCATAGCACAAATTGCGATTGCTCCGCTTAAGAAAATGAAAAGATAAGTTTCGGGAGTATTAGCTGGAGATAGACTGGTGATTAAAAAAGCTAAAATTAGACCAAGAATTAAAAAAAGAATTGGTTTAATTTTAAGACTATCTTTAGGTATTAATAAAATAGAAGAAGCGATGATTAAACCAAAAAATAAACTAAATAAATAGCCAGGATATTTTTCTAAACCCCAAGAAATAAGATGAGACAGACTGAAAATAGCACTAGCGATACCTAAAATTAGAGCCACTAAAAATTTTCCATCAATTTGTGTAAAAACTAATTTAAAACGACCTCGCAAAAAATTTTTTAATAAATTTAAGTTTATTTTTTGTAATTGTCCGAGAATTTTATCGTAGATTTTTAATATTAAAGCCATTGTTCCACCAGAAACCCCAGGAATAATATCAACTGCTCCAATGGCTACTCCTTTTAAAAAAGTAAAAAATGCTTGCCTCATTTTATTTTAATTATTTTTTAATATTTTTCACAATCTTAATTATACTTATAATTCATTTCTTTGTCTAGCTAAAAATTTAAGCTAAAAGTTCAGTTTAAAATTTAAGTTAAGAGATTTTTTTCTATTTTTTTTAAAAAGAAAATAATAAGTCCTTAGGTATTGACCTTTTACTAATAATAATATAGAATAAAGCTATAATTTTAAAACAATTAAATTAAGCCTTTTATAAATATCCTAAATCGAAAGGTGTTTAGGAACTTTCTATTTTTTTAAAAAGGAGGTTAATTAAAATTTTTTTGTTTATATAATAATATGAGTACTGAAAATAAAAATAACCATATTTTAGAAGCTCTTTTGGAGCAAGATAAAACAAATATTCCCAAAGCTGGTGATATTGTTGTTGGTAAAGTAATCACTGCTTCAAAATCTGAAGTTCGTTTGGATATTGGTGGTATCTTTATCGGTATTGTTCGAGGTCCAGAATTATATTTTGAGGCAGAAGAGTTTGCCAATTTAAAGCCTGGTGATGAAGTGGAGGCGACTGTTATTGATGAAGAAAACGAAAGAGGTGATTTAGAGCTTTCTTTCAAGCGAGCTGGACAAGAACGAGCTTGGTTAAAATTAGAAAATGCCTTAAAGGATCGGGAAATTATTAAGGTTAAAATTGTTGATGCTAATAAGGGGGGATTATTGGTCAGATATCACCAAATTCCTGGTTTCTTGCCAGTTTCTCAACTTTCACCTGAAAATTATCCACGAGTTTCAGGCGGTGATAAGCAAAAAATATTAGAAAAATTAAAATTTTTTGTTGGTCAAGAATTTGAGGTTAACGTTATTAATTTAGGAACAGAATCTGATAAAATTATCTTTAGTGAAAAAGATGTTTGGAATAAAAGACAAAAACATATTATTGATAAATACAAAATTGGCATGGTGGTTGATGGAAAAATTTCAGCCGTTACCAATTTTGGTGTCTTTATTTCTTTTGGTGAGGGTATGGAAGGCTTGATTCATATTTCTGAATTAGCTTGGCAAAGAATTGATTCGCCAGAGAAAATCTATAAAGTTGGTGATACTATTAAGGCTGAGATTGTTAACCTTGATAATAATAAAATCTTTTTAAGTGCTAAGAAAATTATTGAAGATCCCTGGAAGAAGGCTGTTGAAAAATATAAGGTTGGACAAAGTGTTAAAGGGCAAGTTTTAAAAATCAATCCTTTTGGTTTATTTGTTAAGCTAGATGAAGAAATTCATGGTTTAGCCCATATTACTCAATTAGGAATGAGTGCTAAGGAGAAAATTGCTGACTCTTTTAAAACTGGAGATGAATTTGATTTTGAAATTTTATCAATTTCTCCAGCTGATCATCGTTTAGGTTTAAAGCTTATCAAAGAAGGTAAAAAATCCAAAAAAGATGATGTCAAAAAGTCCTCTGCCAGTGATGATAAGGATACTAAAGAAAAATCAAAGAAAGAAGAAGAGAAAAAAAGCGAAAAAGCTGATGAACAGAAGGTGAAAGCAAGCAAGGCTAGCACTAAAAAAGATGAAAAAAAAGAATTAAAGAAAGAAAAGGCTAGCGATCAGAAAGAGACAGGAAAAGATTCTAAGAAAAAAACAAAATAAAATAAAATTTTCCAACACAAATGAGAGCTTTAGCTCTCGTTTGTTTTTAAATTAAAATTATTATATAATTATACAAGTAGTAATTAATTAATATTTATAAGTATTTATGAAGAATATTTTTAGAAATTTTTTTCTTTTTCTTTTTATTTTTTTAGCTTTGGCCACTTTGCTTAGTTTTTTTTCTGGCAAAGACCGAAGACCGGAAAATATTGGTCTAAGTGATTTTGTTGCCTTAATTAATGATGAGCAGGTTGCGGAAGTGGTTGTTGCCGGGAATAAGATTAATATTACTTTAAATTCAGGCGATAAAAAATTAGTCAAAAAGGAGGATAATGAATCTTTATCAACTCTTTTAAGTAATTTAGCTATTAGCCCAGAAAAAATTTCTCGCTTTAAAATCACCGTTAAAGAAGATGATAGTTTTTCGGCTTTATTAATATCATTATTACCCTTTTTAATACCTTTTCTTTTAATTTTTACCTTTCTTTATTTTATGATGCGGAATGTTGCGGGAGCTAATTCCAAGGCGATGATGTTTGGTCAAACACAGGCAAGAGAGTTTGATATCAATTCTAAAAATAAGATTAGTTTTGCGGATGTCGCTGGAGCCAAGGAGGCTAAACAAGAATTATCTGAGATTGTTGAATTTTTGCGCCAACCAAAAAAATTCCATGATTTAGGGGCTAAAATTCCTAAAGGTGTTTTATTGTTAGGTAGTCCGGGTACTGGAAAAACTTTGATGGCCAAAGCGGTGGCTGGGGAAGCTAATGTTCCTTTTTTTAGCATTTCGGGTTCTGAGTTTGTTGAAATGTTTGTTGGTGTTGGTGCTTCTCGGGTTCGTTCTTTATTTCAAAAAGCTAAAAAAAATTCTCCTTGCATTGTTTTTATTGATGAAATTGATGCTGTTGGTCGTCGTCGGGGAGCTGGTTTAGGTGGTTCACATGATGAGAGAGAGCAAACTTTAAATCAAATACTAGTAGAAATGGATGGTTTTGAACCCAATGTTAACATTATTGTTATGGCCGCTACCAATCGACCTGATGTTTTAGATCCAGCTTTGCTTCGTCCGGGTCGCTTTGATCGACAAGTAGTAATTGATTTGCCCGACATTAAAGATCGAGAAGAAATTTTACAAGTTCATGCTAGAAAAAAACCATTGAGTAAGGAAGTTGATTTAAAAATAATTGCTGAACGGACTCCTGGTTTTTCGGGAGCTGATTTAGCCAATGTTTTAAATGAAGCAGCTATTTTAGCCGCTCGACAAAATAAAAAAATTATTGAATCAGATGATGTCTTTGAAGCTATTGAAAAAGTAATGATGGGTCCCGAGAGACGTAGTCGAGTTATTAGCGATGAGGAAAAAAAGATTATTGCTTATCATGAGGCTGGACATGCTATTGTGGCTCATTTTTCACCCTTAGCTGATCCGGTGCATAAAATTTCTATTATCGCTCGTGGTCAAGCTGGTGGTTATACTTTAAAAGTTCCTAGCAGTGATCGTCGATTATATACTAAGGATTATTTTCTAGATGAAATTGCTGTGTTATTAGCGGGAAATTTGAGCGAGAAAAATGCTTTTGGTCAAGTTACTACTGGAGCTACTTCTGATTTGAGACGCGCGACCAGTATTGCTCGACAATTAATTACTGACTATGGTATGAGTGATAAATTAGGTCTAAGAACCTTTGGCGAAAAGGAGGAAATGATTTTCTTGGGTCGAGAAATTCATGAACAACGAGATTATAGTGAAAAAGTAGCCGAAAAAATTGATGAAGAAATTGCTGAAATTATAAAAGAGGGTGAAGATCGAGCTAATAAAATTTTGCATGAAAATAAAGCATGTTTAGAAGAAGTGGTTAATGTTTTATTAGAGAAAGAAACGATTGAAAAAGATGAGTTTGAAGAAATTGTTAAAAAGTTTGATAAAAAGAATTAATCATCTTTTATTAATATTTAATTAAACAAAATATTATTATTTTTTTAAAAAGGTGTTTTAGCTGTTTTTAGTTTTGCTATTTTAGCTTTGTATAATTGACTAATTTATATTTTTAAATTATACTAAAAACATCTGCTTTAAACATTAAAAGTAAAATATTAATTTAAAAAATATGTCTGTACCAAAAAAGAGAAAAACCAGATCATCTGTAGGACAAAATCGTTCTCACCAGGCTTTAAAAAAGAAAAATTTAGGATCTTGTCCTAAATGTGGTCAAGCGATTGCTCCGCACAGTGCCTGTAGTTTTTGCGGAAATTACAAAGGAAAAACAGTTTTGCAAATTAAAACTAAAACTAGTAAATCTAAAAAGTAAATTAAAAGCACTTATCGGGTGCTTTTAATTTTGTTTAATATTTAATTATGGCTAATAGACATTTATCAAGAACCCTAGCAATGCAAACCTTATTTGTTTGGGATTTTAATAATAAAAGCAAAGATTTGGAAAAAATTATGCAGGATAATTTTACCAACTTTGCACCTAATTTTGATGATGGTGGCTTTGTAAAAGAATTGATCAATGGTATTTCTAAACATTTAAAAGAAATTGATGCTTATATTGAAAAATATGCTCCAGAATGGCCGATTGATCAAATCCCTGGTATTGATCGCAATGTTTTACGTTTAGGTATTTATGAGTTAGTTTTTTCTGAAAATATTCCGCCGAAAGTGGCGATTAATGAAGCAATTGAGGTAGCAAAAAATTTTGGTGGTGAATCTTCGGGTAAATTTATTAATGGAGTTTTGGGGTCTATTTATGCGGAAATGCCAGCTGACTTTAAAAAAGATAAAGAGGCTTTAACTACTGAAAAAAAATCTTCTGCTAAGGAAAAAAGTGAAGAAAAAAAATCTGATAATGAAGAGAATAATAGCCTTGAAAATAAAAATAAGGCTAAAAAAGAAAACAAGAAAGCAGAGAAGGATAAATAAATTAAAATATTAAAATAATATGAGCAAAGTACAAGACTTAGAAGCTTTAATCGGAATTGAATTTAAGAATAAAAATTTGCTTAAACAAGCTTTAACTCATCGCTCTTATTTAAACGAACATCATGATTGTGAAGTTGGTCATAATGAGAGATTGGAGTTTTTGGGTGATGCTGTTTTAGAAATAATTGTTACTGAATTTTTGTATCTTAATTTTTCTGATAAGCTAGAGGGGGAGCTAACTAATTGGCGCGCTAGTTTGGTCAACTCTAAAATGCTATTTCAGGTAGCCAAAGAATTAGATTTTGAAAAATATTTATTATTATCAAAAGGTGAATCGCGTGATAAAAATTCAAAGGCTCGACAATACATTTTAGCTAATAGTGTGGAGGCGATTATTGGCGCTATTTATTTAGATCAGGGAATTGAGGCTACTAAAAAATTTGTTTTTAATAATATTATAAAAAATTTAGACGATATTGTACGTCGTAAAGCTTATTTAGATCCTAAATCTAGATTTCAAGAATTATCTCAAGATATTTGTGGCATTACCCCTTCTTATAAATTAATAAAAGAAGAGGGCCCTGATCACGCGAAAAAGTTTACTATTGGTTTGTTTTTAGAGGAAGAATTAGTTAGTGTTGGTGAAGGTGCCTCTAAACAGGAAGCCCAAATCAATGCCGCGGAAAAGGGGATTGAAATTAAAAAATGGGCTTAGGCCTAAATTAATTTAAAACTAATTATATAGATTTAAAATAATCTGTTAATAATTTTATGGACATTAATCAAATTTTTAAAATAGCTGTTGTTAATAAAGCTTCTGACATTCATTTAGTTCACGATCTTCCACCAATAATTAGAGTTGATGGTAATTTGTTTGCTGTTGATAAGGAGCAGAACATAAAACTTCTTTCTAAACAAGAAGACTCTTCAGTTTTGGCAAAAAAAACTAGGACTAGTGGCTCTAAATTATTATTTGATGTTTCAGGAAAAAGAACCTCTGGCTCTTTAGAGGCTAGTGTTAATGAGAGCGAGCATCGAGGTTTAATTCATTCAGAAAGTGTTCATAAGTTTATCAAAGAAGTTTTAAATAAGGATCAGTTAGAAAGATTTTATCGAGAAAAAGATTGCGACATTTCACATCAATTTGACGGAGCTCGTTTTAGAATAAACTTTTCTTCGGAGCGGGGGAATTATAAAATGGTAGCAAGAATTATTCCTGATCAAAATCCAACTCTAGAAGAAATTGATATGCCCGAAAAGGTAAAAGAATTATTAAATGTTGGTCGAGGCCTAATTCTTTTAACTGGTCCAGCCGGTTGTGGTAAGTCAACTTCATTAGCAGCTATGATCGATTATCTCAATAAAAATAAAAGTTATAATATTGTTACCCTAGAAGATCCAATTGAGTTTTTATTTGAATCAGATAAAAGTGTTATTTCGCAGAGACAGCTAGGCGTTGATATGCCCAATTTTTCTAGTGGTTTAAAACATGTTTTGCGCCAAGACCCTGATGTTATTATGGTTGGTGAAATGCGTGATTTAGAAACTATTTCAACTGCGATTACTTTGGCTGAAACTGGGCACTTAGTTTTAGCTACTTTGCATACTTGTAATGCTGCTCAAACTATTGATCGTATTATTGATGTTTTTCCGCCTTATCAACAAAATCAAATCAAAGCTCAATTATCATTGGTTTTATCAGCTGTGATTTCTCAGACTTTAGTGCCAAGAATTTCCGGTGGTCGCGCTGCTATTCGAGAGCTATTGATTAATAATCCAGCCGTAGCCAACCTAATTAGAGAGCAAAAAATTAATCAAATTAGAAATGTAATTAATACTCATTCTAGTGAAGGTATGATTAGTTTTGAACGTAGTGTTAAAGATTTGTATGAACGACAAATTATTAGTCAGGAAACAGCCCAGCATTTTTTAAATAGTAATTTAACTTTTAGATAATTTAGCCTTCTTAATCATAATAAAATTATATAATAAAAAGCTCGATTTATCAGTCGAGTTTTTTAATTAATAAGTTTTTATTTTTAAACCTTGACCTTGATTTAAAATATCAATTGTTCCATCAAGGTCGTTACGAAATATTTTAGTTTTTAATCTTTCTAGTCGTTTTAGAACACGAAGACTAGGATGGTTAAATTTATTATTTTCTCCAACCATAATAATAGCTATTTGTGGCGCTACTTTTTCCAAAAATTCTTCTTGGCTTGAAGTGATTGATCCATGATGAGCTATTTTTAAAACATCACTTTTTATATTAATATCTTTTTCTAATATTTCGTTTTCAACTTCACTTTCTATGTCTCCGGTAAAAAGAAAAGTGGAATTAAGGCAGTCTAAGCGCGAAACAATAGAACTGTTATTTAGATTAGCTATTTCTTTATTATTTAAATTATCAAAAGGGTATAAAATATTTAATTGGCAATTATTTCCTAAAGATATGTGTTGATTTTTTTGAGGAATTAGTAGAGGAATTTTCTTTTGCGCAATAAGCTCTAAAAGTTCTGTATACATCGGAGCTTGATCTATGATTCCGGTGTACATTATATTTTTCACTTTATATTTTTTTATTAAATTACTTAGACCAGCAATATGATCATCATGGGGGTGAGTAATAATTACTAAATCAATATTTTTATTCCACCAATTGATTCTTTTATCTAAATCTCGTAATCCCTTATTATCGCCAAAATCAATAATTATTTGTTGACCTTGCGTGGCTCTAATAAAAATACAATCAGCTTGTCCGCAATCAATAAAAGAAACCAAAAGTTCTCCTGATTTTTGTGTTAAAAAGTAGGAGCGCCCGAGAAGTCCCAATAAAAAAAGAAGAGCCACAATTGTTAAAATAATTTTTTTCTTTCTTTGAAATTTTTGTCTAATTTTTTTGCGGTATTTAGTTTTTATTTTTTCTCTTCTTTTTTCTTCTATTTTTTTAATTTCATCTTCTTCCATTTTTATAAACAAATTAATTTTATTTTTATTAAAACATTCTACAATTTTTTTAATAATTTTTATTTAAAATATTTCTAAAAAATGATTAAATAATTTGATTATTTTTACCTTATTTTAAAGGGATTTATTGAGCCTTGACATCTTTTTAGAAATAGCTTATAATTTGGAACAGTATATGATAAATATATTTACAAAGAAAATAGTATTTTCTATTTATAAAGATTCAACCAATAAGATTTAGCGGTCAAAGGTCTTGTTGGGCTTTTTTATGACCGCTTTAATGCGGTTTTTTCTTTTTATAAATATTTATCATTTTGAAAAATTAGATATTAAAAATTTAAACAGCATTTTAAAATGATGTTTAAAAATTAATATTTAAATGAACTTTAATAATTGAATGATGATTTTATTGTTTTTAAGCAATTTCAACAATAAAATTTTAAAATCAAAATTTTTGAATTTAAAGTCAAAAATGTGAGAAAATCTCGTTAAGAGTATATGGTGGATGCCTTGACATAAAAAGACGATGAAGGACGTAGCAGCCTGCGATAAGCTTCGGGGAGGTGGCAAGCAACCTTTGATCCGTAGATTTCCGAATGGGGAAACCTATCCTGTTGAAGACAGGATGCCCTCGCGTTAGCGAGGGGGAGCACCCGGTGAACTGAAACATCTTAGTAGCCGGAGGAAAAGAGAATAATAATTATTCCCTTAGTAGTGGCGAGCGAAAAGGGAAGAGCCTAAACTTTATAAACCGCGCAATGACCAAGCTCACTTTTGTGAGTGAGGTTTTGCAGAAGGGTCTAAGCCTACATGTTTATAGGGGGTTGTAAGACGGTCGTGTTCGTTTCTTAGGTTAAACGAGTTAGAGTCATAAATAATATTTTTAGATGAAGGAGCTGGAAAGCTCAGCCAGAGAGGGTGATAGCCCCGTAATTAAAAAAAATATTACTCTAATATGATTGTTCTTAAGTAGTGCGGGACTCGTGAAATCCCGTATGAAGCTGGGTCGACTATGACCCAAGGCTAAATACTTTTTATGATCGATAGTGAACCAGTACCGTGAGGGAAAGGT
>CAYTRX010000020.1:0-10036 GCA_964440365.1 uncultured Gammaproteobacteria bacterium | reverse complement strand
CAAAAAACAAGTAAACGATAAAATAAATACAAACAAAGCTTGTTAAGGAACTCTACTTACTATTTTTAAAATAACAGGTAATATTAGCACAATAAAAAAAATATGTCAAGAGGTAGTGTTGACAAACTATAATATCTATGCTATAGTGCCCTGTCATGCTTTGGCAGCACGTAAAAAGATCTTTAACAAATAATTGAATTCTCTAGAGAGTTAAAAGTTTAATATTTTATTTCTCTAGAGAATTTGATTTATTAACCAACATAAAAAAAGACGGCCGGGGAGGGCCGAAAAAATGAAAAATACAAAAAATATTAAAGAAAGAGTAACTGAAAGCTTCACAGGGAAAATAGCGGGAAGAGAAAGAATCTTTAATTATTGTGGAGACAAATTGATAAGTGTCACCACACCCGAAAACGGAAAAAGTGTTCGCATTTGTAAAAACAAATATAAAACACTTTTTACAGTAAGTGGGGTAAAATTCAAAATACCCTCTCAATCGCTCAATTCCAAGATTGTAGGTGAGCAAACTTTGTTCACCGTAGAAAGTAAGGGAATAGTTGAATACCTATCTCCAGCTTATTTTCGAGCCGGAATATTTTTAAAAAGAGATGATAATAATAGCGTATTATTAACCCGTAACTTTTTTGCCCGAAACGGAAACCCCTATTCTCTTCCTTTTGGGAAGACGGTTACTGGTGACATTGAGGTGCAGGAATGCACCATGCATAATGGGAAAAAGAAAGTAATTATCAATTATATCGTAAACAAAATTTACGATCATAATAGAGATAAGGAAGAAGGGTGGAAAGAGATAAAAATCACAACCACCCCACCTGACGATAAAATATTCCAAAAAATAAAAATTGAGCCTAGCAATTATTTTATTATCATAAAATAATCAATAGCTCAAAAATAAAGGTCCATCAACATTGGACCTTTTTTATTACTCAAAATAATATAATATCAACAAAACTTTTACCAAATACTATAATCTCTCTTTCAAATATCTCACTAAATCATCTATAGCTACTCTTTCCTGCTTCATCGTATCACGTTCCCTTAAAGTAACATCATTATTTTCCAAAGACTCAAAATCAACTGTCAAACAAAAAGGAGTACCAATCTCATCCTGACGACGATAACGTTTACCAATATTTCCATTATCATCAAATTCACAACGCCATTCCATTTTTAATTGATCAAAAATCTCTTTAGCCTTAGCCACCAACTCCGGCTTATTTTTTAATAAAGGAAAAACAGCTACCTTAATCGGTGCTAAACTAGGCTTAAGTTTTAAAACAACTCGGGTATCATTATCTGCTAAAACTTCCTCACTATAAGCATCAGATAAAACTGCCAAAAAAGTACGTCCTAAACCAGCTGAGGCCTCAACAATATGAGGAATAAATTTTTCTTGACTCTGCGGATCACTATAATCAAAATCCTTGCCTGAATTTTTCCCGTGCTGACTTAAATCATAATCTCCACGATAATGAATTCCTTCTAACTCTTTAAAACCAAAGGGAAAATTATATTCAATATCATAAGCTCTCTTGGCATAAAAAACTAAATTTTGATGTTTTTGCCATTTTAAATTCTCTTCCTTAATGCCTAAATTCAAATAAAAATCCCAACGAATCTGACGCCATTTCTCATAATATTTATCGGCCTCCTTGGGATTAACAAAATACTGCATTTCCATTTGCTCAAATTCACGAGTGCGGAAAATAAATTGTCGGGCAGTAATTTCATTACGAAAAGCCTTGCCAATTTGAGCAATACCAAAAGGAATTTTAACTCGAGTAGAATCTAAAACATTTTTATAATTAACATAAATCCCCTGACAAGTTTCACCACGTAAATAAACTGGATCCTTATTTTCATCATCTGTAAAATTACCCAGATTTGATTTTACTAATAAATTAAAATTCTTGGCCTCACTTAAATCATTGGAACCACAATTTGGACATTTAATTTGATCTTGATAATTTTTAAATATTTTATTAATTTCAGCCTCACTCATTTTTTCATCAGCGAAAATTCCGTGCTCTTCTAATAAGGTATCTAAGCGTAAACGACTATGACATTTTTTACACTCGCTTAAAGGGTCGGAAAAATTTTTAATATGGCCAGAAGATTCCCAGACCTTGGGGCTCATGAAAATAGCCGAATCCAAACCGACAATATCATCTCGAAATTGAACCATTGATTTCCACCAAATATTTTTTATATTATTAGCTAATTCAACCCCATAGGGTCCAAAATCATAAACGGCCGCCAAACCATCATAAATCTCTGAAGACGGAAAAACAAAGGAACGTCTCTTGCAAAGAGAAATTATTTTGTCCATTTTTTCTTGAGAATTTATCATATTTTTCTTTATTATTTTTATTTTACATTTCTTTTAAACTTTTCAAACCTAAAACATCAAGAGCATTTTCAATAACAATACTAATAGCTTTAATGAATATTAAACGACTCTTTTTTAAATCAGCTAGAGATGATAATATTTTTACATTTTGATAATAATCATTAAATAGTTTTGTTAACTCAAATAAATACTTACAAATTTCGCTGGGATCTAAATCTAAACCAGCTTTTTTAATCATCTCGGGATACTTAGATAATTTTAAAACTAAATTCTTCTCCCAAACAGAATCAAGTCCGCCTAAATTTACCTGCGCTAAATCCTTAGAAGAAATTTTGGCTTTTTGTAAAATACTTTTAATTCTAACCAAGGCGTATAGAATATACAAGGCACTAAAACCATCAAAACGAGTCGCCTCCTCCATATTAAAAACAATAATTTTTTGTGGGGAGATTTTTAACATTTCAAATTTCAAAATATTAGCACATAAAATTTCACTATTCTTCCTTATTTTTCGGGCACTCCACTTCGGATGTCTTTTTTTACTTTCTTCAATTAATTTTTTTAAAACTTTTTCTTTTAATTCTTGATAAGAAATATTATTTCCAGAACGAGAAGACATCATGCCCTCTGGCAAGGTAACAAAATCATAAGGTAAATGAATAAAATTTTGCTGATAGCCAGCTAAATTTAAAACCTTAAATAATTGTTTAAAATGCAGACTCTGACGAACATCTACGAGAATAAAAGAGTTTTTTAAATTTTTAAAGTCGCGAAATTTTTGTGAAGCTAGGGCTAGGTCAGCTACGGGATAAAGAGCGGTACCATTGCTACGGATAACTGGCATCACCCCTAATTTATATTTTTCTAAATCAGCAATAATAGCCCCTTCACTTTTTCGTAAAATACCTTTTTCTATTAACTCATCTACTATTTCTAAACCCGTATTAATCATCTGATTTTCAAAATATGTTTTTTTAAACTTTATTCCCAATTCCTGATAAATTTTAGAAAAATATGACAAACTCATTTCTCTAGTTTTTTTCCAAATCTGATAATTTTTACCCTGCCGGGCTTCAATATCACGCATAATTTGCCCGACTTCCTTAATTAAATCAGGATTTTCCTCTATTTTTCTAACCGCCTCCACATAACAAGCCCCCAAATCTTTACTATGTTTTTGTTTATAGGCCCAAATAGTTTTAGCCGTATGAATACCAAAATCATTGATAAAAGAAACTGGGTAAGACTTATAACCATTGGCCTCATAAATTCTAAAAATAGAATTACCCAAAGCCATATTTCTTAAATGACCAACATGAATATGTTTGTGAGTATTGGCATTGGAATATTCAAAAATTGAAAGCTCCTGTTGACCAGAATCATTAAAACCGTATTTTTTCTTTTTTGTAAAAATATCTTCTAAAATATTTTTCATTAAATACTCGGGTTTAAGGAAAAAATTTAGATAAGCTCCAGCAATTTTAATTTCAGAGATAAAAGCTAAAACCGCAGCATCTTTATCAAGATTTCTTTTAACCATTTCCAAAATAGCAGTTGGCGACATTGAATTTTTTTGCATCATTTTAAATAGGGGCCAAGACAAATCACCCAAATCACTACTCGGAGGATAAATTAAATCAGCCTCATCAATTTTTAAGGCTACAGCTAGTTGTTTTTTTATTTTTTCCAAAGTCATACCCTATCTAATTATAATATTCTGAATTCTACTAAATTTTATAATAAAATCTTATTTTATTCTGACAAAATGTCTTTTACCACGTTGAATAATGGTTCCCGAATCTAAGTGACAATCTTTTTGTGGATCAAGTATCGTTTCATCATTAATTTTTATTCCTCCCTGCTCTAATAAACGACGAGCTTCGCTTTTGCTATTAGCCAAATTAGTTGCCAATAACAAATCAACGATGTTCATAGTTTTTTCAGAAAAAGAAAATTCGGGCATTTCACTAGGCGCCTCTTTTTTCTGAAAAGTATTAATAAAATTCTCTTGTGCTTTTTTGGCCAAAGCCTCATTATGAAAAATTTTAACTAATTCATAAGCTAGACGCATTTTTAAATCTCGTGGATTAACTTCATTATTTTTCATTTTTTGACGCATTTCAATAATTTCTCTCATATCAACCCGAGTACAAAGCTCAAAAACATTGGCAATAACATCATCAGTCCAAGACATTATTTTGCCAAACATTTCATCTGGATTTTCATTTAAAAAAACTACATTACCCTCACTTTTTCCCATTTTATGACCTTTATCATCAGCTAATAATTTTAGAGTCATAACACATTTATCCTTGAGCCCCAAAGCTTTTTGTAAATCACGACCACACATCATATTAAACATCTGATCATTTCCGCCAAGCTCTAAATCTACATTCATAACGGCGCTATCATAAGCCTGAGCAAGAGGATATAAAAATTCATGTAAATATATGGGCCTACTTTCCTCCAACCTTTTTTGGAACATATCTCTTTGAATCATTTGCTGAACAGTAAAGTGCGAAGATAGCTCAACCAAATCCTTAAAGGTCAATTTATCATTCCATTTACTATTGCGTAAAAGTTTTGCCTTATTAGGTCCAGAAAAATCCAAAAAGACAGTTGCCTGTTTTTTATAAAACCTTGAATTTTCCTTCACTTCTTTTCGACTCATTTTCTTGCGAACCGCTGTTTTATCAGTTGGATCACCAATCATCCCGGTAAATTCACCAATCAAAAAAATAACCTCATGCCCTAATTCCTGAAATTGAGATAATTTATTAATAGAAATCGCATTACCAATATGTAAAGAAGGGGCGCTGGGATCATAACCACAATAAAGCCTAATTCGTTCGCCACTCATTAATTTCTTTTTCAAGGTCTCTTTATCAGGATAAATCTTTTCAACACCACGGGTCAAAAGTTCCTCCACCAAAGCTTCGTCTCTTATTATTTTTGCCATATTTTTAACATTTTAATAAAAAATTAGGATAGAGCTGACTGACAGCTCTTAAATACTTCAATAATTATTGTATATTATTTAAAGCTTTTTGGCAATAAAAACCTTTAGATAAAGCCTGAACAAATTAGCAAAGCTTTATAATAATAAAAACTTAAAAACTTTTACTTTTTTATAAAATATGTTATAATTTTTATATATTAAAATAATTAATTTATAATTTAATTTTAAGCTTATGCTATCTTATCGAGCTATTTTAAAACAGACTTGGAGGTTTTCTTGGAAAAACAGAGCCTTATGGTTTCTTGGGTTTTTTGCCTCACTTGTTAGTTTTACCGTTGAGGCTAGAATAATGTCACGCTCTCTTGATCAAGGAGCTGGTATTAGTTCTCTAAATAATTTAATGATGTTTATCAAAACCGGGATTTTTTCAGCTGATGCCTGGAAAAATGTTGCTTCCTTATTCAGAAGCAATCCTGGAACTATGACCATTATAACTATTGTTTTTTTACTAGTTGTCGCTATTAGTTTATTTTTCTTGTGGTTAGCTGTTTCTTCTCAAATCGGAATTATCAAAACTGTCGCTAACTCAGAAAAAGCAGGAAGTAATCCTGATAAAAAAGAAAAAATAAAAATAAAAAAAATATTAAAAAGCTCCCAAAAGAAATTTTGGCCAGTTATCCTTTTTAATATATTGATATCTCTGATTGTTAATCTTATTTTCTTATTAATTAGTCTATTATTGGTGGTAGTTATTATTAAAAGCCAAGTATTTGCTTCAATTATTTATGGATTAATTTTTATCATTTTTATTCCAGCTTCCCTATTTTTATCTTTTATCGCTAAATATGCTATTGCTTATGTAGTTTTAGAAAATAAAAAAATTATTCCGGCTTTAAAAAATGCATGGAAATTATTTTGCAAGAATTGGTTAATCAGTATTGAAATGGCTATTATTTTATTCTTTATTAATTTTATTGCTATTGTCTTTTTCTCTCTCTTATCATTTATCATCTTTACCCTATTCTTTGGAATTGCTTTATCTATCAGTATAATGACTCTTCCCCTGTTTCTATTTTGGACATTTATCATTGTCGGCTTCTTATTAGTAATGGCTATTATGATTTTAGGGGGCGCTTGGATCAATGTTTTCCAAACTACTTCTTGGGTTAAATTATTTACTAAATTAAATAGTGGGAGTAGAAGCAGTAAGCTAGAAAGACTTTTTGTTGAAAAATAATATTTAAGAAAGAATAATTTGAAATAATATTTTAGTAAAGATATGAGTGGTTTTGACTCAATTTCCAGCTTGCTAAAACAAGATCATGATGATGAAAGTGCGCAAGCTAAGCTTTTAAGCAAGCAAGAAGAAATAAAAAATAAAGAAATAGAAAAACGAACTCAGGCTAGTGCTCAAAGCCTGGGTTTGTCGTATATAGATCTAGTTGGCTTTCCAATTAGCTCAGAAGCTCTATCACTAATTCCCGAAGAAGAGGCAATTGAAAATAAAGTGATCTGCTTTTTTTATGATGGGAAAAATATTAGAGTAGCAACCAGTAATCCACAAAATGAAAAAGTTGACGAAATTATTGAAAGTCTAAATAAAAAATATTTTACTAAAAGTTCTCTATTCTTAGTCTCTCCTCGAAGCTTACAAGAAGCCCTATTGGTTTATAAAAATATCCCAAAAAATAAAAATATAAGCCGAGATTTAATTATCACCGAAGAAGACTTAGAAAGATTTGGCAAGATAATTGGTGATTATAAAAGCTTAAATGAAAAAATAAAAGAAGTTAATATTTCTGATGTTGTAACCCTAATTTTAGCAACTGCTTTAAAAGTTAATGCTAGTGATGTTCATATTGAAGCTGAAAGCAAGGGTGTAATCGTTCGCCTTAGAATTGACGGCGTTTTACAAGAAGCAGCCATTATTGATAAATCTAAATGGAAAAAAATAATAGCGCGAATGAAAATACTGGCTGGAGTAAAAATAAATATTGAAGAGCCCCAAGATGGTCGCTATTCTATCTTTCTAAAAAATGATCGCATTGATGTTCGTTCCTCCTTTTTACCAACTGTTTTTGGTGAAAGTGTGGTTATGAGATTATTGCAAGCCAGTTCGGTTGGTTTAAGTTTTGATGAATTGGGTTTGAGACCGGAGGCTTATGAAATTATAGCTCAGGAAATCAAAAAGCCCAACGGACTTCTTTTAACTGCTGGTCCAACCGGAAGTGGAAAAACAACTACCCTATATGCTATTTTAAAAGAATTAAACAATCCCGGAACAAAAATTATCACTCTTGAAGACCCGATTGAATATCAATTGCCCGGAATTAATCAAAGTCAAGTTGATCCAAAAAGTAATTATACTTTTGCTAATGCCTTACGTTCAATTTTACGTCAGGATCCCAATATTGTCATGGTTGGGGAAATTAGAGATTCTGAAACTGCCGAAATTGCCATTCAAGCAGCTTTAACTGGTCATGTTGTGCTATCCACTCTTCACACCAATGATGCCTCAGGTGTTATCCCCCGTCTTAATGAGCTTGGTTTAAAGCCACATTTTTTCACCCCAGCTATCAATGCCGTAATTGGTCAACGACTAGTTCGAAAACTTTGTCCGCATTGTAAACAAATTCACGAATTAAGTGAAGAAGAGGAATTTTTAATAAAAAAAATATTAGCCGTAATCTCACCCAAGGCCAATATTGATGTTCCACCAATATTACCAACCATTTATAAAGCTGGACCTGGTTGTGCAGAATGTAATGGCATTGGGTATAAAGGACGAATTGGAGTTTATGAAATTTTTACCATGAGTGACAAAATCAAACAATTGGCAGTTGATAATGCTCCTTCTTTTCAAATACTACAAAGAGCTATTGAAGATGGAATGATTACCATGCTTCAAGATGGTATTTTAAAAGTTTTGGAAGGAATTACTAGTGCGGAAGAAGTCTATCGAGTTGTTGGAAATTTTGATTACGTAGAAAAACTATACGATATTGCCATTTCTCAAACTATTGGTCGTGGTATTAAAATAAAAACCGAAGATTTAACTCGAGCTCAGGAAATGTTAAAAAACCCAGAAAAAATTCCAGAGATTTTAAAAACCTTACCTAGCAAAGAAATAATTTTTCTGATCTTATCACTAGCCACTGAAAGCAAGGCTGGCGACTTGCATATTGAGCCAACTGAAAAAAATGTAAAAATTAGATTTAGAATTGATGGGGTTTTGCATGATATTTTTGATTTACCCAAAAGCACTTTTCTTCCTCTTTTAGCAGAAGTAAAAATATTAACCGGCTTTGAGACTAATATTAAAAAAGCCACGCTTGATGGTCGCTTTACAATTTTCTTACCTGATACAAAGCTAGATTGTCGGGTCTCCATTATTTCCGGAGGTTTTGGTGAAACAGTTGTTGTTCGCTTTTTAACTGGAGGAGAGCAAGGCTTAGATTTAGAAAAATTAGGTTTCTCTGAATATGCTTTACCGGCAATAAAAAAAGCTATTAAAAAAACCAAAGGTATTATTTTAACTACTGGACCAACTGGCTCTGGTAAAACTACAACTTTATATAGTATTTTAAAGAAAATTAATACTCCTGATGTAAAAATTATCACTGTTGAAGATCCGATTGAATACCAGATGGAAGGAATTATTCAGACACAAATCAATAATGAGCAAGGTTATACTTTTGCGGCGGCTATGCGTTCTTTATTGCGACAAAACCCAAACATTATGATGATTGGGGAAATTCGAGACGACGAAACTGCTAAAATTGCCATTGAAGCTTCTTTAACTGGACACTTAGTTTTATCTACCGTTCACACCAATAGTGCTGCTGGTGCCGTTTCTCGTTTTATGGGACTAGGGGTAGAGCGAGCTATGCTTTCCAATGCTATTGAATGCTCAATCGGACAAAGATTAGTTAGAAAAATCTGTCCTGATTGTGAAAAAGAAGAAGTAATTTTGAGTGAAGAAGAATTACAAGAAGTAAAATCAATTTTAAGTAAAATAAAAAACAAAGATTTTAAAATGCCAAGCGAATTTAAGTTTTATCGAGGTAAGGGTTGTGCTAAATGTAATCATATCGGCTATCGTGGTCGCTTAGGAATATATGAAGTTTTAGAAATTAATCCAGAAATTCAAAAATTAATTGAAAGACCTGATGTCAACGACTTGGAAATTGAAAATATGGCTATTGAAAATGGAATGATTAATATTATGCAAGACGGAATTATTAAAGCTTTAAAGGGGGAAACTACTTTGGAAGAGGTTTTCCGCACCGCCCGCTAAATTATTATTATTCTGCTCAACTCGCTAAGCTATATTAGATTTATACTTTTTAAAATTAAATCTTATCTTTCTAAAGCCCTTTTGTTTTTCTAAAGCCTTTCAGCTTTAGTTTTTATTAAATATAAATAATAAATTAATAATAAATAAATGTTAAACAAAAAATTTTTTGCCAGTCTTAGAAATGATTATTTAAATAAAAATAATCAACGTCGACAAATAATTAGTCGCTCTAATATAATTTTAAATAATGCCAAAAAAGCAATTTTTGCCATTCATCGTGGTGATTTAGATTTAGCTTCAGAAAAACTAAAAGAAAGCGAGGAGTTAGCAACTACTATCAAAAAAGATTTTGGCGAAAGCCGTGCTTTAGAAGAGGGTTCTTATCTAGCAGCCCTAGAAGAATATGCTG
>CAYTRX010000019.1:0-10344 GCA_964440365.1 uncultured Gammaproteobacteria bacterium | reverse complement strand
TCCAAAATGGAGTGGGCGTTGTTTAGAGTGTGGGCAATGGGGGAGCTTAGTTGCTGATATTAAAGACCAAAAAAAGATAGAAGAAAAAGATCTTTTAAGTAAGGTTTTGATGGGCGAAATTAGTGATTTAAGTCAAATAAAAGATGAGGATAGCATCCGATTAATTTCAGGTATTTCAGAGGTTGATCGTGTTTTAGGCGGAGGTTTAGTGAAGGGTTCCATTAGTCTTTTAAGTGGTGAGCCTGGGGTTGGAAAATCAACTATTTTAGCTCAAATTGCCGATTCTTTATTAAAAAACAATTCTAAGCTAGCTGATGTTTTATATATTTCAGGGGAGGAATCAGCTAGTCAAGTAAAACTTCGTTTAGAACGTCTAAAATGCGATTTAAAAAAGTTTAAATTTATTGGTGAGACCAATTTAGAAAAGATTATTTCTAGTGTTATCAAGGCTCAGCCCGGTCTTTTAATTGTTGATTCTATTCAAACTATATACTCAGCTTCTCTTTTAAGTGAAGCTGGTGGAGTGGGGCAAATTAGAATGGTGGCCATTAAATTTATGGAATTAGCTAAAAAATATAATATTCCAGTATTTTTGATTGGTCATGTTACTAAAGATGGGCAAGTAGCTGGACCAAAATCATTGGAGCATATTGTTGATGTGGTTTTATATCTGGAAAATGATGGACGAGGTGGTCATTATATTTTACGTTCAGTTAAAAATCGCTTTGGTAGTGTTAATGAGATTGGAGTTTTAGAAATGACTGGTCAGGGCCTTGAAGAAGTAAAAAATCCGAGCCTTTCTTTTTTGGAAAGTGATTTATCATCCGCTTTTTCTGGTTCTGTTTTTTCCTGTGTTATAGAAGGACGTCGTCCTTTCTTGATTAATGTTCAGGCCTTAGTTTCACGAACTGTTTTCGGTTATCCTCAAAGAAAAAGCTCTGGTTTTGATAGCAATCGTTTACAAGTTTTATCAGCTCTTATTTCTAAAAGACAAAAATTGGACCTGATGAGCCATGATATTATTTTAAATATTGTTGGTGGTTTTAAAACTAATGACCCAGCTTTAGATTTAGCTGTTTCTTTGGCTATCATTTCTTCTTTAAAAAACAAATATTTAAATAAGAAAACGATAGTTTTAGGGGAGTTAGGTTTAGGCGGAGAGTTGCGTGCAATTTCTCATCTTGATCTTCGCTTAAAAGAAGCTGAAAAAATGGGTTTTACAACTATTATTTTGCCTAAAATGTCCTCAATTAAAGAAGAAGAGAAATTAAGTAATACTTTTAAGAAAATAAAATTTATTTTTGTTAAAAGTTTAGACGAAGCCTTGAAAAATTTAATTTAATTTTTATTAAATAGATAAAATTAATTTTTAATATCAAAATAATTTTTTGTTGTTTTGGGGTATTATGTAAAGTGTTGCTCCATATTAGCCTAATAAACAAACGTTTTATTATAGGGTTAATATGGTTTTTTTAAACTTGACTAATTTCTCAGGATAGGATATATTATTAGCAGTCATACTAATAGACTGCTAATAATTAAAATATAAAATATAATAATATGTTTAATAAATTTACTAGTAAATCACAAGAATTAATTATAAACGCTCAAGTCATTGCCAGTGATTATGGCCAACGATATATTGAGGGTTTACATCTTTTACTAGCTTTAATGAATCAGAGCGAAAGTTTGGTTCGAGTTATTTTAGAAAAATTAAAAATTGAACCAGAATTAATTGAAGATGCTACTATCAACGAGATTAGGAAATTGCCAAGAGTTAAAACTAATGCGAGTAATTTTGAGTCCGTTCAGGCGGTTCAAGGAACCGGAGAGGTGGTTTCTCTTTTTGATCGTTCGCAAAAAGAAGCTGATCGTATGGGCGATGAATATATTTCTACCGAACACATTTTCTTGGCTCTAATTGGTGTTAAAACCCCAGCTCAAAAAGTGCTATTAGATTTTAATATTGAATATGAAAAAGTTTTAGAAATCTTAAAAGACTTACGCGGTTCACAGAAAATAAGTGATCCCGATCCAGAAAGTAAATTTAGAACTTTAGAAAAATATACAGTTAATTTAACTGAATTAGCTCGGCAGGAAAAATTAGATCCGGTTATTGGTCGCGATAATGAAATCCGACGTATTATGCAGGTTTTATTGCGTCGAACCAAAAATAATCCAGTATTAATTGGCGAGGCGGGAACCGGAAAAACAGCTATTGTTGAAGGTCTGGCACAAAGAATTGTAAGTGGTGATGTACCAGAAATGTTAAAAAACAGAGAAGTTGTTTCTTTAGATTTAGGATCTTTGGTCGCTGGGGCTAAGTTTCGGGGTGAATTTGAGGACCGTTTAAAATCAGTTTTAAAAACAGTTAAGGCTCAGGAAGGGAAAATTATTTTATTTATTGATGAGCTTCATACCTTAGTAGGAACTGGAGCCAGTGAAGGAGCGATGGATGCTTCCAATATGTTAAAACCAGCTCTAGCTAAAGGTGAGCTTCGTACTATTGGGGCTACTACTACCAAAGAATATCAAAAATATATTGAGAAAGATGCTGCTTTGGAACGTCGTTTTCAACCAATCTATGTAGCTGAACCAAGTATTGAAGATACAGTTTCTATTCTTCGGGGTATCAAGGAAAAATATGAAGTTCATCATGGGGTTAGAATTACCAATGAGGCTTTGGTTGCTGCCGCTAAACTTTCTAGTCGTTATATCTCCGATCGTTTTTTACCAGATAAAGCCGTTGATTTAATTGATGAGGCCACCTCTGCTTTGCGTATGGAAATTGATTCAATGCCAGAAGAGTTGGACAATATGAAAAGAAAAATAAAACGTTTAGAAATTGCTCGAGCTGGTTTATCTGGTTCTAGCAAAGGCATAGTTACAAAAAAAAATAAAATTAATAAAGAGCTGGAGGAATTAAAAGAAAAAGCTAATCAGTTAGAAATTCATTGGACTAACGAAAAGGAGATAATTTCCAAAATTAGAGATTCTAAAAGGAAGATGGATGAATTAAGAATGGAGGCTGATATTATTGAGCGCCGAGGAGATGATCTAACCAAAGTAGCTGAAATTCGTTATTCTCTTATTCCGCAACTGGATAAAGATATTAAAAAACAACAAGAGGATTTAGTAAAAATTCAGAAAAAAGGACAGCATATTTTAAAAGAAGAGATTGATGAGGAAGATATCGCCAAGGTTGTTGCTCGTTGGACTGGAGTCCCAGTTAATAAAATGCTAGAAAGTGAAGTGCAAAAATTAGCTAAGGCGGAAAAAGAACTTGGTAAATCTATTATTGGTCAAGATGACGCTATTAAAGCTATTTCTAATGCCATTCGTCGTAGTCGAGCTGGTATTAATGAGGAAAAAAAACCTATAGGTTCTTTTCTTTTTGTTGGTCCTACTGGTGTTGGAAAAACAGAATTAGCTAAGGCTTTGGCTCGTTTTATGTTCAATGATGAAAATGCCTTAATTCGTTTTGATATGAGCGAATTTATGGAACGTCATAGTGTGGCCAAATTAATTGGTTCACCTCCTGGTTATATTGGACATGATGATGGTGGTCAATTAACTGATCGAGTTCGTCGTCGTCCTTATAGCGTTATTTTATTTGATGAAATTGAAAAAGCTCATCCCGAAACCTTCAATATTTTATTACAAATTTTAGATGATGGCGTTTTGACTGATTCTAAGGGGCGAAAAGTTAATTTCAAAAATACTATTATTATCATGACTTCAAATTTAGGTAATGAATTAATTAAACAGTATTCGATTGGTTTTTCTAGTGGGGAAAATGAAGAGCAAGATAAAAAGATTCGTCAAGAAGAGATAAGAGAAAAAATTGATAGTGTCTTGCGAGACCATTTTAAACTAGAATTTTTAAACAGAATTGATGAGATAGTTATTTTTAGAAGTTTAAGTAAGGAAAATTTAGAAAAAATTGTTGATTTAGAGTTAGCTAAACTTGAAGAACGTTTAAAGAATAAAAATATTGCTCTTAAAATTTCAGCTCGGGCAAAAAAACGTTTAGCCGAGAAGGGTTATGATCCTACTTTTGGTGCACGACCTCTCAAGAGAGTTATTCAAAATATGATTTTAGACGAATTATCATTAAATATTATTGAGGGAAAGATTCAGGATGGAGACAAAATATCTTTGGATGTTGGGCAAAAAGACAATATTTTGCTCTCACTTAAATAGAGGTTTTTTATACGTATTTATTGGAAAATTTAAAAGCTGTTTTTTGCCAAAAACAGCTTTTTTTGCTATGATATTAGTATCAAGATTTAGCCAAAAAGCTTGAAAAATTGGTATAAAAACCTGCAAAACTTATGAAAAATAATTTTTTATTTCTTTTTAGCAAGATTTCTGTAAAAATTTTGTTTGATATCGCTTTTTTTCCAGTATGGTGGTATAGCGTGGGCTTATTTCGTTTCTTGCTTAAAATAAAAACTTTTTTAAAGGAGCGTTGGATGGTCGTTGGGGCTGGAGTTTGGATTAAAAATCTTTTTACTCCAATGTATGGACAACGAGACATTACTAGTCGCTTGATTAGTTTTGTCGTCCGTTTGGTTCAAATTATTTTCCGCTTTATTGCCTTTTTGTTTTTTTTACTTTTAGCGATTATTGCTCTTATTTTGTGGATAGCTTTACCAATCGCTATCGTTTATTTAATTTGGCAAAGAATTTTTTAATATTTTTTTATGAATAAAGATAAAGAAGAAAAAGAAAGTTTGGTTTTGGGTGAGGGTGATTTTATCGTTGATTCTAAATCTAAGGTTTCAGCAGCCTTTTTTAATCGTTTAATATCTTTTGATTTAGTTTTGCGGAGACCATTGATTACTCTTCGTCGTGGTAAAAAAAAGACAAATAAGGTTATTAATTCAATAGCTTATGCTTGCGGTATTGCTGGTCTCTTAGCTTTTATTTTTTGGATTTATCAAAATATAGAATTAATTAATAATAATCCAGAAATCCTTCTTTCTTTTTATAAAGATCCCAGCTCTCTTATTTCAATTTTTTTAATTTCGCTAATTTTTGACATGTTTATTATTTATCGAATTAGCGAAGAGCAAGCTCGGAGAAAAAGAATCAAAAAATTAAGATCACGGAAAAAGACAAAAGGCGTTTTAGATTATAAAAAACTGCCCAAATTAGATATTTCCGGGTCTTTAGACGATGAAGTTTTAAATATTTTGGAAAATTCTTATCTCGTAGCTAGAAAGTTAAAACAAAAAGAATTAAGCACCGTGCATCTTTTTTGGTCTTTGCTTCGTTCACCACGTATTGCTGCTTTATTATCCCGCTTAAATGTTAATATTAATGATTTAGCTACTTTATTAAAAAAATATTTATTAGATGAAAGTCGACTTAGGGGGCGAGGTGATCGAACTGTTCCGTCGGTGCATGTTCAAGAAATTTTACTTTCGGCTTTTAGTGATGCTTATTTAAATAAGCAAGATAGCGTTTCGGTTTTAAATATTGTCCTTTTTTGTTATCAAAAAAACCCTATTTTACAAGAAATTTTGTACGAATTTGAAATCTCGCAGAACAAGATTGAAAATGCAGTTAAGTGGTTTTTAGTTAATGAAAAAATAGTGAGAGATTATAAAATCTTTAAGAAAATGGCTCGCTTAAAACCGGGTGGTAACATGAATCGAGCTTATACCGCCATTGCTACTCCAACCGTTGATTATTTTTCGCGTGATATGACGGCTATGGCCAAATATGGTTATTTTGAAATTTGTGTAGCCCGTGATAAAGAGCTTCGGCAAATTTTTGAATTTTTTGAAGGTGGACAAAATGGCGTACTTTTAGTTGGCAATCCTGGAGTTGGTAAGAAAACAATCATTGAAGGTTTGGCGCAGTTAATGGTTAAAGAAGAAGTAGCTAAATTCTTAAAAGATAAACGTTTAGTAGAGTTAGATGTTTCTCGTTTGATTTCTGGAGCATCACCAGTACAGGCCCAAGAAAGATTATTAAATATTATTCATGAGGCCCAAAGATCAAAAAATATTATCTTTTTTATTGAAAATGTGGAAAATATTATGGGAATTGCTTCCGGTAGCGAAGAGAGTTTAGAGTTATCAGAAGTTTTGGCCGAAACTTTAAGTCGCCGAGGAATTTATTGTTTAGCTTCGGTTTCAAGCGAAAATTATTCTCGCTATGTTGAAGGACGAGCCTTAGATAGTGCGATGGCCACACTTAGGGTGGCTGAACCCAGTAAGGACGATGCTATTTTTATGGTTGAGAGTAAAATTGGTTGGATTGAAAATAAGTACGGTATTTATTTTGATTATAGCGCCATTGAGGCAGCGGTCGAAATGTCGGCTAAATATATTAATGATAAGTTTTTACCAGAAAAAGCTGTTGAGGTGATAAAAGCAGCAGCGGTAAAATTTGCCAAACTTGCACAAAAAGATCCTAGTAAAAAAGTATGTAGCAAAAATGATGTGGCTGAAGTTATTAGTGATATGACAGGAATTTTACTCTCCAAAGTTACTGAATCTGAGAGCGAGAAATTAATGAATTTAGAAGAAAAAATTCATAATCGAATGATTGGTCAGGAAGAGGCGGTTAAGGCTGTGGCTGGTGCTTTGCGTCGAGCTCGAGCTGAATTACGTGAAGAAAGTCGACCAATAGCTAGCTTTTTGTTCTTAGGACCAACGGGTGTTGGTAAAACCGAATTGGCTAAAACAGTTTCTGATATTTATTTTGGTGATGAAAGGTATATGATTCGTTTAGATATGAGTGAATACCAATTAGCTGATAGTGTTAAAAAGATGATTGGTGATGTTGATGGTACTTTGGGCTATCTAACCGAAGCTGTTCGAAAAAGACCTTTCTCTTTAATCTTATTTGATGAAATAGAAAAATCTCATCCAGATATTTTGAACCTATTCCTTCAAATTTTAGATGATGGACGCTTAACCGATGGCCAGGGTCGGACTATTAATTTTACTAATTCTATTATTATTTCTACCTCTAATGCTGGTGCTTTATATATTCAAGATGCCGTTAAAAAAGGTGTTGGTACAGAAATTATTAAACAAGAATTGATTGATTTTCATTTAAATAAGGTTATGCGACCGGAGCTTATCAATCGTTTTGATGGCATTATCGTCTTTAAACCATTGACCTTGGACAATATTTTATCTATCGCCAAGATTATGGTTAAAAAAATTGCTAAGAATTTATCAAGTAAGGGAATTTCTTTATCATTTGCTGATGAAGGTTTATTGAAATTAGCGGAAAGTGCTTATGATCCTAAATTTGGCGCTCGTCCTTTAAGACGTTTATTACAGGACAAGATTGAAAATGAAATTGCTAATCTAATTTTAGCTAAACAAATTAAACGTCGGGATACGGTTATTATTAATAAGGAGGGCGAATTGGAGGTTGAAAAAGCTAAAGCTCTCTAAATTTTAAATTCATAGCTATTCTTTTTTCATAGCTATTTTTTTAATAATTTTAAAATCAAAAGCTTTATAGGAAAATAAAAATATGAATTATGTTTTAGCCATTATTTTTTCGCTTGGTATATCTCTGATTTTTACTAAATTGGTTCAAGGCCTAGCTTTTAAATTTAATATTTTAGATGAACCCAATTCTAATCGCAAAATTCATCAAACCGCAACACCCTTGTTGGGGGGAGTAGCTATTTTTGCTTCTTATTTTTTATCACTTTTTGTTTTTCGTAAAAGTTTATTTCTAGGTTCTTTAAATATATATCATTGGTTAGGATTTTTTATTGGTGCTTGTTTTTTGCTTATTGGTGGTGTTTTAGACGATAAATACAATTTAAGCGCTAAAAAGCAGATTATTTGGCCAATTTTAGCCTCTCTAGCCGTAATCTTAGGGGGGGTTAGTATTGAAAAAATCACTGGATTTCGGGGAGAATTAATTTATTTACCCTCATATCTTAGTGCCATTTTTATTTTTTTATGGCTTTTGGGAATGACTTACACAACTAAGATTTTGGATGGACTTGATGGTTTAGCATCTGGAGTTTCGGCTATTGGTGCTTTAATAATTTTTTTATTTACTATCACTACCAAATATTATCAAGCTGATATTGCGATGGCTGCCTTACTTTTTTTGGGAGTATTATTAGGCTTTCTTTATTTTAATTTCAATCCAGCTAAAATTTTTTTAGGGGAAAGTGGTTCTTTGTTGCTTGGTTATATTTTGGGAGTTTTGGCGATTATTTCTGGCGGGAAAATCGCCATCGCTCTTTTGGTTATTGGTTTGCCAGCCTTAGATGTTGCTTGGACTATTATTAGACGTTTACTAGCTGGAAAAAATCCATTCAAAAATCCTGACCGCAAACATTTACATTATCGTTTAATTGATTTAGGTCTTAGCCAAAAACAAGCTGTTTTATTTTTTTATGCAGTTTCTGGATTTTTTGGTTCAACTGCTTTATTTTTACAAAGTCGCGGAAAGATGTGGGCTCTACTTTTACTTCTTTTATTGATGATAGCTTTAATAATTTTCTTTTATTTTTTAGATAAAAAAAAGAAGAAATTAATTTTACATATTTGTTGTGCTCCCTGCGGAGCCTATTTAATCTCCAAAAAATTACTTAAAAAATATAACATCACCCTTTATTTTTATAATTCCAATATTGATACCTTAGAGGAATATGAAAGGAGGTTGTTTTGGGTAAAAGATTTAGCCCGACAATATAAATTAGAGTTAATAGTTGAAAATTATAATCATTTACCTTGGTTGGAAAAAGTAAAAGGTTTAGAAAAGGAAGCAGAAAGAGGGGCTCGTTGCGAACTTTGTTATTTTGATCGTTTAGAAAAGACAGCTCTGGTGGCTAAAGAAAAGGGAATTAAACTTTTTTATACTACTTTACTTAGTAGCCCTTTCAAAGATGCTCTTAAAATTAAAAATTTAGCCAATGATTTAGCTAAAAAATATGATTTAAAATTTTTAGATTTAGCTTTTGATGTTCAAAAATTATATCAGGCCTCAGTAAAATTAGCCAAAGAAAAGGGCTATTATCGGCAAAAATATTGTGCTTGTGAGTTTTCACGGCGGTTGACTAATAAAAAAAAATAAGATAAGATAAATTAAATACACGATAAAATATTAATAAAATAATAATAAAACATGAATATTACAGAATTAGCTCGAGTTTTAAAAATATCTCCTTTTGAGTTGCGCCAAATTTTACCGCAAATGGGTTTTAATATTGGTCAAAAAGCTATTAAGGTTGATAAGGTCATTGCCAAAAGAATTATCAAAAATTGGCCAACATTTAAGGTTCAATTAGAAAAACAACGAGCAGCAGAAGAAGCTCTAAAAAAAGAACAAGAAGCTAGTATTGTTAAAGAGGTTAAAAAAATAGAAATCGGAAAGTCTATTTCGGTTAAAGACTTAGCTACTTTGGCCGATTTACCAATCAATTCTCTTTTAAAGGAATTGATGAAAAATGGCGTTTTTGTTTCTATGAATGAAAAAATAGATTTTGATACAGCGGTGATTATTGGCGCTGGTTTAAATTTGGATATCAATTTAAAAGATGATAGCGAAGAAAAATTAGATGTTTCTGGGCGTGAAATTTTAGCTGAGGCTATTAGCAAAGAAGATGAGGATGATTTAGAAAAGCGACCGCCAGTTATTGTGGTGATGGGTCATGTTGATCATGGCAAAACAAAATTATTAGATGCTATTCGGGCTACCAATGTTGTGGCTGGGGAATCTGGTGGTATTACACAGCATATTGGTGCTTATCAAATTGTACGTAAGGGGCAAAAAATTACCTTTATTGATACACCTGGGCATGAAGCTTTTACCGCTATGCGTTCTCGGGGTGCCAAAGTTGCTGACATCTCTATTTTAGTCGTAGCCGCTGATGATAGCGTTAATACTCAAACAATTGAAGCTTTCCGTATTATTGAAGCAGCTAAAATTCCTTTTATTGTAGCTATTAATAAAATTGACAAAGAAGAGGCGGATATCAATAAAGTTAAACAGGATTTATCTACTAAGTTAAATATTATTCCTGAGGATTGGGGCGGTAAAACAGTTTGTGTCCCAGTTTCAGCTTTAAAAAATACAGGAATTGATGAGCTTTTAGACATGCTTTTATTAACCGCTGAATTAGAGGCTGATAATTTGAAAGCCAATCCAGCGGCTGATGCGATTGGTACCATTGTTGAATCTAGTATTGATAAGGGAGCTGGACCTTTGGCTACAATTTTAGTGCAAAACGGTACCCTCAGGATTGGTGACCAGCTTTGTTTTAATGGACTTATTTATGGTAAGGTGAAAAATTTAAAAAATTATAAAGGAAAAATTATTAAATCAGCTGGACCATCTACTCCAGCT
>CAYTRX010000018.1:0-11216 GCA_964440365.1 uncultured Gammaproteobacteria bacterium | reverse complement strand
AATTGCTTATATCAGGGAAGAGACGGATAAGATAAGAGATGATTATAATAAATCTAGTATTTTTCAAAATGATCTAGATACTGCTTCTTATGTTCTAAATCAGCATATTTACTGGAGTAATTTTTTTGATTATTTAGAAAAATATACTTTGAAAAAAGTTTATTATAATAGTTTTTCAGGAAATCTTTCCGGGGAATATCTTTTACCAGCCACTACTGACGATGTTCGGGCGATCAGTTATCAGTCCAAAACTTTTTTAGAAAACGAAGATACACTTTCTTCCGAAGTTTCTGATGAGGAAATAATTACAGAAAAAATAGAAAATGATTTAGCGCCCCTAGGTCCAATTGAGGGGGTTACGCCAGGAGATAATTCGGCAGAAAAACAAGAAAAAACCAGAGTTAATTTTAATCTAAAATTAATTTTAAATAATACTTTTTTAAATAAATAATATTTATGGTAGAGACAGGCAATCATTTAAAAAATAATTTACAAATTATTAAGAGTAACTCCGATGATTTTGAGAATAAAAGAAAAAGGAATGCTACTAATAAATTTTTAAATACTTATTTAAAGGTTATTATTTTTTTTCTCATTCTAGCTTTTATTGGGCTGGTTTTTTATTTTATCATCTTGCCTAAATTTGAAGAAGCTTCTAATGCTTCTAATTCCACTATTGCCGCTAAAAAAAGTGAATTTATTAATGAATATAATAACTTACAAGTTTACAGAAGCCTAATTAATGAGTTTGAGAAAATTGATCCACAGGATGTTTATAAAATAGAAAAAATGATTCCAAGCACTTATACCCGTGATGATTTGTTTACTGAAATTGCTTATCTTTTATCAGAGAATTCTTTTAAAATTGTTGATATTAATATTATTGATCCAAGGTTTATGGATGATGGTGCTCCAATGAAGGGAGTAGCAAGTGGAAGTAAGAGACCAGGAATTGAGGCTAATGCTCCCAAAGCTGCTTATCAGGAAAAAATTGATGCAATGCCTGGTGGGGTTTCAGCTTGGGTAATTGATTTGGAAATTGTTGATATGGATTATTTTAAGCTCAAAAAACTTTTAACTCTATTAGAAAATAATTTAAAATTAATAGATGTTTATTCTTTAGATTTTAGACCGAGTGATTCTTCTTTGAGTATTGGATTGATAACTTATTATAAAAAATAAATTTTAGAATATATGAACAATCTTTTTCGAGTTTTATTAATAGTTTTGCTTCTAGTTTTATTATTGGCTAATATTGCTTTTTTTGCTTATAATGCAGAATTTGTAGCTTATTTTAAACTAGACTCAGTCCTAGAAAGTCCTGAGCAAATTATTGAACAAGCCAAGATTAGTAATCCCAGTCTTTCGCCTCAGCTTGATTTATCAATTTTAGAAAACGAAAAATTTACTCAACTAAAGGATTTTGTAATTGATGTTAGTGATTTAGAATTACCAGATAATTTAAGAATTGAAGATCAAAATATTGGTTCAGGTGAAGGGCTGACTCCTAGTTTTGAAGTCGGTAATCAGAATCCTTTTTCTCCGACATTTTAACTTTAATTAAAGCTTATGGAAAATAACGACAAGCTTTTTGATTTGTTAAAAGAAAATAAGCTTCTTTCAACGAGTGATATCAATAGAATTGAACGAGTTTTGCAAAATAAAGACTCTTCTTTTGATTTAGGTGATTTTGTCGTTCGTGAAAAAATAATTGGCCCAGAAAAGTTTACTGAAATTAAGGCTCAAATGCTAAATTTGCCTTACATGAACTTAGTTGATGCGGATATTAGTAAAGAGGCCTTAAATATGATTAATCAAGAATTAGCCGATAATTATAAAGCGGTTTGTTTTTATTTTGATAATAATAAGATGAAGGTTGGTTTGGTTGAGCCTAATTTAAAGGCGATGGAAGCTATTAATTTTTTGGGTAAACAAAAAAAATTAGAAGTTGAGTATTTTGTTATTTCTAAAATTAGTTTAAATTCAGCTTTAAAACAATATAAAAAAATTGAAGAAGAAATTTCTTTAGCTTTGAAGACTAAATTAAGAGAGGAGGAGGCTGATTTAGAGTTTAAGAGAGGTGATGAGCCAGATATTTTAGACCCCAATGCTGACAGTGAGGGAGCGCCGATTGCTAAAATCGTTTCAGTTATTATTCGTAATGCGGTTGAAAGTCGAGCGAGTGATATTCATATTGAACCTTATGAAAATGAAAGTCGAGTTCGCATTCGAGTTGATGGTATATTGAAAAATGCTTTATTTTTGCCGAAAAATATTCACAATTCAGTCGTGGCCAGAATTAAAGTTTTGGCTAAAATGAAATTAGACGAAATTCGTGTTCCGCAAGATGGTCGTATCGTTTTAGTTTTTGATGGTCGGGAAATTGATTTTCGTATTTCTACCTTGCCGATTGGGGTTGGTTTAGAAAAAGTAGTAATGCGTATTTTGGATACGGTTAAAGGTATTATTAGTTTGGAGGGCTTAGGTTTTAATCAACATATTCTTACTACTTTTAAGCGAAATATTAAAAAAACAAATGGAATTATTTTATCAACGGGTCCGACTGGTTCGGGTAAAACAACAACCTTATATTCAATTATAAATATTTTAAATAAAGAGGGGGTCAATATTTCTACTTTGGAAGATCCGATTGAGTATCAGATGAAGGGGGTCAATCAATCTCAGATTAGGCCTAAAATTGGTTACTCTTTTGCGACTGGACTTCGTTCTTTGGTTCGTCAAGATCCTGATATTATTATGGTTGGGGAAATTCGTGATGAGGAAACAGCCGAATTGTCGGTTCATGCTGGTTTGACTGGACACTTAGTTTTGTCAACCTTACATACCAATGATGCTTTGAGTACTATTTTTCGTTTATTAGATATGGGAGTTGAGCCTATTCTTTTGACTTCTATTTTACGAATGATTTTAGCTCAAAGACTAGCTCGTCGTCTTTGTAAGCACTGTAAGAAAGAGTGCTCAATTGAGGTAAGGAATCAGATAATTAAAGATGCTAAGGAAGAGTTCGCTGATTTATGGGAAGGGCGTTTAGAAAAAGAAATTCCTGAATTAAAAGAAGCTGGGTCAATTGATAATTTAAAAATTTATGAGCCAGTTGGTTGTGCTCGATGTCAAAATACAGGATATTTAGATCGAGTAGCTTTAGGTGAAATTATTGAGGTAAATGATGAACTAAAGCATATTATTATGACCGATATAAAAAATTTAGATATTGCGGCTGTTAAAAAATGCCAAGAATTCGTTTCTTTACGTCAGGATGGTTATATCAAGGTTATACGTGGTATTACAACCTTAGAGGAGGTTCTGCGGGTAATTGAATCTTAGTTTTTAAGAATTTTAAAATATAATTTTATTTTTTCTCAATTTTAAATAAAAATAGATATGGCTATATATTTTTATAAAGCTCGAACGCGTAATAATAAACTAAAAAAGGGAACAGTTATTGCGTTTGACGATAATTCAGCAATTCGTGTTTTAAATCGACAAGGTTTGAATGTTTTTTTCTTAAAAGAAACGGGTGGCGATTTGGAGTTTAAAATTAATGCTTTTTTAAATCCAATCAAGACTAAGCATTTAATTGTTTTCTCACGTCAATTTGCTATTATGACCATGTCTAATGTTCCGATTGTGGATGCTTTGTCAGTGATTGTTGAACAGACGACTAATATTAAATTTAAGGCAATTATTTCTCAAGTGGCTTATGATGTTGATAATGGTTCTTTTTTATCGGATGCCTTAAAGAAGCATCCCAAAGTTTTTTCTGATTTTTATTGTAATGTCATTAAAGCTGGTGAGACTTCAGGTAAATTAGATAGTATTTTGGAGTATTTATCAAATGAGGTGGAGAAGGATTATAATTTAACTAAGAAACTTAAAAATGCCTTAATTTACCCAGCTTTTATTATAGGTGGATTAACAATCGTAGGTTTTGTTTTTGTTTTCTTTGTTTTACCAGAGTTAACTAAAATTTTAGAAGAAACGGGGGCAACTCTTCCTTTGGCAACTCGAATTGTTATTGCTGTTACTAATTTTTTACAAAAATATTATGCTTATGTTGGAGTAGCTTTATTGTCTTTGATAGTGTTTTTACGATATTATATAAAAACTCCACATGGACGACGGGTGCGAGATTTATTTTATGTTAAAATGCCGATTTTAGGAAAAATATTTCAACAAATTTATTTAGTTCGTCTTTGTCGTTCCTTGGGAACACTGTTAAAAGGTGGGGTGCCGGTTAATAAAAGTTTGGAAATTGTGGGAGACATCGTTCGTAATACTGTTTATCGCGATATTTTAATTGAAACAGCTGATAATATTAATGAGGGAGGATCAATTGTTTCGGTAATGGAGAAAAGTAAATATGTTCCTAAGACGATTCCAGGAATGATGTCGGTTGGAGAACGCAGTGGCCGTTTAGATGAGGTTTTAGAGGACATTGCTAAGTTTTATGATAAAGAGGTTTCTTCAAAGTTGTCTAATTTAAGCGCTATTATTGAGCCATTGATTATGGTATTGATGGGTCTAGGTGTTGGTATTATGATCGCTGCGGTTATCTTGCCGATGTATAATGTTGCGAGTCAATTTTAAAAATTTAAGCTTTAAAATAAATGAGAATTATAGATTTAGAAAAAAAAGATTTTTTGGATTGGCAAAAAAAAGTTTTGGAATTATATCCTAATGCCCGAGCTTCTTTTCCGGCTTGGCCCTTTCTGCAGTCAGATTATTGGGCCAAGATTCAAGAAAGAGTGAACTCGGGTGTTTTTTTAAAAGCTGTTTATCAGGAGGAAAAGATTATTGCTTTTTTTGTGGCTATTGAAAAGAAGATCCCTTTTTCTTTTAAGTATCTATACTTACCTCGCGGTCCTTTATTTTTTGGTAATTATGAAGGAGATTTTTGGCAGGATTTTTATTTAAAAATGTGGAAGGAAGCCCGGAAGAAAAAGTGTTTATTTTTGCGAATTGAGCCCTTTGATCAGGAGTTTGTTAAATTTGCTAATTCCAATTCTCGTTTTGTTAAAAAAAGTCGAGACATTCAACCAGCCATGACTTCTTTTTTGGATCTTTCACTTAGTGAAGATGATTTGCTAAAAAAAATGGCTCAAAAGACTAGATATAATATTCGCTTGGCTGCTCGCAAAGGGGTAGTGGTAAATGAAATTAAGAAAAGTGATCTCAATTTTGCCAAGCACTTTGCTTCTTTTTATGATTTGATTAGCTTAACAGCCAAGCGGGATAAATTTTTTATTCACAGTAAAAAATATTATCTTAATTTAATTGATGGTCACTTTATTCGTTTGTTTGAAGCACGGCAGGATGATGTCTTGATAGCAGCTGGATTATTTTCTTTTTTTGATAAAACAGTTACTTATCTACATGGCGCTTCATCAAACAATAAACGAGAATTAATGGCGCCCTATCTTTTGCAATGGGAACTTATAAAGTTAGCTAAAAAGGAAGGCTATGCTTATTATGATTTTTATGGAATAGATGCTCAAAAATGGCCGGGAGTTTCTCGTTTTAAGAAAGGTTTTGCTGGTGAAGTTTATGCCTATCCTGGCACTTTTGATCTCATTTTTAATAAATTTATTTATTTATTATATAATTTTAGTCGCAAACTTCGCCTAATTTTACGTTTTTAGTTCAGGTTTTTTTATTGTCTAATTGACTTATCTGCGTTATAATATATTTAGAATTATTTAAATAATAAAGCTTAGTAGGTATTAATAAACATGATTGAATTAAGAAATTTAAGTAAAAAAAAGCTTAGCAAAAAGAGGATTGATGATATCGCCCAAGCTTTTTTTAAAAAATATAAAATAAAACCAGAGGTAGAGATTTCTTTAGCCTTAGTTTCTGATACTAAAATGAAAGAAATCAATCTGATTTATCGAGGGAAAAATAAAACAACTGATGTTTTATCTTTTCCGGATTTAAATGAAATTATTATCAGCCCTGCTCAAATTGAAAAACAGGCGCGTGAACTCGGTCGTTCTTTTAGTCAGGAATTTGATTTTATTTTAGTGCATGGACTTTTACATTTATTAGGTTATTCTGATAAAACAGAAAAAGAGAGATTAGAGATGATAAAGTTGGGGGAGAAATTTTTAGCTGAATTAGCTGAATCAAAATTATTAAATTCATCTAAAACTAAAAATAAAAAAAAGTCAGCCTCACTAAAAAGAAAAAAATTTTGGAATGAATTAGTGGAAAAAACTGAGGATCAAATAGTAGAATTTCTTAAGCAAAATTTAATTGAAGCAGAATTAGAAAAAAAATCTAAAACTAAATTGGGCAAAAAAACTGAAGTAAGCAAAATCAAAGCAAATAAAAAGAAAACTCAAAAACCAGCAAAACCTACTAAGAAAAAACAAGTAAAAGTTTCTCCAGCTAAAATTTCTTTAGACAAGAAAAAACAAAATAAACCCAATCGTCTAAAAAAGGCTTTTACTTTGATTGAGATGATTTTGGTTTTATTTATTGTTGGTATGCTATCGGCTATTATTGTGGCTAATTATAATGTTGGTTATAACGAAAGTGAATTGATAAATTCGCAAAATATGATTCAGCAAAATTTAAGATTAGCCCAATCTTATGCTTTAAATAGTAAAACTTATAATGGAGTGGTGCCTGAATATTGGGGATTAAGTTTTTCAATGTCTGATCAAAAAATATATTTATTTGCTGATTTAAATGGCAATTATCTTCCCGATGTCGGCGAAATGGATGATATTTATGGGGGAAAGAAAATTACTTTACCAGATGAAATATTTTTTGAAAATGCTTTTTCGGTGGCTATGCTTTCAGCATTATTTTCCTCTGGTTCTGGTGAGATGGTAATTTATGATTCGGATAGTGCTGCTTTAAATTATTTAGATTGGCAGGTTGAATTTCGAGATAAACACTTTAATCGAGGACGTATAATTTATCTTCAACCAGGGTATTTAATCGAAGCTAGTTCTTGTTCCTGTAATGATGCTGATATTCTTTGTTGTTCTTTTTGTGCCTCTGGTTCAAATTGTGTGCAAAAAATAGATCATTTTTCTTGTGGCACTTCTTTTCTTGACTCTCGAGATAATAATGAATACGCAACAATTAAGATGGGTAATCAATGTTGGTTTGCTGAAAACTTAAGATATAATAATGGCTGTTTGAGCAAAAGTGGGACTAACGAAGAGGATACTGGATGGTGCCGTGATGCTTGGAATGGAGGGGAAAAAAGAGGTTTGGTTTATCAGTGGAGTGCAGCCATGAATGAAGAAAGCGAGGAGGGCGATCAGGGGCTTTGTCCGCCCGGTTGGCATGTTCCTAGTAATGATGAATTTATAGCTTTAATTGATTATATAAAAAGTGATCCGAAAAATAGATGTGATTCTAATGCTAATTATTTAGCTAAAGCTTTTACTGCTAATACAGGTTGGGATCAAAGCACTGGTGTTTGTCATGTTGGCAATAACCAAAGCATAAATAATAGCAGTGGTTTTAATGCTCTTTCAGTTGGATATAGAATTACAATAAAATCTGGATATGCTCGAGGTGCTTGGTTTTGGACATCAACAACCTATAGTTCAGATGCAAGTAAAGCTCATATTGTAAATACTGATTATAATAGCAATAGCATTTCTTGTTCTGCTTATAATGCTCAAGGAAAATACTATGGTTATTCCGTCCGTTGTCTAAAAGATTAAATTATGAAAAAAAATAATTCAAGAAAAAAAACAGCTTTTTCCTTAATTGAAGTAATTATGGTTTTATTTATTGCTTCAGTTGGTGTTATTGCCGCTCTGTCTTTGGCTGTTCGTAGCGCTAATTTTCAGCAATCAAAGAAAGAATTAGGAACGGCCATGTTTTTAGCTAATGAGGGGATTGAAATTATGAAAAATATTAAAGATACCAACATAATTTTAGGTAGGGAATATAATATTTGGGATGGCTCAACTATTCCTAGTAATGGAGTAAGGTTTTATCAAGTAGATTATGCTAATTTAGTAGCTGTTGATGTTGCCTCAATTAATGATAGCGTTTTGCGACAAGATTCTTTGAGCGGTTTCTTCTCGCATGACACTTTTTTGCCTGACTCTATTTTTAGTCGCTTGATTACAATTACTACTAGCGATGATTCTAGTGAAGTAGAGTCTTGGGTGCGCTGGAAAAGTCGTGGCAATGTTTTTGATTATAAAGTAAGTACAATTTTTTATGACAATGCTTTATAAAAAAAATAAAAAATCAGCTTTTACTTTGATTGAAGTTTTAGTATCAGTTTCTATTTTTATTTTATTAATCTTAGTCATTAGCCGGATTTATGTTAATATTTTACGTAGTCAAGAAAGTATTAGTAGCGAATCTTATGTGCAATCAGATTTAGAGTATTTTATGCAAGTAGCCAGCAATAATTTGCGTTTGGCGGAGATGAGTGATGGAAGTATTTGCTCAATTGAGGCTGGCAGATTTTTTGGTATTGGTGATGGCACTATTTATTATATTAAAGATGGTGCTTGCCGAGGTTTTTATTTAGAAGATGATGCAATCAAAATTTATTGGCATGATGAATATCCAGATCAAGCTTTAACTTCAAAGCAAACTAGAGTTTTAAATTTAGTTTTTGAAATTGAGGATGATATCAGTGCTGGTCAGCCAATTATTAGTATTTTGGTTCAAGCTGAACCACTTGATGAACCAGGAAATATTATTTATTTACAAAACACAATTTCGCTTGATTATTAATTTTACTATGAAAAATATTTTTTTTAAAAAAATAAAAACGACTAAAAGGGAGGCTGGGGCAATGATGATCTTGCTCTTAGTTTTTTTTGTTATTTTTATTTTGGCTTTTGGGTCAGCCTACTTGGTTTTTTTAAATACTTCTCGAAGTGTTGATATGTCTCATGGTATTAAGGCTCGTCAAGCCGCTGCAGCTGGAAAGGAGCGAGCTTTATATGAGGCCATAAAAAATAACTATGATTTTGCTGGGGCTTGCATTGCTTTTTCTAGTACGGAAATATTTTCTCAGGAATTAAGTGATGGCTCTTCTTATTCAATTAATTGTGTTGATGATGGAGTGAATAAATCTTTTTTTGCAATTGGTAAATACAAGAATGTCGAAATTTCTTTAGAGATTGATTGTATAAATATTGAAAAAGATTGTTCAGCTTCTTGTAAAACTGGATCGATTTGTGGTGGTGGAAAATTACTTAAAACTGATACCTATGCTTTATCAATTAGTCCTTCCGGTTGTGATGCTAGTGGAGCTAATTGTGATAATAAATTTTTAACAGCTGATACTGTTAATTTTCAGTGGGACACAACGCCTCCTCCTTTCGTCTGTGGCAGCACCCTAATCGACCCCCGAGACTCACAACAATACCCCACAGTCCAAATAGGGACCCAATGTTGGATGGCCAAGAATTTAGCATATTTGCCATCAGTCCAAGGTAATGCTACTACATTTGTTAATAATGGAAATGACCAAACCCCTGCCTATGGAGTCTATGGTTATACGGGAGATGATGTGGCTACTGCTAAAGCTAGAGCTAATTACCAAACCTATGGAGTATTATATAATTGGTTTGCCGCTGTAGCTACATCTAGTACTACTGGAACTGAAGAAACACAAGGTGTTTGTCCTGTAGGTTGGCATTTACCAAGTTCTGCTGAATTCAAAACTTTATCTACTACTTTAGGAGATGATGGAGGAAAATTAAAACAATCAGGAACTACCACCTGGTTTTCTCCCAACACTGGAGCTACTAATTCATCAGGTTTTACAGCCCTGCCAGCTGGCGACCGCAATACTAGTGGTGCTTTTTACAGTATGGGTTATAGCACGTACTTTTGGTCTTCTTCATTCTCTAGTTCTAAAGCTCTTAACCGCTACCTGAGTTATTATAACACTAGCTTCTACTCTAGTTCCTATTCGCCAGTCTTTGGTTTTTCCGTTCGTTGTATAAAAGATAGTTCTGGTAGTGGATCAATTACATATAAAGGAGCGTCTAGTTCTGATAATGGAAAAATCAATAATACTACACTCGCTCCACAAACAAATACATACTTAGAAGCAGTTAAATATTGCGATGATTTAGTGGCCAATGGTTATTCCGATTGGTACCTTCCAGCTACTAATGAGCTAGCAGCTTTAAGAAGCGATCCATCTTTTTCATATTTTAATTTGCAATCTGTTAGTGGAGATGACTATTGGGTTTCAACTGAACAAGGCTCAACCACCCCAACTATGGCTGGATATATAAAAATGCCTACCGGAGCTTCCTCTAATGCTGATAAGGGTTCTGAATTTAAGGTGCGTTGTGTGAGAAAAGATACTTATTGTTCTAGTAAAACTGTTTGTGGCTCTACTTGTGACTACGGCGGAGAAGAGTATGAAACAATTCAGATTGGTTCTCAGTGTTGGTTTAAGAGAAATTTAAATATTGGGTCAATGATAAATAGTAGTGTAGCTCAGGCTAATAATTCAGTTACGGAAAAATATTGTTATATAAATAATTCTTCTAATTGTGCTACATATGGTGGCTTGTATCAATGGAATGAAGCTATGCAATATTCAACGAGTGATGGTGCTCAGGGTTTATGTCCCTCCGGTTGGCATCTTCCTAAAGATTCTGATTGGACCAATTTAACAAATTACTTATCAGCTAATTCTCAGTATTGGTGTAGCGCTAACTCTATTTATTTGGCAAAATCTCTGTCTAGCGTTAGTGGTTGGAATGCTAGCGCTTCTTCTTGTATGCCAGGCAACTTACCAGCAAATAATAATAGTACTGGCTTTTCCGCTATTCCAGGGGGATATTTTTATGGCTCTGGTTGGGGAAATTTAGGTGTAGAAAACTATTTATGGACTTCAACCACGGATAGCGCAAATGCTTGGCGGCGAAGCATTGGTAATTCTAATCAGAGGGTATCTAGGAGTTCGGTTGATAAAAATTATGCCCTAACAATCCGCTGTCTAAAAGATTAATTTATGGAAAAAAAGCAAGCTAAAAATAGAATAGAGAAGTTAAAACAGGAAATAAATATTCATCGCTACAACTACCACGTTTTAGATAAAGAGACTATGAGCGAATCAGCTCTAGATGGATTGAAAAATGAATTGTTTAAATTAGAACAACAATTTCCGGAGTTTGTTACTTTAGATTCTCCTACTCAAAGAGTTGGGGGTAAGGCTTTGGAGAAGTTTGAAAAATCAA
>CAYTRX010000017.1:0-12348 GCA_964440365.1 uncultured Gammaproteobacteria bacterium | reverse complement strand
TAGAGCGACTGTCTTGTAAACAGTAGGTCGTCGGTTCGAACCCGACAGGCGGCTCCAATTTATTCATCAAAGCTCTTTTTGCTTTTTTAAAATCTTAATGACCTTAAGATTTTTTTGTATCAAAATGGGAGAAAATAGAAAAATAAAATTTAATATTTTGAGTTTAGGTTGCAAGGTTAATCAATATGATGCCGCTGTTTTAGCTAATTTTTTGAGTGTTAATGGGTTTGTTAAAGCCAAAAAAGATTTAGATTTAATTATCGTTAATTCTTGCGCTGTTACCAAAACAGCAATTAGTAAGAGCCGTCGCTTGCTTCTAAATTTAAAAAAACAAAATCCTCAAGCTATCAGTATTTTACTTGGTTGTTGGCCAAAGATTTATCAAATTAAGAATTCTAATTTTGATTATATTTTTCCGGAAAAAGACATTATGTTGGTAGCCAGAAAAATTAAAAAAATATTTTTTACTAATGAGAAAGAGGTATTGAGTAAAGATTTAAATATTATTTCAGATCGTTCACGTTATTTTATTAAAGTTCAGGATGGTTGTGAACAATTTTGTTCTTATTGCATTATTCCTTTGGCTCGTGGTAAACTAAAAAGTCGTCCGAGCCAAGAAATTATTGCTGAAATTAAGGCTGTTATTGAAAGTGGAATTGAGGAAATAGTTTTGTCGGGCATTCATTTAGGCTTATACGCCAAAGATTTTGCCAAAAAAGATGAAAATTTATTTTTTCTTTTAAAAGAAATTTTAAAATTAAAAGGTAATTTTCGTTTGCGTTTAAGTTCAATTGAGATCAATGAAGTAAGCGATGAGATTATTGATTTAATAGCCAAAGATAAGAGAATGTGTCGTCATTTACATATTCCGCTTCAATCAGGTCATGATAAAATATTAAAATTAATGAATCGCCCCTATAATGTTGCTTATTTTGCTAAAAGAATAGAGGAAATCAGAAAAAAAATTCCAGATATTGCTATTTCTACTGATGTTATTGTTGGTTTTCCGGGGGAAAGTGAAGCTGATTTTCAGGCTACTTTTAATCTTTGTGCGGCGCTTAAGTTTTCTAAGATTCATGTTTTTTCTTTTTCTGCTCATGAAAAAGCAGCAGCCTTTCATTTTCCTGATAAAGTTTCTTCAATTGAAATAAAAGATCGATCCGAAAGATTGCGAACCTTGTCTAAGAAACAAGAGAAAGATTTTAAGGCGATGATTTTGTCTCAAGCTAAAGACCTTGATCTTTTATTAGAGTCTTTAAGTGACGGGAAGGTGCGGGCCAAGAGTCAATATTATTTTGATTTATGGCTTGATCCGCTTGTCGTACCTTTGGCACAAAAAAATATTGGAAAAATTATTAAATATAAATTGTAGATAAACAGCTTTAAGGGGCTGTTTTTCTTTTTTATCATTATGTTAGAAAAAATTTATCTTTATCTTATTCTTATTTTATTATTTTTGCTTCTTTTCTTTATTGGGAAGTATTTTAAGCTTCGGCAAAAATATAATTTTTTAAATAAAAAATTTTTGCTAGATTTATCAGAAGAGCATAAATTTATTGAGATGGGGAAAATTTCAGCTGGTATTTATCATGATGTTTGTAATATTTTAACTTCTTCTAATTTGGCTTGGCAACAGGTTGAAGAAGGGGCCGGTGATATTTTAGCGGTGAAAAAATTGAGCAAACAGGGTCTTGGAATTAATGAAAAGATTATTAATCTTTTAAAAAATTATCGATCTTGCTTGAAGGGCGAGGCCGAAGAGTTTGTTATTTTTGATCCTAATATGGAGATTCAGCAAGCTCTTTTAGTTTTAAATTTTTATTTTTTAAATAAGGGGGTTAGTTTAAAATTATCGTTGGGCGAAAATTGTTCTTGGCGGGGAAGTCGGGCTATGTTTTTTCGGGTTCTTTTAAATTTATTATCCAATGCTTTAGAAGCTTTTCCGGTAGAAAAGGAGAATAAGGAGATCAAAATAAAAACATTTCAATTAGATAATAATTTTGTTTTAGAAATATCTGATAATGCGGGTGGTATTGCTGAAGAATATTTAAATAAAATATTTAATAAATCTTTTTCTTTAAAAAATATTAAGGGGTCGGATAGTAAGAATTGCGGTCTCGGTTTATTTTTAGTGAAAGAAATAGTAGAAAATCATTTTCAGGCTGAAATTGAGGTTGAAAGCACTTTCGGGCAGGGTACTTTGTTTAGGATTAGGGGAAAAATTAATTAAATCGAGGCTCTAATTTAGGGTTCAATTTTTTTAATGGAAACCTTTATCAAAATATTTTTTTAAAAAAACAAGATTGGGAGTAGAATTCAGGCTCATGGGCTTGACATTATTTTCTATTTATACTATATTCTCTTAATTCGTGTTAAACGGGTGGCACGATAAAGCTGCGCAAGCAGATAAGGGTTCTAAAAACCCCGAAATTCACCTGAGTTCTTTAAAAAAATAAAAAAATGAAAAATTTAAAAAAATTTGCAGAGGAAATCTGCGCAACTCTTGTCTCTCTCTTATTAATAGCGATTATTATTTTCGCTATGAAGCAAGAAATCTTTTCAGCATTAGCAATACTGCTGTCTGTAGCAATGCTACAACAGTCTCTAAACAAAAGCTTAACTATCTTTTCTTGGAGAATGAAGCTGAGAATTAATTTTAAGGCGTGCACAGATGCGCCTAAAATAAACTTTAGAAATACCATCAAAGATAATAAAAGAGAGTTTTGCCGTTTTTTGCTAAATTCTCTTTTTAACACAACAAAAGTGCTATTATTTTTTAGCATAATCTATGTTGCGCTTCGCAACAATCTTTCTTCTCTGAATTTTTTTGGGACGCCAGGGGTGTTAATTATGCTTGCTGCTCTTTTTTTCTTTATTTTTTCTATATTTTTGAACTATCAAGAAAAGATAAGATCAGTAAGAAAGCAAGTCCTAGGATTGTCTAGGAGTGATGATAAGTTTGCCCAGACAAAGCAATGTTTCATTAGCCCTTTTGGGGGGATATGTGAAATGTTGATGGTGTTAACCATTTTTTTTGTTCTGTACTTAACGTTTGGAACCAATTTAATTTGGTTAACAATGTTAATGCTCATTTTTTATTTTCTTTTTTCAGGAATGAAAAAAATAAATAAAATTATTGCCTATATTATAGTTGGCGGAATTCTTCTTAGTTTAATCGTTCAATTTTGGGGCGAATTATTTAGTTTTTTTATCATAGAAATTTTTTACGGTTTCTATGTATGGACTATTACTTTAGTGTTATTATTAATACTAATTAGTATTAAAGTAGTGCTTATAGTTTATAAAAATCAAAAAAACGAGAGAGAAAAAGAAGAAGAACAGAGAAGGGAAAGCGAGAGAAGGGAAAGAGAGAGGAAGGAGAGAGCGGTCGGAAGAGAAACCTTAAGAAGGGAAAACTCTTTTTATATTGAAAACCTTGAAAAGGGTTTGCAATTTTATAAAAGAACCGCCTCCGCAAAGGAGGTAATAGGTTTAGCAGAAAAATCCAATAAGGTTGATTTTGAAGGAGTGGAAGGATTTAATGCTAAATTACTAACAGAATTTAGCATGATATCTTTATTACAGATATCAGATATCAAGCAAAAAATTGTTTGGGACGGGCAAAGCCTAGACAATATTATAAAGATGTTTGAACATCTTTATAAGAAAAAATATAATGATGAAGAACTAAACTCCATATCATCATTATTTAACAGGTTTATATCTGATTTAAAAGCATATAAAGAATATGCTGGTTATGATAAACTTGTTGACAACTTAAAGGGAGTGGCAATTCCCTTTAATAAAAAAGAATTATTTTTTTAATTAAACATAAGGCTGTTTTAAAAACAGCCTTTTATAATACTCAAATTAATATTATTAGCCCATTAAATTAATTTTATTAAAAATTATGATATTTGTTTGTATGATATTATTTTTATTAATAAATACTATAATTTTTAAGCTTTTACCCTTTACTTATTTATTTTTTTATGATAGTATAAGAAGGTGATTTTTTACTGATAATTAATTAACAATAAATATATAGTTCCTTAAAATAAAAAAAATAATTATGAAAGAAGACGAAATTAATGAAGAGCAGAGAACAAAAAGCCTAGTCCTACAAAAAAGAGAGCTCCCTTTCTCTTTTATTCAAACTCCTCAAAATCTTAATGGTGGCTTTTCTAATAAAAAAGAAACAGGATTTAAAATCTTGGAAAGTGTTGTTATCAGAGCCACCAGCGGAAAAAGACTAATTATAAAGTCAGAGTCCATTTTTAACTCTTTTATAGATTCTGATTTTAAAAATTGGGATCTGGAAAACTGGGAAGAAGGTCGACCAGAGATAGACTTTTTGATCTGTGAGATTGATAAGGACACTCCTTTTCCTCAAATGTTTACTAAGATTAATTCTAATTTAGATGACTTAGTTGTGACACAGGATCAAATAATTTATTTCTGTGAAAAATATCCTGGAAAAATAAACCGGGATGGCTGCCAAGTATTTTTTCTTATCAAAAGAGACAAGGAATACTTTGTGGTTGGTGTTAGCCGAACGCCAAACCCCAATAATTTAGCGGTATTTGTTTACCGAATTGATAGAGAGGTGCCTATCTATGCGAGGTATCATCATCGATTAGTTATTCCTGATTTTTCAATAAAAGAATAAGAACGCCAAACCTACCCCTCGAATGCCTAATTAAAGTAAATACTTTAAAAAGGCCGAGGGTTTTTTATTTTAAAAACCATTAGACAGTTATTTTTGTTTTTTAAAAGAGGAATTTCCTCTTTTTTTTAATAGACAAAAAATTTTTTTTGTTATATAATTTTCTTGTATAATTTAAACCTATTTACTTAAATAAATAATTTCTATGGATATTTTACAGGCAGCAAAAAAAGATTTATCTGAGCTTTTAGTGGAGTTAAAAACCGATTTAGATAAAGGTTTAAGCCAGAGAAGAGCCCAGAGTAGATTGTTAAAAGACGGACGAAATATTTTAGATCATAATGACTTAAAGTGGTGGAAAATATTTTTCAAACAATTTAATTCAGCTTTTATTTATTTATTATTAGCGGCCGCTTTATTGTCTTTTGTTTTAGGCCAATTAACCGAGGGTCTAATGATCTTATTATTTGTTTTTATTAATACTATTTTAGGTTTTTTTCAGGAATACCGTTCGGAAAATACTGTAAAATTATTAAAAAAATATGTAAAAATTAAAGCGCGAGTTGTTCGGGGTGGACATCGAGCTATGATTGATAGCGAAGAATTAGTGAGAGGGGACTTGGTGGTTTTAGAAGCCGGAGATAAGATTGGAGCTGATTTAAGAATTATTGAAGCCTATGATCTACATCTTGATGAGTCAGTAATAACTGGTGAATCTCTGGCTGTTTCTAAGCAAGCTGAACTTGATTTAAAAGGAGCAAAGGACCTAGATCATTTTTCGGCTAATAATATTTGTTTTTCCGGAACTTCGGTGGTTAAAGGGAAGGCCAAAGCCTTGGTAATTGCGACTGGGAAAAATACTTTTTTAGGAAATGTTGTAAAAATAACTAGTCAAACTAAAAAAGTTAGTAATTTTGAAAAAAGTATTTCTAAGTTGTCTTCTTTTATTTTAAAATTAGTTTTAGTTACCTTGGTCTTTATTTTTGTTTTTAATGCTGTTTTTAAGGACGGTTTAGATATTTTGGGGTTAATTATTTTTTCAATTGCTTTAGCTATTTCAGTTGTTCCCGAAGCTTTACCATTAGTAATGACCTTTTCTTTTTCTCATGGAGCAATGAATTTGGCCAAGAAAAAAGTAGTTATCAAGCGACTGTCTTCAGTTGAGGATTTGGGAAATATTGATATTTTATGCTCTGATAAAACCGGAACTTTGACTGAGAATAAATTAAGCGTAATTGATTTTTATGAAGATTTTGCTCCAGCTAAAACTAGTTTATTATATGCTAATTTAGCCTCAGCTCATTTAAGTGAGAAGCATGAACCTTTTGATATTGCCTTGGCTGAAAAAATGGATGATGAGGATCAAAAGAAAATGAAGAAATTTAAATTTATTATTGATACTCCTTTTAATCCGGAGCGACGAAGAAATAATACCTTAGTAAAGGGAGATGATTTAGAATTAATTGTTCGTGGAGCTCCAGAAGCCATTTTCCCTTTATGTATTAATTTAACTAATCAAGAAAAAAAATCTTGCTCTAAATGGTTAGCTGAACAAGGGCTTTTGGGTCGTCGAGTTTTAGCTCTGGCTAAGAAAAAACTTTTACAAAAAGATTTAGAAAAATTAAAAGGTAGCTTAGAGAAAGAGGAAAAAGATTTGGAATTTTTAGGAATGATTGCTTTTGCTGATCCGGTAAAAGACTCTACTTTTCAAGCAGTGGTTGATGCCCGTGATTTAGGAGTTGGTATTAAAATTATTACTGGTGATAGTGCTGAGGTTGCTGGATCAGTGGCTTATCAAATTGGCTTAATTGATAGTCCTCAGAAAGTTTTTTTAGCCAAAGATTTTAAATCTTTATCTGATGAAGAAAAAATGAAAGTAGTGGAAGAATATAATGTTTTTGCTCGTGTTTTGCCTGAACAAAAATTTGATTTGATTAAAACTTTACAAAAAAAATATAATGTTGGTTATTTGGGTGATGGCATCAATGATGCTCCGGCATTAAAAGCTTCAAGTGTTTCCTTGGTGGTAGAAAACTCTTCGGATATTGCGCGGGAAACAGCTGATATTATTTTATTACAAAGTGATTTACGCGTTATTATTGATGGAGTTAAGGAGGGGCGTAGAATTTTTGCTAATAATAATAAATATATTAAGGCAACTTTAGCTTCTAATTTTGGTAATTTTTATGCGGTTGCTATCGCTTCTTTGATTGTTGATTTTCTACCAATGCTGCCTTTGCAGATTTTATTATTAAATTTATTGTCAGACTTTCCGATGATTGCTATTGCTACTGACAATATTGATCAGGAGGAGCTTTTATCACCAAAAAAATATCAAATCAAGGATATCGTCATGATAACGATGATGTTAGGTGCTCTATCTTCAGTCTTCGTGCTTGCTTTTTTTGCGATGTTCTATAAGATTTCACCGGAGGTTTTGCGAACCAATTGGTTTATTTCTAGTATTTTATTAGAATTAACTTTCCTATTTTCAATTAGAACTAAAAAATCAATGTTTAAAGCTAAACGTCCTTCTCAGACAATTGTTTTATTAACTTCTGTAGCTGCTTTTTTGACCGTTTTCATTCCTTTTTCTGCTTGGGGACAAAGAGTTTTTAAATTTGTTACCCCGCAAGTTAATCACATTGCTATTATAATTTTAATTACAATTATTTATTTATTTAGTTCAGAATTAGCTAAGCGTTATTATTATCGAAGAAAAAATAAAAAATTAGAAGCTTTAGCTTAAAATAATTTTATGAAAAAACCCTTAGCCAGTATTTTGCGCCCTAATAGTTTAAAGGATTTTGTTGGCCAAGAAAAAATTATTGGCAGGGGTTCTTATTTGCGTTTAGCAATTGAATCTGATCAGGTGCCCTCTTTAGTTTTTTGGGGCCCACCGGGATCGGGAAAAACGACTTTGGCTTTTATTATTGCTAAAGAAAGTAAGGCTGAGTTTGAATCTTTGTCGGCAACTGATAGCGGTAAAAAAGACTTAAAAGATATTATTGATCGAGCTGAAGCTAATAAAAGATTAGGAATTAAAACTATTTTATTTATTGACGAAATTCATCGTTGGAATAAAGCGCAACAAGATGCTCTTTTGCCACATTTAGAAAATGGAACCTTAATTTTAATTGGGGCGACAACTGAGAATCCTAGTTTTTCAGTTAATTCGGCTTTACTTTCTCGTTTAAAAGTAGTAGTCTTAGAAGCCTTAAGTGAAACTGATTTAATTACTATTATTAGTCGAGGAGCGAAAGAAATGGGCTTGAAAATTGATAAAAAAGTTATTAAATTAATAGCGAGCTTGGGACAAGGTGACGCTCGACGTTCTTTAAATATTTTGGAAGCAGCTATGAGATCTGAAAAAGAGCTGAGTCTTGATTTAATAAAGGATATTATTAGCAAACCCCAATTAAATTATGATCAAAAGGGCGATGAACATTATAATATTATTTCTGCTTTTATTAAATCAATGCGAGGAAGTAATTCGTCGGGAGCTGTTTATTGGCTGACTCGTATGATTGAGGCGGGAGAAGATCCTTTATTTATCGCTCGTCGCATGATTATTTTTGCTAGTGAAGATATTGGTTTGGCTAATAATAGTGCTTTAATGATGGCTATTAACACTTACGAAGCTTGTCGTTATGTTGGTTTGCCGGAGTGCTCACTTAATTTATCTCATTGTGCTGTTTATTTAAGTAAATCACCTAAAAGCATTGCTACTTATAAAGCTTATTGTCTAGCTAAGGCAGAGATTGAACTTAGCGGAGCTTTGCCCGTTCCTCTTCATTTACGAAATGCACCAACCAAACTAATGAAAGATTTGGGCTATGGTAAGGATTATAAATATAGTCCCGAAGTTGATGATAGCGGACAAACTTATTTACCCGAAGGTTTAAAAACTAAAGAATTTAAAAATTTAAAAATAAAAATATGAACAGAGAAGAACAGGTCTTATCTTTTTGGAAGGATAATGATATTTTTCAAAAAACAATTGACAAGGAGGCTCCACAGGGAGACTATGTTTTCTATGATGGGCCACCTTTTGCAACCGGTACCCCGCATTATGGACATATTGTTGGTCAGATTATGAAGGATGTCGTCCCTCGTTTTTTTACTATGAAGGGTTATCGCGTGGAAAGAAAATGGGGCTGGGATTGTCATGGCTTGCCAATTGAAAATATTGTTGAAAAAGAGTTAGGTACTAAGAGTAAAAAAGACATTGAAGAAATTGGTGTAGCTAAATTTAATAGTATTTGTCGTTCTAAGGTTTTAGAATATGCTAAGGACTGGTATAAGGCCTCCGATAAAATTGGACGTTTTGTTGATCAAAAAAATGCTTATCATACTATGGATTTAAGTTTTATGGAATCAGTTTGGTGGGTATTTAAAGAATTATGGGATCGAGATTTAATTTATAAAGATTATCGTTCCATGCATGTTTGTCCACGTTGTGAAACTACTCTTTCACAATCTGAGGTGACCGAGGGCTATCAGGACGTCAAAGATTTATCTTGTATCGCTAAGTTTGAATTAGTAGACGAACCAGGTGTTTTTGTTTTAGCTTGGACAACAACTCCTTGGACCTTAATTGCCAATGTTGCTTTAGCAGTGGGAGAAGATATTGATTATGTAAAAATAAAAACCGAAGTATCATCAGAAAATATCAATGAAGAAGGATTAGGTGAATCAAACAAAACTTCTCCAAGTGAGTATTTAATTTTAGCTAAAGAAAAATTAGCTGAAATAATGCTTGGTAAAAATTTTACAATTATTAGCGAGTTTAAGGGTAGTGAATTACTTTCTAAAAAGTATAAACCTCTATTTGATTATTATGTAAATGATGAAAAGATAGCTCAGCGTGAAAGATCTTGGATGATTTATGCGGCTGATTTTGTCAATACTGAAGAGGGGACTGGAGTTGTCCATATTGCTCCAGCCTTTGGTCAGGATGATATGGATTTAGGGAAAAAAGAAAATCTTGCTTTTATTCAGCATGTTAATATGGATGGAACTTTTAAAGAGGAAGTTAAAGATTTTGTTGGGCTTAATGTTAAGCCCTTGGGTGATCATATGTCAAGTGATGTTGAGGTTGTGAAATATTTAGCTCAGCGTGGACTTTTATTTGCCAAAGCTAAATATGAGCATTCTTATCCTCATTGTTGGCGCTGTGATACTCCACTTATTAATTATGCGACCTCTTCTTGGTTTGTGGCTATTACTAAAATTAAAGAACAATTATTACAGTCAGCCAAAAATATTAATTGGTCACCAGCCCATATTAAAAATGGTCGCTTTGGTCGTTGGTTGGAGGGAGCGCGTGATTGGTCAATTTCACGACAGCGATTTTGGGCTAGTGTTATTCCAGTTTGGGAATGTGCTTGTGGTGAGAGAAAGGTTATTGGTAGTGTCAAGGAATTGGAGGATTTGAGTGGACAAAAAATTAATGATATTCACAAAGATGTAGTTGATGAAATTACTTTTCCTTGTCCGCATTGTGCAGGGGAGATGAAAAGAATTCCTGATGTTTTGGATTGTTGGTTTGAGAGTGGCTCAATGCCTTTTGCTCAACATCATTATCCTTTTGCTAATAAAGAAAAAGTTGAAAATAGTTTTCCGGCCGAATTTATTGCCGAGGGAGTAGATCAAACTCGAGCTTGGTTTTATTATTTACACGCTATTTCTGGCGGAATAAAAAATAGCCATGCTTTTAAAAATGTTATTGTCAATGGAATCGTCTTGGCTGAAGATGGTAAGAAAATGTCTAAAAAATTGAAAAACTATCCTGATCCAATGGTAATTATGGAAAAATATGGGGCCGATGCTTTACGCGCCTACATTTTGTCATCACCAGTGGTATCAGCTGAAAATTTAAATTTTTCTGAAAAGGGAGTTGAGGAGTCTTTCCGAAAAAATATTATATTATTAAATAATATTTATAATTTTTATCAAATGTATGCTGACGATTTGAGTGAAACTGATTTTACTAAATATCAAGATAGTAGTAATATTTTAGATCGTTGGATTTTATTTAAAATTAATGGTTTAGCTAAGGAGGTTGATGGGGCAATGTTGGCTTATAATTTAAATCGAGCAATGCGACCCATCACTACTTTTATTGATGAGTTTTCTACTTGGTATTTACGTCGTAGTCGCGAAAGATTAAAGGGCGATGATCAGATCGATAAAACATTGGCTCTTTCGACCATGCGTTTTATTTTCATTAATTTAGCTAAAATCATGGCGCCTTTTATGCCTTTTATAGCCGAAGATTTATGGCAAAAAGTTTTAGGCTATAATTTTTCTGATAAAGACCAAAGTGTTCATCTTGGTTCTTGGCCGGAAATTTTGGATTTGAGCCAAGATGAGGAGGCAATAGATAAGATGAATGAAGTGCGAAAAATAGTAGAACTTGGTTTAGCAGAAAGAGATAAGTGCGGTATTAAAGTTAGGCAGATTTTAAACTCAGCCCAGGTTTATGGAAAAGATTTAAAAATATTAGAACAAGTAGAATACCAAGCCCTAATTATTGACGAGTTAAATATTAAAACCCTAGAATTTATCCCTAATGAAGAGGATTTGCGAGTGGAGCTTGATACCAAAATTAGTCCCGAGTTAAAATTAGAAGGAGGAAAAAGAGATTTGATTCGTTTTATTAATTTGATGCGTAAAGATTTGGGGCTTTCAATTGATGATTTAGCTCAAGTAATTATTGATACCCACGATGATTTTATTAAAGAGATAGTGGATAAATTTGGGGAAGATATTAAAAAGGAAACTCTAAGTTCTGACATTATTTTTTCTGAACTGAATGCCGACACCACTAAAAAAATAAAAATAGATGGACAAGAGTTTTTTCTTTCAGTAAAAAAAGAAGTTTAATTAATAGTGAGATTTTTATCTACTTTTCTCGCCCTTTGCGTTTTTCCTTGTTTTTTTACTATATTTTTGCTATAATAATTAAGTTAATAATTAATTTTATAAAATTATGTCAACAATTTCATGGGTAATTCTAGGAATTGTCCTATTTCTAGTTTTAGCCTTTATTTCTTTATATAACGGCCTTATTCGGTTAAAAAATCGAGTGGCAGAAGCTTGGAGCGATATTGATGTTCAGCTTAAAAGACGTTATGATTTAATCCCAAATTTAGTTGAAACCGTAAAAGCTTATGCTCAACATGAAAGAGAAACTTTAGAAAATGTTATTAAAGCTCGAAATGAGGCGATGTCTATGCAAAATAGCTCTGATATCGCTGGCAAACTTCAGGCAGAAAATAATTTATCCTCTACTCTTAAGTCCATTTTTGCTTTAAGTGAAAACTATCCTGATTTAAAAGCTAATCAAAATTTCTTAGAATTACAAAAAGAATTAAGTGATACTGAGAATAAGATTCAAGCAGCTCGTCGTTTTTATAATGGCAATGTTCGTGATTTTAATACTAAAATTCAAGTTTTTCCAAGCAATATTATTGCTAAAATGTTTGGTTTTACTAATAGAAGCTTCTTTGAGATTGAGGAGGCTGCTCAAAAAGAAAACGTTAAAGTGGAATTTTAGTTTTTAAATTGACCTTATTGGCCAAGTATATTTTAAATATAAATTAATAATATTAGCTTGGCTGATGGTCAAGCTAATTTAATATTATAAATTATGACTTTATATAATCATAGCGATCGAA
>CAYTRX010000016.1:0-14859 GCA_964440365.1 uncultured Gammaproteobacteria bacterium | reverse complement strand
GAACCCGTCTTTTCAGGATGAGAACCTGATGTCCTAGCCGATAGACGAAGAGGCCGTCTTGACTCCTTTATTCTAAGGTATAATTTCGCTTTTGGCAAGTTTTATTTTTTATTCTAGCTTTTGCCCAATAACCCAAGCATTACCTTGTAGAAAAACATTGCTTTCTAGCACTTTTTTGCCCTCTAATTGCACTTTTAAGATCTTTATAGCTAAATCCTTGGCCTTGACCCATAAAGAGCCATCTTGGACGAAAATTTCACCGGAAACTTTATCAGGAGCAGGGAGAAAATTATTGGCTACTTCTTGTATTTTAAATAATAATTTTGTTTCCGGATTATTATTATTTTTTATAAAAGCATAAGTTCCGGGCCAGGGATAAAAAGCTCGCACTTTTCTTTCAATTATTATAGCTTTGTCGTTTACAAAATCTAAATGCCCATCTTCTTTTTTAATTTTTTTTACATAAGTTGCTTGATTTTCATCTTGTTTTTGAGTTGAAAGCTTTCTTTCTAGATAATCTAGAATTATTGAGGCTAGTTGTTTTTCGCTTTGTGAGCTAATTTTATTCATTAAAGTTAAGGCATTTTCTTGGGGATCTAATTCAATCTCAACTTTTTTAATAATAGCGCCACTATCTAAGCCTTCATCCATTTTCATGAGAGTAAATCCGCTATGAGTATCACCATTGAGAATGGGGGCTGGTATACAGGCTGAGCCACGATATTTAGGCAGTAGAGAAGCATGTACATTTAAGCAAGCGTATGTTGGTATTTCTAAAATATTGGGAGGTAAAATTTTTCCATAAGCAATAACAACAATTAAGTCCGGCCTAATTGCTTGAAGATCGGCAAAAATATCATTAATTTTTTCTGGTTGGAAAATTTTGATAGCCTGATCATTTTTTTTATTATATTCTTCTACAAAAATTTTGAGAGGTGATTTATTAAGTAGCATTTTTCGTCCAGAATGAGTATCGGGTTTAGTGATAATAGCAGAAATAGCAAAGTCTTCCTTAGCTAAAAGAGCTCTCAGTCCAGCCACAGAAAAATCGGAGCTCCCCATGAAAATAGTTTTTATTTTTTTCTTGGTCATATTATTTTTCTTCAAGGCGGTCAATAAAAAGAATGCCGTTCAGGTGATCAATTTCGTGTTGTAAAACTCGGGCCAGTAATCCTTCGGCCTGCATTTTTTTTCTTTTTCCCTGAGCATCAAAATAGGAGCAGGAAACTTTTTTATGACGCAATACGGGTTTATAATAAATTTCACCTTTTTCATCTAAAACCGAAAGACAACCTTCTAAATCACTTTCCTTGGCCCATGATTTTTTAGTTAATTCGGGATTGATCATTGCTAAACCTTGACCATCTTTATTAATAACAATTAAGCGGATGTTTTGTCCGATTTGAGGGGCGGCTAATCCAGCACCATCTTTTTTAAGCATTGTTTCGCTCATTTCCTTTAATAATTTTTTAAAATCAGCTTGTTTAATTTGCTCTAAATCAATGGTCTGTGAACGGCGACGCAATATTTCGTTGGGATGTTTTATAATTTCTAACATTAAATTAATTTATCTTAAATTTATATTAATTTATTATAAGTTTATTTTGACTTTATTTCAGATTTATATTCGCTTTATTATAGGTTCATTTTGACTTTATTTCAGATTTATATTCGCTTTATTATAAGTTTATTTTAATTTTATTTCAAGTTTATGACTTAATCTATTATAATTTTATAATTAGTTTATTATAAATTTACATTAGGTTTATCTTAGTTTTATAATTAATTTATTTTAACCCTATAATTAACTTATTATGAGTTTATATCTAATTTATTATAAGTTTATATTAAGTTTATCTTAAATTCATCTTAAACTTAAAATAAAAACATTTTTGCCTATTTTTATTAATAATATTACTTATTTCTAATTTGATTTATTTTTAGTTTGGAAATTTTTCTTTCCTTGAGTATTGCTTAAGACTTTAAAAAAATACTGCCATTTTTGTCCACCCTGGCAGAGTTCCAAAGTATCAGTTAAGGCTTGAATAATTTGAGCCGAGCTATGATCACGACAAACTTTAAAAACAGCCGAACGTTTAAAGTTTGGTATATTTAATTCTTTAATTACTCGCAAAGCCAAATCTTGCCACTCGTAAGCCGGTGGTTTTTTAGCTGAAGTTCTATTTTGAAAAATGCTTTTAATATCGTCCATATTTATTATTTATTCCATTTAGCTAGTCTCATTGTTAGATAACCAATTCCTAAATCTTTTTGATAAGCTAGTGTTTCGGGGGAGAAATCGTTTTGACCAATAATGCCGAGTAGTAAAGCAATAGGACGTAGGCCACATTCTTTAGCTTCTAGGGCTAATTTAGGATCAGTATCCAAAAGAGCTTCAATTCCAGCTGGACCTTTTTTTAGATTTTCAATAGTTTTATCATCAAAAAGACTTGCTTTTTGAAAAAATCCACCTGGAGCACTGCGACTAAGACAATGGGAAAGCTCAGCTGAAGCAATTAGGGCAATTCTTTTTTGATTATTTTCTAATTCTTGATAAATTTTTTGTCCCAGAGCAAAATGTTCTTTTAAGTCTTTTTTTAAGGAGGTGTTAATGATGATAATTTTACCTTTAAAATCTTTTATTTTTTGTTTATTCTCCGATAATAATAAATAAAGGGGGATATTGGCACCATAATCAGCCTCACTTTCAGCTTCTAATTTTAAAGAAAAATCAGGGGCAGCGCTTTCTTTAATTTGATAAGCCAAACTGATATCACCTGGCAGATTAAGTCGATTAGAATAATCACCGAACTCTTCAAAGTTTAGAGAAAATTCAAAATGAGCATTTAGATTGATATCTAAATTATTTTTTTTATGCGGGGAGATAATAATAAGAGTATCAATGTTTTGGTCAATTAATTCTTTTTTTATAATTGCCAAAGCTTCGCTGGTTTTTGTCAGAAGCGAATTATTTTGTTTACCAATACTAGGAATGAGAATTGGGGAATGAGGTAGGATATAGGCGGAGATAAGCATAATTATTTAAAATTTACAGTAAAAATTATTAAAAATTATTGAATAAGCTCGGCAATAGCTTCACCCGGAGCGTATAAATCTAAGACTTTTTCCGGGACGGAAATAATATTGGACCATTTATAACCCAAGCCTTCAAAAATTTCACCACTAATAAAGGGTCGTTTTTGCCCCTTATCAATTAAGTAAACGCTCGGGGAATTATCAGTTTTTAAAAGCTCACCATCAGCAAATTTGTAAGCTGAAACTGTTTGAAAAGAGTCCAAGACACTTTCATCAACCGGAATTATTCTTTTGCCTTTAAATTTGGTGCTAAGGAATATTTTATCAATTAAAGGAGCTTTGCTGTCTTCTTCAACAAAATAGACTCCACCGGTTTTCTTGTTTTGTAAGAGGGCGCCGGTAGCATAGGCAGTGGCCGGAGTAATTTCCTTACCGTCAGCATAGGAGTTAACATCTTGCCAAGAAGCGCTCATAATTTCTTCAACATTATAGCCTAAAGCTTTGAAAGCATCTTTGGCAAAAAGTCTTTTCTTGCCATCAACTAGGAGATATAATTTGCCATCGGGAGACATAATAATAGAGTAGTTGGAAAATTTAATTGGGGCGCCGACGCTATAAGCATTAAGAGCCGAAGCCGGAACTTCAATCGCTTTGTTAGGGTCAACTCGAGAAGCTAAAACACTTTTACTAACAAATTTACGACTTTCGCCATTTTGAATTAAATAATAATCTTCACCAATCTTTAAAACGCTACCATTAGCGTAGCCATAGGTGGGGAAGTAGGTATTCCATAATTTCCAGAAATTATAATTACCATTATAGACATGAGGGGTATAATTGTATAAAGCGGCTGTGGCCTTATTCTCAATAGTAACTTTGGTTTCCGAATTAGAAACAGTGCCGTATTGATTTTTAAAAATATAGGTATTACCTGCTTGGTATTTATAAGACTTAGGGCTGAGCATATACCAGCGAAATTGAAGAGCGGCACTATTAACCTGTTTACCAAAACCTTTAAAACGATAACAAGGATCAAAGGGACTGCAGGTCAACATCCCGTCAAAAATCATATAGCCAGTAGCAAAATCAAGATGAAAACTTGATGGTTTAGTATTTTGGATTAAACTAGTTTCTTTTTGCAATAAGACTAAAAGCAATTTAGGATTAATAGTAGTAATTGGTTGGCACTTAGCTGCAACCTCTTCTTCAATTAATTTTTCTCCTAAGACAACAGTTTTGTCGCAAGTATAAATTCCGGTTTTACTATTAAAGGAAATATCATAGTTTTTGGTACTAGCTTCATAAATAATTTCGGAGGCTCTTTTTTCGGCTCCATAAGCATTGCTTGTTTTATAAGTTGCTAAGAAACTATTTTGTCCTTCCAAGAAACTTTGAATTTGATCCACCGTCATTGAATTATAATTCATCATTTCTTGATCGCTAATGATTAAATTAGGATTGAATTCAGCTCCCTGAACTGAGAGGGGTAATAAAAAAATTACGGGCAAAGCCCAAAGAAATATTTTTTTCATTATATTTAATTTAATTTTAAATGTAATAATATTATAATATAATTGGTGCTTTTTGGAAAGAGCAAGGATTATTAGTCCTTGCTCTTATTTTTAATTTATAGCTTATTATTTTATGATTTATTATTATGTTTATTAATATTATCTAAGATTTATTTTAAGTGATTTGAGATTTATTCTAGGTGAATTAAGCTTTGCTTTAAGCGATCTGAGATTTATTAGGCAATCTGAGGTTTATTCTAAATGAACTTTTTCAATATCTGAATTTATTTTTTTTAGTAATTGAGGTTCGTTTTTTAATTCTGGATCTTCCAGGCTTAATCTTTTGATTTCATAATTAACAGCTTCAATTAGTCTTTCGTCTAAGAAAGAGGCAAAGCGAAAGGTTTTTTGTCCCGATTGTTCAATGCCGTAAAAATCACCACTGCCACGATTTTTTAGATCAATTTTAGCTAATTCCAAACCATTATCACATTCCTCTAAAACAGCCAATCTTTCCCAACTAGCTTGACTCTTAGCTCCATCAAAAAGATAATCTTCAACATTAGGCTTATTATCGCTAAGATGCAAGAAACAATAACTTTTATGTTGACCACGACCTACACGACCACGGAATTGATGAATTTGGGCTAAGCCAAATCTTTCAGCGCCCTCAATTAGCATTACGGTAGCATTAGGCACATCAATGCCAACCTCTACGACCGAGGTAGAAACAATAATTTTTGTTTCATTTTTGGCAAATCTTTCCATAACAGCGTTTTTTTCTTCACTTTTCATTTTGCCGTGTAGCATTTCCATAGCAATATCAGGGAAAACATTATTTTTTAATCTTTGGTATTCTTCTTTTACTGATTTAGCGCCCAATTTATCAGAGGGGTCAATTAGTGGGCAAATAATAAAAGCTTGACGACCATTTTCAATTTCTTTTTTAATAAATTCATAAGTTTCTTCCTCTTTTTCTTTTTTAATTATTTTGGTAATAACAGGAGGGCGACTTTCAGGTTTTTGTCCAATTAAACTAAAATCCAAGCTCAAAGCTTGAAGCAGGGCCAAAGAACGAGGAATGGGGGTAGCGGTCATTGAGAGAAAATGAGCTGTACTATTTTCTTGTTCATCGCCAATATTTTTGTTAATAATTTCTTGTCTTTGATTAACCCCGAAAAGATGTTGCTCATCAACGATTGCTAGAGCTAAATTTTTAAATTTAATATTTTCTTGAATTAAGGCTTGTGTACCAAAAATAAGGTCAGCTTCTTGAGTGATTTGCTGAATTTGCTCTGACTTTTTTTCACTTAAAGGAAAATTTGCTTCTTTAAGCTTGGAGCTTAATAGGGCAATTTTAAAATCATAAGCAGCAAAAACTTTTTGTGCTGTACTAAAATGTTGTTTAGCCAAAATTTCACTAGGAGCCATAAAAACTACTTTACCCTTATCGCGCATACAATTAAAAGCAGCTAGTAGGGCAACAATCGTTTTCCCGCTCCCAACATCTCCTTGAAGAAGGCGTGACATTGGCACTTTTTTATTAAGATCACTTATTATTTCCCAGGCCGCCTTTTTTTGTTGGGGGGTTAGGGTGTAAGGGAGAGAAGCTATTAATTTTTTAATCTCCTTTATTTTAATTGGAATTGCTGGAGCTGTTTTTTGTTTAGCTCGTTCTTTGATTAAATATGATTTTAGTTGAAAGAGAAAAAGTTCAGCAAATTTAAAACGTTGTACTGCCAGATCAATGTCTTTTTGTTTTTGGGGAAAGTGAATTTTTTGCAAGGCTTCTCGAGGAGTAATTAATTCTTGTGATCTAATGACTTCTCTTGGCAGATATTCCGGAATTTTTTTAATTCGGCTCAGGGCTTGATGAATAAGAAAGCGCAATTGTTTTTGAGTTAGGGAAGCGCTTAAACTATAAATCGGAACAATATTATTGGTGTGAATTTTTTCCTGTTTTTTGTTTATTTTTTCATAAACTGGTGAAAGCATAATAAGTCGCCCATTTTGTTCTTTTACTTTTCCCGCCAGAGAAACAAAATCACCAGCTTTTAAATTTTTACTAATAAAAGCTTGGTTAAACCAAATGATTTCTAGGGAAGCACTTTCATCTTTGATTAAAGCTTCACTGATGATTAGGCGACGACGAAAACTTCTTCGGTTGCGAATTAAATCTATTTGTCCTTTAACACTGATTAACTTTCCAGCTTTAATATCAGAAATTTTCTCGCAAACTTCATAGTTTTCGTAACGAAAAGGGAAATAAAAGAGTAGGTCTAAGACAGTATTAATCCCTAATTTTTGTAGAGCTTTTTCTGTTTTCTCCCCAACGCGATTTAATTGTCGGATTAGCATATTTTTAAAAATTATTTTGTGAGAAATTAATGTGAAAAATTAATGTGGGAAAATTAAATAATTTTGTGAGAAATTGAATAATTTTGTGAGAAATTGAGAAATTAGGCAGTGAGGTTAAGTTAGTAATATTATAGCATATTTAATTATGGCATATTTAAAATCCTCCTTCAAGTTGTTTTTTTATTTTAAATAATAAAAAAAGCCCTGTTTATTTAAGGCTTTATTTTATTTTTTTGTTTTCGGGGACTTGAGTAAATTAATAATACTTTTTTCATATTTCTATCTTTCCAAAACAACTGTTCTGATGTTTTTAATAAATTTATCAGATTGTGACATTTGGATAGAAAAGTACCCGTCATTACCAGATAAATCATTTTTATAGCTGAGTCGACAGAGTTTTTGTTTTCTTTTTTCTGTTATTTCGGTGACTTTTTTAAAAAATTCTCCACCTCTGATATCGTGGGCGAAAAGAATTGTATTATAATTTTTTTCTTCCATTTTTTTTAAAGCTACGCTGTAATCAACAATTTCCAATTCAATTTCTTTTTCTGGTAATTTTTCTAAGGCATAAAAACCGTAAGAAAAGTGCTCTGGTGAGCAGGCAAATAATACTTTTTTCATTTTTTGTGTTTTTTTGGTTAATATAAATGTGCGATGATAGAACTTAGCATCTTAGCATCCCTTTGTCAAGAGTTTGGGATTTTAAAATAAAAACAAACCTGACATCAGATTTGTTTTACCTTGTAATAATATTTTAACTATGCGTCCCCGCTAGGAATCGAACCTAGATTACAAGATCCGCAATCTTGCGTTCTATCCGTTGAACTACAGGGACTTGAATTTGTATTGTAGAAAATAAAAAGGGGACTGTCAATTATGTTCTATGGCTTGAACATATACTTAGGGGCTTAAACATTATGTTTGGGAATTTAAATATTTAAAAACTCAACATAATATTTTTTGAGATTGAACTGATAACTTCAGACTGAGTTGATGACAAGAACTGACCTTGTTTTATAAGCCTAACATTTTACTCAAGCCCTCACTTAAAGGTTCGTGTTTTTTTTCTAAGTCTTCGTCAATATATTTTATTAAATACTTTCGTAATTCTAAGGGATCTTGTTGATATAGTTCAATTGATAGACGATTATTTAAAGGATTTTTAAATTCAAAAAATATTTTTCTAATTTCTTCTTGTGGGCGATAAATGATATAAAAATTTTTAATAGATTCAAAGGAGAAAAATTTTTTATCAACTAGCACTCCATCATATTTAATAGCAAAATCAATTTTTCGTACTGGCTCATTATCAAAAAAGATTATTAAGGCGGTAGCGATTAATAAAATCAAAGCAAAAAAGTAGTTTTTTTCAATAATAGCATAAACTAGAAAAAGCGCGAGGATAATAGTAGCGATAATATACCAGCGACGACTTCGTTTTACTTTTTTGTGACTATCTATTTCCCAATGGAAATCAAAGTCATTTTTATTTATTTCTTCTTGCATATTTTTGTTGACATTATAATTTATATTTTATAAGATAAATACGTTATAATACGTCTAAATATATTATAATATATTTGGGATTTTTTTACAATAAAAAGTATTATTAAGGGAGAGATGCCAGAGTGGCTGAATGGGGCACCCTGCTAAGGTGTTAGTCGTGCAAACGGCTCGAGGGTTCGAATCCCTCTCTCTCCGCATTGAATTAAAATCGCTTTTATTATCAATTTTAGATAGCACATCATAGGGTTGTTTAAAGCTGATATTAGCGATTTTTTTGTTTTCTATATCAGCGTTCCAAAGTAGAGAATTTAAGATATTTCTTTGTTTGTCAGGATTAGAAGATAAAAACATATTTCTCATTATTTTAGGCTGTAAAAATAGGTTTTTTATCTGTTCCAAAGTATTTTTATCTTGACTATTTTTCTTCTTATTTATCTCTTCTAAGTCTTTGTTTATTTCAATAATTTCATTAGCTATATTTTTATTTTTTTCTTCATAATCTTCTCTTGATACAGAATTGTCTAGAAAAGCGTCTAGAAGGGCATTTTTACGTTCCTGAAGTCTTTTTAACTTGCTTTGCAAGTCGGAAATAGATTCATTTAAATAATGATTATCTTTTTGATTTTCTTCTAGCTTAGCCCTATATACTAAATCAATTAATTTTTCATCAAAGATTAGAGAATCAAAAACAGAAGATAATTCTTTTGATAAGTATTCTTCTTTTAAATATGCTTTATGCTCTAAGCATTTTCCTTTTCCATTAGTGCAGTAATAATAGATATGTTTTCCTTTCTTTTTACTAGCCGTTAATTGACAACCACAGTTAGCACATTTTAAGATTCCTCTAAACGAGAAAGACAAAACATTTTTTTTATTATTCTTCTTCTTTTCAAAAACAGATTGAACGTCATCAAATAATTTTTTAGATATAATTGGCTCATATTTCCCTAAATACTTTTCTCCATCTTTTTCCATGACTCCATAATAGAAAGATTTTTTTAACATTTTATGAATTTTGCTTTTATGATATTTTCTTCCGGCATTACTTTGAAAACCTTTCAGCTTCTTCTTCGCTGATTTCTCGTTGATACAAAGAAGAAAAATATTCTCTTGTGTCATTTATTAGGTTTTGGCTAAAATCTTTAATCATGATTAGAGTATAAAAAAAGAGCCTTGCACTATCTTGCATGCAAAGCTCTTTTTTGTTTATACTCAATATTTAGAGGTAATTATGATTAATTTTGCACCATCCTGTTGTTCCGGTGGTGTATTGAATAAAGTCAGTTATTTTATTATTTGTGTCTTTTCTGATTTTTTCATTTAAATTATCACAAGCACTTCTAAATCTACTCCAATTTTGTTCGTATTCATCTTTTAGGTAGTCTTAAAGTCTGATATTTCTCAAAATTTTAATGAGATTATTAGGGAAATTGAGAAATGGGCGGAAATTTTGGGATAATTAAAAAATTGTGAAAATTAAAAAATTTGACATTTACGCATATTTTTGATATATATTATTGTAGCATTTTTAATTAAAATAATAAAATTTATGTTTAATTTCAAAAAGTCAGTCTCAATGTTGTTTATAATTTTCGGGATTTGTGGTTTATTTTTTGCCACAAAGACTCAAGCTGAAACAGGCAATCCGGATTTAACGGTTACCGGTATTACTTTTTCTGGTTCTCAACAGGGAGAAACCGGAAAATTAGCAGTTACTATAAAAAATTTAGGAGGTGATTTAAATAATACAGCCGGCCTACTTAACACTTACAATAATTTCAGTTCTCAAAATTTTGTCTTTGATAGCTCGACCCCTTCAGCTACTCAATTTAAAACTGATAGAGCCTTGCCAGACCCTTCAACCAATAATCCATTAAAAACCAATGAGACAATTACCTTTTATTGGTATGGTAGTTTTAATACTTCTGGTAACTTATATTTACAATATACAGTTGATAACGCTAATGAGTTAGTGGAAACCAATGAGAATAATAACACTTTAAGCGTCAGTATTCCGATTGGTGCAATTATTTCTAAGCCCGATTTAACGATTACAGATATAAACTTCAGTTCATCTGTAAAAAATGAAAACGGAACACTGTCCGTAACGGTTAAAAATTTAGGAGAAAACCTAACTAGCGGTCAGGGGCTATTTAATTGGTATAATAACCTATCGGCACAAAACTTTATTTTTAGCAGCGAAACACCCTCAATTCTTGCTTACCGTGCTAGCCGTCCAGATCCAACCATTTCAAACCCTTTAAAAAAGGATGAGTCCATAACTTTTTCTTGGGTAGGAAAGTTTAATACTTCTGGTAATATATATTTACAATATACAGTTGATAACGCTAACGAATTAGATGAATCAAATGAAAGTAACAACACTCTTTCAAAATCAATTGTTATTAATGATTCGACCGCAACATCGACCCCAAATATAACGATAGCAAATTTCAAGTATAGCAATAACAGTAATTTGAATGTCCCAACACAAATTGAATTTGATTTAGTTAATAACGCCAACAGTTCAGCTACTTTTAATCTTTCTTCTTGGGACGACACGACTAACTTTCCTCTCAAATCTGGTTTATATACTTTAGCCGGTAACCAAACCGTTCATGTTTATTTAATGGACGTTAACAATATTTCCCATTTAGCGAACGGCTCTAACTCCATAAACGTTAAAATAGTTTCTACGGATAGCGCCACGGTTTATAATTCCCAGGATTTTACGGTTATAAGAGGGGGCGATACATCTAACGAAAATATTTCTGACACACCCGTTTCCATAAATCCGGCTAGCTCTTTGGGCGATGATAAAATAGATCAGCTCTTGGCTCAGATTAATTCATTAAAAAATATAATCGCCGAGCAGGCTAATCAAATTAAATATTTAAGTAGTTTAGTTAAAGGCACTAATATTTCTACGGATGCGCAAAATACATTAAATAATTTTATTACTTATGGCTCTGATGCTAACACAAAAAAATTAGGTGCTGGTGAAAGAGCGTCAGTTATTTATTCTTATAAGAATGCTTTTGATAAGTTACCAACTACTCAAGCAGAGTTATCCGATGTGATTAAAATAGCTAATGGACGTTGGCCTAGTGCAACTAGCACCGACGCCGAGAGCCAAGCAAAAATTCAATTCAAAAAAATATACCAAAGGGAAGCTAATATGAGCAATGCTAATGATAATGCAGCCGTTACTATTATGGCCTATGGTTTAAAACAAAAGGCAGAAAATAGAAATTTAAATAGCGAAGCAAACGGTATTAAAACTTTTAAAGCTATTTATGGACATACTCCGAACACGACTGAAGAATGGAATATTATGCAGGCAATTACTTATTCTGGATCGAGTAGATAAACCTCAAATTTAAACTTAATTTTTTATTTATTCCTATGTATTCAGAAAAAGTTTTACAAAAAGTTTTAGGAAAAGATGAGCGCCTTGAGCATAGCTTTTCCATCGGGGGGAGGTATATAAACTTCGGTCTCATTGTTTCCGGTTTATTTTTACTACTTCTTCTATTAGTTTTTGGTAAAGGATTTTTTCCATATTTTTTAATCTTTTTTGCCTTTGCCTTTTTTTATTTTGCCTTTTATTTAAAATTAGCCAATGTTTATGCTTTTACTGATCGACGAGTAGTTATTCATCGCGGCTGGCTCTCAACTCATAGTATTAGTGTTGATTATTCTAAAATAACTGATATTCGAGTTATTGACCCCTTTTTTAAAAGAATAATTACCAGAACTGGTTATTTAGCGATTAATACCGCTGGTAGTCATAATGTAGAAATTATTTTAAAACATGTAGAGCGACCTTATGAATTGAAAGAAATATTAGAAGATTTGAAGGATCGAGCTTTGTCAATTAAGAGCCCCGAGTTAAAGACTGAAGAAGGCGCTTAATTTTTGAAATTTAAAAATTAAAATATAAAAATATGAAAAATTTTGAAGCAGAAAATTTTCGCCGACAAATCAATAAAAACAAATATTTTTTTGATAAATTAAATAGAGAAGCTGACAATTTTATTTTTAATAAATCTAACCCGATTATCAATGCTATTAAGGATGCCAATTTTAATTTAAATAACCCAGATATTGATAGGAAAATTGATAAATTAAAGGAAAATGTGGTGGGCAAATTTTTTTCCAATCAAGATTTTTCCGGAATGGATATTCAGGGTGATATTGAAAGAAGAATTTTAAAGAAATCATTAGAGCATTTGGCTGAAAATGACTTGGGCGGTTCTTTGGGGCTCTATGAAAACTTGGAAGAAAAGTATTTAGATATTTTAAGTGATGAAGCCATCTTTTTAATAAGACATGATTTTGATTTTAATAATTTTTATGATTCAGCGCGGTATTTAAAAGATTTATGCAATCGTTTAGATGAGAAAAACATTTTAGATAATAATCAAAAAGGTCACTTATTTGATCGAATAAAAAATTCATTAGAACAGGAATTTAAGGGTGCTGCTTAATTTAAAAAATTGCTTAATTTTAAATAGATATTTTACTTAAAATTGCTTAAATTTTTTAGGCAATTTTTATTTTTAATTTTAAACATAAATTAAAGCCCGCCTATTTTGAAAAATTATTTTTTATGTTAAAATAAATCTATCTTTTAATAATTAATTTAAAAATTTATGCGTTTAAAAAATAAAGTAGCTATTGTGACCGGGGCTTCATCTGGTTTAGGCAGGGCTATTGCCGAAATGTTTCTACGAGAAGGGGCGAAAGTCGTTCTTTCTGATGTCAATGATTATGATGGAGACTTGAATGAGTCAGCTGTTTTTATGAAAGCCGATGTTTCTAAAAGAGGAGATGTTGAGGCTTTGGTAAAATTAGCCGTCACTAACTTTGGTTCCTTAGATGTGATAGTCAATAATGCGGGCATCGGTTCTGGTGATAGAATTATTGATACCGAAGATAGTGTTTGGCAAAAAGTATTGGATATTAATTTAAATGGAGTTTTTTATGGTTTGCGGGCTGGAGCCAAGTATATGAAGGAAAACAAAATTAAAGGCTCAATTATTAATATGGCTTCAATTTTGGGTCAAGTTGGTTTTGCTACTGCTTCTGCTTATTGTGCCTCTAAGGGAGCTGTTAATCAATTAACCAGAACAGCTGCCTTAGAATTAGCTCCTTTTGGTATTAGGGTTAATTCTATTGCTCCTGGATTTATTAAAACTAAATTAACTAAGGGTATTGAAGAAAATGAGGCAAGTAATGCCATGATTGAGGGAGCAACACCATTGGGATATATGGGAGAACCAAATGATATTGCTTATGCAGCTGTTTATTTAGCCTCAGATGAGTCTAAATATGTTACTGGATCAGTGATGTATGTTGATGGTGGTTGGACAGCCCAATAGAGATAAATAAGGGGGAATTTGAATTTTAATTTAAACCTTATTTTCTTTTTCTGTAAAGATTAAATTTTGATCTAAATATTAATTTCTTTTTCCATAAAACCTCTTGACAAAAAGAGGTTTTTTTTATATGATAGGAAAATTCGTAGCAAATTAACAACCAAAAATAATTTAATTATGGAAAAACAAGAAAACTTAAGCGCATTAGAGAGAGAATTAGCAGAGATTCTCGACCTTGTTTCAGGAATTACCAATCCAGAACATTGGATTGAAAAAAAACTACTAGAAATTAGAAATTTATTTGAACCTCGTTCCGAAGTTTCAAGGGATGAGCAAATTGCCTTTGAGATGGATGAAAGAATAAAGAAAATTTATTCTTTGCTCGCTCTTATTAGAAAAAGAGCAAGGGGCATCAAAAAACAATTTGAAGTAGAGGGTTCAAGACTGTTCACCAGAGTTGAAATAGAAGAAATGCTCAAGGAGCAGGAGGAGTTGGTAAAAAATCACCTGATTACTCAGGTTTGTAGAAGAGCTCGAGAAAAAAAAATTAATCTCTCTGGATGGGATCTGGCCTTTAGAGAGGGCTTTCTGGTCGCTCTGGCAAAAAGAAAAATAATCATAGATGATGATATAGTATTAGGGGCACATTAAGTGTCCTTTTTTATTGGTTTAAATACTATTAGCTTTTTTGTTAGCGGCAGTTTATTTTTAAAAGCTCTTAATTTTAAATAAGTTTTAGATACATTTTAGAAAATTGAAAACTGAAAATAATATGGAATAATACAAACCCTTGCTTTTTTTTGTTTTATCTTTTATGATTGATTTGAGCTTATTAAATTTATTATTGGAGAGATGCCAGAGTGGTTGAATGGAACGGTCTTGAAAACCGTCGTGCCTTAACGGGTACCGTGGGTTCGAATCCCACTCTCTCCGCAACATCGTGCTAGCACGAGGTACTTAAAAACAGAGCTTTTTGAAGCTCTGTTTTTAGTTGAGGAAAAGCCATTTCCCTTTAAAATAAGCTATTTGACAACTTATGTCATTTTTTGACATTTCTATAAAATATG
>CAYTRX010000015.1:0-16189 GCA_964440365.1 uncultured Gammaproteobacteria bacterium | reverse complement strand
GAGTTTTTCAGGAAGAAAATTAAAAAGCCAACACTTAGTGTTGGCTTATTTTATTTAGAGGTCCGAGTGGGATTCGAACCCACGAATGACAGTTTTGCAAACTGCAGTGTTAGACCGCTTCACCATCGGACCTTAATTACAAAGATATCATAATATATATTGAAAAAAAAAGCAAAAAAATTTATTCCTGATTATTTTTCAATTTTATTTATAATTTAAAATATGTTATAATTAACTTATAATATAAATAATAAAATTAAAATTAAAAATATGAAAAAGGAAATAAAAAAGAAATCAGTAGCCAAGAAATCAGCTACTAAAAAACCATTAACAAAAAAATTAATAGCAAAAAAGACAACCACAAAGAAAGTTACGGTTAAAAAGCCGATAAAAAAAACAGTGGTCAAAAAATCAGAAAAGAAAGCGCCCATCAAAAAAACAATTATAAAAAAGACAACAGCAAAAAAGAAAAATAATGATAAAAAAGTAATAGTAGCGGTGAGTGGCTATTTTAATCCTCTTCATGTTGGGCATTTAGAGATGTTTGAAAAAGCTAAAAAACTAGGCGATCATTTAGTAGCAATTATTAATAATGATAAGCAAGTTAAATTAAAGGGTCGCGTTCCTTTTATGGAAGAAAAAGACCGAATGAAAATAATTAAAGCGCTTAAATGGGTTGATGAGGTTGTTTTAGCTGAAGATGATTATCGTTGGGATAATGGCGAGGTGCCAATTATTAAAACTTTAGCCAAGGTTAAGCCGCATATTTTTGCTAATGGTGGAGATCGAAGAAAAGATATTGGTAATATTCCCGAATATGATATTTGCCAAGAATTAAATATAAAAATAGTTGATGGCTTGGGCAAAAAAATTCGAGCCAGCTCAACTTTAATAGCTAATGCTAAGAAGCACAAAGCAAAAAAATAAAAAAATGAAAAATTTTAAAACTTTATTTTTTGTATTAATAATTGCGTTTTTTGTTTTGATTTTTTCTTATAATCGCTCTATTAATTATAATAATAATAACGGTTCGGAGAAGTCCTTTATTATTGAAAGTGGTCAGGGGCTTAACACTATTTCTAAAAATTTAAAAAATGAAGAACTGATTCCTTCTAAATTTTATTTTAAAATATACGCTCTTCTTTCTGGCCGTCAAGGATCTTTTCGTAGTGGTGAATATGTTTTGAGCTCTAAAATGAATATCAAAGAAATTGTGGCAGAGTTAACCAAGCCAGTTTATCTTAAAGCTGAAGAAAAGATAACTTTTATTGAAGGTTGGAATATTAATGACTATAATCAGGCAATTTTAAAAAGTAATTTAGAAGATAAAAATAATTTTTTAGCAGAAAGTAAAAAAGATTATTCGAACGAATTTTCTTTTTTGCGTGATAAACCAAAAAATTCTAGTTTAGAAGGCTATTTATTCCCCGATACTTATCGTTTTTATTATGACATTAAAAGTGACGAATTAATAAAAAAACTTTTAGCCAATTTTGATAAAAAATTAAACGAACAAATGAGGGGTGATATTTCAGCTCAGGGAAAAACTATTTATGAAATTGTCACTATGGCCTCAATTATTGAAAAAGAAGTTCGTAGTGCTAAGGACATGAAAATAGTTTCTGGCATTTTTTGGAATAGAATTAAAAATAAGCAGGCTTTAGAGTCCTGTGCGACTTTAGCCTATATTTTAGGTGTTAATAAGGCGCAGTATACTTATGAAGATACTAGAGTTCAGTCTCCTTATAATACTTATATCAATCGTGGTTTACCGCCTGGACCGATTGCTAATCCAAGCTTCAAAGCTTTAGAGGCCGCTATCTACCCTGAAGAAACAGATTATAATTATTTTTTAACAGCTACTGATAGTGGCGAAACTATTTTTAGTCGAACTTATGAAGAACATACTAGAAATAAAAATAAATATATAAAATAAATATGAGTGACAATAATAAAAAAATATTAATTATAGCTTTACTCGTTTTTTTATTAGCTTCTTTTATCGCTGTTTTTGTTATTGTGCGAAAAAATAAAACAAGTCCAGTTCCAGTAAGCGAAGTTATTATTGAGCAACCGGTGTCGGAAAATGTTGCCCTGGAGGGATTAATAGATTCATCTCGCTTAATTGGTGGATTGCCGACTAGTGATGTAAAAATTGGAATTGATTTTGACGGTGAGACCAATAATGAGTTAATCGAATATATTTCTTTTTTAGATTTTTACGAAAAAATTGAAGATCCAAATAATTTTAATGTTAAGTCTTATAATTTACCATTAAATGTTAAAACTGATGTTTTAAATTATTATGATGTTTCGCGAAAAATAAATTTAGATAAGGCTATTGATAATTTAAATAAAAATGGCTTTGCTCTTATTGACAATCCCTTTCCATCACATAATTTTTATAATATTTATGATGAACTTAATTCGCGTCAAATTCCTTTATTTTTAAGTTCTGACTTTTTACTTTATTATTATCAACAAAGTTTAAAAAAGGTTTTTAAGGATGTTGAAGAAAATATTTTCTACCAAAATTTATGGGAAATAAATCGCTTTCTATATGAAATCGCCAAACAACGTTATGAAGCCGGTTTTCGCTCTAAAGGTCAGGTTAATGATCGTGTTTTGGAAGCTCAAAGATTGGCCGCTGCTTATTTTGTCACTTCTTTAGAGCTTTTAAAGCCGGATCCAAGCCAAATAGATGCTTCCAATAATATTGCTAACAAAAGCATGTTCACTCCCTATGAAGCAGAGTCTTATAACTTTGCCCTTCCCGATTATTTAAAAGTTGATGTTGAAAGAGAAGTTGATCTTATAAAAACAATGAATCAATCAGCCAAGTCTCCGGTATTGCTTTATGAGAGAGATTATCGTTCTTTTGCTGTACCGGAAGAATATCGCCTTAATGCTAAATTAAATAATTTTTATTTAAGTACTAAATGGTTATCTTCTGAGTTTCCTTTGTATTATAAAGATAAAAACCAATGTCCAAAATGCGAACTTGATTTTGATGATTGGCGTATTAGTATGATTACCTCTTCTTATATTGCTAAAGATATTTTTGATAGTTATGAATTAAAAAATAAATGGGCTCGTATCTATAAAACCTTAGCTTTTTTTAAGGGTTTGCGTGGTGATTTGAGCTACGTTCATTATCGCGATGCTCTAAGCTCTCTTTTTGGTGAAGACTATATTATTGAAGAGGTTTTTTCTGACACTAATCTTGAATCAATAAATAATTTGAAAAAATTTCAAAATAAGATTTTAGAATATAAATTTTTACCAATTGAAGGTGCTTTTGATCGTAGTAATTTAGAACAGCGAACGAAAATTGGTGTTCGAATGTTGTCTGATTGGTATTATCCTAATGATTATCTTTTACAAGAATTATCTTATCCTAATGTTTCAGTTTATTTAAACAAAAATTTAGCCAAAAATAATATCACTGCTTGTTGGGAGCCTAAAAGTCAAAAAAGAGTTCGTTGTAATGGCTTTTCTCTTGATATAATTTCTTTACTTGATGAAAAAAGTTTAATTAATAATGATTATTATAAGGAAAATACTGCCTATCAAGGGCATTCAGAAGCTTTATATTTTTTAAAGACACAGATTAATAAGTTTGGTAAGATTTGGCATTATAATAATTATTGGAAAACTTTAAGTTTAATGAAAGAATATTTAGGTTTTAATAAAAATAAACAATTAAGTTTTTCTAAAAATTCTGATTGGGACATTAAGGCTTTAAATACAGCCATTGGCTCTTGGATAAATATGCAATTACCTTTAGATAAGCTAGATATTTACAAAAAAAATCAAAATTATTCTATGGCTACCGGAGACAAGGGATCGTTTGAATATAATTATATTGAACCAAACTTATCTTTGATTAATGAACAATTATCAAATGTTAATATGATAACTAAAATGTTTGATCTTTTAAAAGTTAGTCAAGAACTTCGTAGCACTAGGATTAGTTTAGGAGAATTAAAAGATAATTTAGAAAGGATTAAGGATATAATTATAAAAGAATTAAACGCAGAGGCTTTAAGTGAAGATGATTTACAATTTATTTCCTTATTAGCTTTAGAATTCAAAGCTCCACAAAATGAAGACAAAATTTTAAAAATTTCAAATAATAGAAAGACGGTCAATTATGATATTTCTAAGTCCAAGTTATTATTAGTTATAAGTGAGTCGGATGGTAAAAAAGCTTTAACTGTTGCCCCGGTATTTTCTTATCAAGAATATTAGTTTTTTTTAAAAAAATAACTAAGATTAGCTAATAATTTAGTAAAAAATCTGTGGATAAACTCGGAATAAGTATCGGTTGACAATTCCATTTTAATATTATAAGATAAGAGCATAAAAATTAGTCTTAATATAAATAAAAGGTGTATATTTATATTAGATAAACTCTAAACAGCCAAATAACCAAACCGGCAGGCTTTGGAATTTTTTTGTTGCTGGATTTTTTATTTATTCATTAATAAATTAATTTATATAAAACAAGTGGTCTTGACAGAACAAGGGGTCTTGTTTTTACAAGTTTATGTCTAACGATTTTAAAACCTATATCAAAAATAATGATCGTCTTTATTTTACTGATTTTAAAGAAGTGATGCCCGTTCCTGATTTAATAGAGTTACAAAAAGATTCTTATAACTGGTTTTTAAAAGAAGGTTTAGCTGAATTATTTGATGAAATTTCCCCAATCGTTGATTTTAATAATAGAGAATTAGAGCTTAGTTTTGGTGATTATTATTTAGATAAGGCTAAATTTAATGAAAAAGAAAGTCGTGAAAAAAATATTACTTATGAGGCTCCCCTTAGAATAAAAGCTGTTTTGAAAAACAAAAAGACAGGTAAGGAAATTTCACAAGAAGTATATTTGGGAGATTTTCCTTTAATGACCGATAACGGAACCTTTATTATTAATGGTATTGAAAGGGTTGTTGTTTCACAATTAATCAGAAGTGCTGGAGTAATGTTTACCTCTGAATATATTAGAGGAAAAAAATATTATGGCGCCAAGATTATTCCTAATAGAGGTGCTTGGTTGGAGATAGAAACTGATGTTAATAAAGTTATTTGGGTAAGAATTGATAGAAAAAGAAAGGTAGCGGTGACATCTTTATTAAGAGCTTTTGGTTATGAAAGCGATGAAGAGTTAAAAGAGCTTTTTAAAGATGTTGATGTAGTCAAAGATGATGAAGAGACTACTTGTATTGAGGCAACTATTAAAAAAGATTTAGCCAAAAATCAAATTGATGGCTTACAAGAAGTTTATCGTCGTATTCGTCCCGGAGATTTAGCTGATGATAAAAACGTTAAGCAGATGATTGAAAATATGTTTTTCCGTTTTGATCGCTATGATTTTGGTCGAGTGGGAAGATATAAATTAAATCGTCGTTTTGGCGAAAATTTACCTATCAATAAAGAAACCAGAATTTTGCGTAAGGAAGATTTACTTAACATTGTTCGAGAAGTTATTCGCTTAAATATTACTAAAGAGCCAGAAGATGATATTGATCATCTTGGTAATCGTCGTATCAGGGCGATTGGTGGTTTAGTACAAAATCGCCTTCGAGTTGGTTTGGCTCGTATGGAGAGAATTATTAAAGATAAGATGAGTATTGCTGACATTAATACTATTTCTCCTAATAAATTAATAAATGCTCGTCCGGTTATTGCTATTATCCGGGAGTTTTTTATGTCTTCGCAACTTTCTCAGTTTATGGATCAGACCAATCCTTTAGCGGAGTTAGAACATAAAAGAAGATTATCGGCCATGGGACCTGGTGGTTTAACTAGAGAACGAGCTGGTTTTGATGTTCGTGATGTTCACACTACTCATTATGGTCGTATTTGTCCGATTGCTACTCCAGAAGGACCAAATATTGGTTTAGTTGGTCACTTAGCTTCTTATGCGCGTTTAAATCACTATGGATTTTTAGAGGCTCCTTATAGAAAGGTTATTAAAGATAAAAAGAGAGTAAAAGTTACTGATGAAATTGTTTATATTGATGCTTTTGAGGAAGAGAAATATGTTATTGTTGATGCTACTATTCCAATTGATAATAATGGTTTATTTATGGTTGATAGATATCCAGCTCGACGTGGTGGAAAGCCAGAAACTGTAGAGGTTGGTGAAATTGATTTTGTCGGAGTTGCTCCTAACCAAATTGTTTCTATTGCTACATCACTTATTCCTTTTATGGAACATAATGATGGGCAGAGATCATTGATGGGAACTAATATGCAACGCCAAGCAGTGCCTTTAGTTAAAACTGAGGCACCGATTGTAGGAACTGGAATTGAGGCTATTGCTGCTCGTGATTCTGGCCATATAATTATTGCTCCAGAAAATGGTGAAATAATTAAAGTTGATGCTTTAAATTTAGAGCTTCTTACTAGCAAGGGCAAAACTATTAAATATGATTTAACAAAGTTTTTACGCTCTAACTTTTTAACTTGTATTAATCAAAAACCAATTGTTAATGTTGGTGATAAAGTAAAGAAAGGGCAAGCTTTAACTGATGGCCCAGCAATTTCTAATGGTGAGCTAGCTTTGGGAAAAAATGTTTTAGTTGCTTTTATGACTTGGGAGGGATATAACTATGAAGATGCGATTATTATTTCGGAACGATTAGTGAAAGAAGATGTTTATTCATCAATTCAAATTGAAAATTATACAATTGATGTTCGTGATACCAAATTAGGACCAGAGCTTATTACCAATGATATTCCAAATATTTCTGAAGAGAAGTTAAAAAATCTAGATGAAGATGGTATTATTCGTATTGGGGCCGAAGTTTCTAGTGGCGATATTTTGGTTGGAAAAATTACACCAAAGGGTGAAACTAAATTAAGTGCTGAGGAAAGATTATTACGAGCTATTTTTGGTGATAAAGCAAAGGATGTTCGCGACTCTTCTTTGTATCTAGAACATGGTGAGCAGGGAAAGGTTATTGATATTAAAGTTTTTTCTCGTGAAGAAGGTGATAAATTAGAGGCCGGAGTTTTGAAGTCAGTTCAAGTTTCAATTGCTAATTTAAGAAAAATTCAAGTTGGTGATAAAATGTCCGGTCGTCATGGTAATAAGGGTGTTATCTCCAAGGTTGTGCCGATTGAAGATATGCCTTATATGGAGGACGGAACTCCAGTTGATATTATTCTTTCTCCTCTAGGTATTATTTCTCGGATGAACTTTGGTCAATTACTTGAAACTCATATGGGTCTAGCAGCTCAGAAATTAGGTTATAAAGTTGCTACCCCAGCTTTAAATGGAATTACCGAGGAGCAAATTAGAGAAGAATTAAAAAAATCTGGTTATCCAGAAGATGGAAAGGTTGTTTTATATAGTGGAAAAACTGGTGAGAAATATGAACATCGTGTAACTGTTGGTTATAAATATATTTTGAAATTAAATCACATGGTGGAGGACAAAATTCACCAAAGATCAATTGGCCCATACTCTCTTATTACTCAACAACCATTGGGTGGTAAGGCGCAGTTTGGTGGACAGAGATTTGGTGAGATGGAAGTTTGGGCTTTAGAGGGTTATGGTGCGGCGCACACGCTACAAGAAATTTTAACCATTAAATCAGATGATGTTCCTGGTAGAAGTAAGGCCTATGAGTCTATTATTAAGGGTGAGGAAATTCAAAAGTTGAATGTTCCAGAATCTTTTAATGTTTTAATTAGAGAATTAAAAGGCTTAGGTTTAAATGTTGATTTATTAGGAGGTACTCCACTTGAAGAAGAAGATGAAGAAGCTTTATTGGAGTCAGAGGTTGAAAAAATTAATCAAGCTGATCAAGAGGTTTATGAAGGTGAATTGCCGATTCAAGAAAACTCATCTGAGAATTCTGAAGAATAATATTTATAAATAATTTTAAATAAACTTATATGTTAAATCCTATAAAAACTAGCGATTTTGACGCCATCAAACTAAACCTAGCTTCTCCTGATGATATTTTATCTTGGTCTAGTGGTGAGGTGTTAAAACCAGAAACTATCAATTATCGCACCCAAAAACCAGAAAAAGATGGTTTGTTTTGCGAAAAGATTTTTGGTCCAGTTAAAGATTGGGAGTGTTCTTGTGGTAAGTATAAAAAAATTAGATATAAAGGAGTTGTTTGTGATAAGTGTGGAGTTGAGGTTACTCGTAGCATTGTTCGTCGTGAACGTATGGGTCATATTAAATTACAAGTTCCCTGTTCTCATATTTGGTTTTTAAAAGGTCTATCTTCTAAGGTTGGTTTAGTTTTAAATTTGAGCGTTCAGTCTTTAGAAAAGGTTGTTTATTTTGCTAATTTTATTGTTAGCAATGTTGATGAAAAATTAAAAAATGAAACTTTAGAAATTATTAAAAAAGAATATAAGGCTAAAATAAAAAATATTGAAGCTGATGCGCAAAATAAAACCAACCAAGCCAAAAAAGATTTAAAAGAGGAAAATGTTAAAACAATAAATGAGGCTGTTGATGCTTTGCACAAAGAAAAAGAAGAAAAAATTGCTAAATTAGATTTAGATTATGAGAATGTTAAAAAAGAATTAAAAAACTTAAAGCCTTTATTGATTTTATCAGAACAAGAATATCAAAATTTAAGTTTAAAGTTTGGTCATTTATTTGAGGCTGGAATTGGCGCAGCGGCTATTCAGGATTTGTTACGTCGAATCAATTTAGAAAAAACCATTGCTAAATTAGAGGAAAAATTAAAAACAGTGGTTCAGACAAAAAAGGATAAATTAATTAAAAGACTAAAATTATTAAAAAATTTACACAAAAATAATATTCGTCCAGAATGGATGATTCTTGATGTTATTCCGGTTATTCCGCCAGATCTTCGTCCAATGGTAGCTTTAGATGGTGGTCGTTTTGCCTCTTCTGATTTAAATGATTTGTATCGTCGAGTTATTAATCGTAATAATCGCTTAAAACAATTAATTGAATTAAATGCACCGGAGGTTATTTGTCGCAATGAAAAAAGAATGTTGCAGGAGGCGGTTGACTCTTTAATTGATAACTCTGCTCGTAATAGCAAGATGGTCACTGCTTCAACCGGACAAAAAAGACAATTAAAATCTTTAGCTGATTCACTAAAAGGTAAACAAGGTCGTTTTCGTCAAAACTTACTTGGTAAAAGAGTTGATTATTCTGGCCGTAGCGTTATCGTGGTTAATCCAAAATTGAATTTAGATCAATGTGGTTTGCCGAAGATTATGGCCTTAGAATTATTTAAACCTTTTATTATTGCTGAATTAATTAAAAAAGAAACTGTTCATAATGTTCGTAGTGCTTCACGTTATATTGAAACTGGAAGTGATGATGTTTGGGATATTTTACAAAAAATTATTGATGAGGCCTATGTTCTACTAAATCGGGCACCGACCCTTCATCGTTTAGGTATTCAAGCCTTTAGACCAATTTTGATAGAAGGAAAAGCTATTCAAATTCATCCCTTAGTTTGTACTGCTTTTAATGCTGACTTTGATGGTGATCAAATGGCTGTTCATGTTCCTTTAACCAAGGAGGCAGTTGCGGAAGCACGCGATATTATGTTGTCTTCACATAATTTATTAAAACCAGCCACTGGTGATCCGATTATTACACCTAATCAAGATATCGTTTGGGGGGCTTATTATATTACCTTAATTGAGGATTTTGATCCAAATAAGGATCCTAAGGAATTTAAATATTTTTCTGATATCCAGGAAGCCTTATTAGCTTTTGATCATAAATTAATTTCGCTACATCAGGCGATTAAAGTTCGTCTTGATGGCAAATTAATTACTACTACAGCTGGTCGTTTAATTTTTAACGAGATTATTCCAGAAGGTTTAGATTTTGTTAACGAGGTTTTGGGTAAGGGCAAATTAAAGAACTTGATTAAGGAGTGTATGACTCTTTATGGTGAAGAACGAACTGTAAAGTTTATTGATGATCTAAAGAATTTAAGTTTTGATTCTATTACCAAAAGTGGCCTTTCCTGGGGCTTTGGTGATTTACCAGAATTACCAATCAAGGATGAGCTGATTGAAGAGGCTAATGTTTTAGTTGACCAAATTAAAGAGCAGTTTGAAGAAGGTCTTTTAACTGATAGTGAAAGATATAGTAAGGTGATTGAAATTTGGACTGATACCAAAGAAAAAATTGCTGATATTTGTAAAGAGGGTCTAAAAGATTCTTTGCCAGTTTTTTCGATGATTGATTCCGGGGCTCGTGGTTCTTGGGCCCAGCCAGTTCAGATTATTGGAATGAAAGGTTTGGTAACCTCTCCTTCTGGCGCTATTATTGAATTACCAGTTAAGGGTAACTTGAAAAAAGGCTATTCAGTTTTGGAATATTTTATGTCAACTCATGCTACTCGAAAAGGATTATCAGATACTGCTTTAAGAACAGCTAATGCTGGTTATTTAACTCGAAGATTGGTTGATGTTGCTCAAAATGTTATTATTTCCGAAGAAGATTGTGGTGATAAAGAAGGTTTATTAACTGTTAAAGATGAGGTTGAAAAAGATAATGATGATTTTTTCCGTAAAATTTCTGGACGTTATTTGGCAGCTGATTTACTTGATAAAAAAGGTAAGGTTTTATTAAAGGCAGGAGAGTTAATTACCGAAGAGTTTATTAAAGAGATCGCTGATAAAGATATTGAGTCAGCCACTATTCGCTCAGTATTAAGTTGTAAACTACACAAAGGTGTTTGTGCTAAATGTTATGGTGTAGACTTGGCTTATAATAAAGAGGTAAAACTGGGCACTACAGTTGGAATTATTGCCGCTCAATCAATTGGTGAGCCTGGAACTCAATTAACAATGAGAACTTTCCAAACTGGAGGTGTGGCCAGTGCGGATGATATTACTCAAGGTTTGCCTCGGGTGGAGGAAATTTTTGAAAATCGAACCCCAAAGAAAAAGGCTCTTATGTCAGAGGTAGAAGGAAAAATTAAGATTGAATTTGGTCAAAAAATCATTAAAGATAAAGATGGTAAAGACATCTTTGTAAATAATCCACAAGAAAAAATCTTAAAAATTATTCATAAGGGACAGGAAGAAAATAAATATTATTTCCGTGAAACATTAAATGAGATTAAACTAGCTGGAGAAAAGGTTAGTAAAAAAGATTCGGAACCAAAAATCAAGGTTGAGGATAAGCAAAAAATTACTAAAGGAACCGAGCTTTATTCAATTGCGGGTCGTTCCAGAAAGGCTGAAAGTGGTGGTATAGTAAAGATTTCTGATAGGTTTATTAGTGTTATTTCGGAAGTTGATCGAGTACAAGAGTTTACTATTCCTAAGGGCTTAATGATTTGGGTTAAAGATGGTGATACAGTAAAACCGGGTGATCGTTTGACCGAAGGAAGCTTTGATTTAAAAGAATTCTATCGTTTACATGGACGATTAGAAACACAAAAATATATTATCAAAGAAATTCAATATGTTTATTCTTCACAAGGGCAACCATTAAATGATAAACATATTGAAATTATTGCTCGTCAAATGTTTTCTCGTTGTTTGGTTAAAGAAAGTGGTGACACTGATTTGCTTCCAGGCGAAACAGTTGAAGATGAGGTTTTACATCAAGCTAATAAAGAGGTTAAAAATAAAGCTAAAGCAGAGAGATTATTATTGGGTATCACCAAGACCTCTTTGACTACTGATAGTTTCTTGTCGGCAGCTTCCTTCCAAGAGACTCCTAGAGTTTTAATTGATGCGGCGCTTAGCGGAAAAATTGATTATTTAGAGGGTTTGAAGGAAAATGTAATTATTGGTTGTTTAATTCCAGCTGGAACCGGATTTAAAGAGAAGAAAAAACGAGAGGTTTATAAATAAAATTACTTCACTTAATAGACCCCTGTCTAAAGATAGGGGTCTCTGATAAAAAACGCTTTATGAAAATTATTTTAGGCTTAGGTAATCCTGGTGAAAAATATCAAAAAACTAGACATAATATTGGCTTTATGTTTTTAGATTTTTGGGCCGGACCACAGGCTGAGTGGAAATTAAATAAAAAGTTTAATGCTTTGATTTACGAAGATGGAGATTTGGTTTTTATTAAACCGCTTACTTTTATGAACAATTCGGGATCTTCACTGCGTTCTTATATGTCTTATTATCAGCTTTTACCTAAAAAATTAGGCTTATTTAGTAAAAAGAATTTAGATTTAAGCGATTCTTTATTGGTGGTGCATGATGATTTGGATATTGATTTTGCTAAGTTTAAAATTTCGCTTAATGCTTCTAGTGCTGGCCATAATGGTGTTGAGTCAGTAATTAAACATTTAAAAACAAAAAACTTTAAGCGATTAAGATTTGGTATTAAAAATGAATTTAAAAATAATATTTCAGGCAGCGATTTTGTTTTACAAAATTTTTCCAGAAATGAATTAGAGGCTTTAGATAATATTTTTCAGCAAGCTTTAATAGATTTAAAAAAATAATATTTATAATATTATTAGTATTAAAAAACTAAGAACGACCCAGGGGTCGTTTTTTGTTTAAGTAATTTTTATCTTTATTGTGATATTTTATTTTAATGAATAATGAAAAAAAATATGCTTTAGCTTTTTCTTATTTATGTAATTTTAGTTTTTCCTTATATAAAAAATTAATATCTAATTTTACTAGTTTAGAAAAAGCTTTTTTCGCTAAAAAGGAAGATTTTTTAAAAGCAGGTTTTAAAGAGGAGACTTTGCTTAATTTTTTTCAGAAAAGAAAAGATTTTTCTTTTACATATTATAAAAATGAATTAACAAGTAATGATATTAAGTTTTGTTTTATTAGCGATTCATTTTATCCAAAGTATTTAAAAAACATTTATAACCCACCTCCTTTATTTTATTATCGTGGAAACTTAGATATCAATTGGGATCAGGCCTTGTCAATTGTTGGTTCTAGAAAAGTTTCTTTTTATGGGGAAAGACTGGTAAATGAATTTGTGCCGGTTTTAAGTCAGGCTGGGATTATAAGTATCTCAGGTTTAGCTTTGGGAATAGATTCCTTGGTTCATAATAAAAGCCTAGCGTCATCGGGGCAGACAGTAGCAGTTTTGGGTTCGGGTTTAGATAAAAGATCAATTTATCCTTTTTCTAATCGTTTTTTAGCGGAAGAAATTGTGCGTCAAGGAGGTTTATTAATTTCAGAGTTTCCCCCAGGGAGCAAGCCTTTGACTTATCATTTTCCCCAAAGAAATAGAATTATAGCTGGTTTAAGTTTAGCGACGGTGGTGCTTGAAGCTGGAATTAAATCAGGCTCTTTAATTACAGCTAATTATGCGATAGATGAAGGACGTGATGTTTTTTCTATTCCCGGCGATATTTTTAAGGAAAATTTAGCTGGCAATAATCAATTACTACAAAAAGGAGCTTTTTTATTATTGTCACCAAAGGATATTTTGTCCTATTTTGCTTTAGATGGGGAAAAGTCGCCAAAAGAAGCTTTGGGAGCTTCTAGGCCCCAATATAAGCCGCAGAATGAGGAAGAAAGACTAATATTAGAGCTATTAAGACGTGGTTCAGCTCATATTGATGAAATATTAAGCCTTGATCCACAAAATGTTCAAAAACTTAGCTCTAGTCTAAGTTTTTTGGAAATAAATGGTGTTATTTGCAATATTGGACACAAAAATTATGAATTAATATAAATAAGTTCAGTTATTTAAACATTTAAATATTAAATAAGTTTAGGCACCTTTTAGAAAATTGAAATCTAAAAATAATGTAAATTGATGCGCAATTTGTCTTTTTTTTATTTTAATATTATAATTATTTTATAAAATTAAAAATTTTTTATAAATATGAATTTAATAATTGTTGAATCACCAACCAAAGCGAAGACTATTGCTAAATTTTTAGGTAAAGATTATCGAGTAGAGTCGTCTTTTGGTCATATTAGAGATTTGCCCAAAAGCAAATTAGGGGTTGATTTAGAAAATAATTTTAAACCAGATTATGTTATTCCAACTAAAGCGAGAAAAAGAGTTAATGATTTGAAAAAATTAGCTCAGGCTTCAAAATCGGTTATTTTAGCTTCAGATGAGGATCGTGAGGGGGAGGCTATTGCTTGGCATCTTTTGGAGGCTTTAGGTATTGATAAGGATAGTTATAAAAGAATTGCTTTTCATGAGATAACAAAGGAAGCCATTTTACAAGCTTTGGAAGAGCCTCGGGAAATAAATATTAAAATGGTTAATGCTCAGCAAGCGCGTCGTATTTTAGATCGCCTAGTAGGTTATAAATTATCACCACTTCTTTGGAAAAAAGTAGCCAAAGGTTTATCAGCTGGTCGTGTTCAAAGTGTCGCGGTAAGGCTAATTGTTGAAAAACAAAGAGAAATTGATGCTTTTGTACCACAAGAATATTGGGATATTGAAGCCGAGCTAGAGAAAGATAAAAATAAATTTAAAGCTCGTTTATTTAAAATTAATAATAAAACTTTAGATAAATTTTATTTTAAAAATGAGGCAAGCACTAAAGATGTTTTAGCTTCGCTTGGCAAATCCAATTGGGTGCTTGATAAAATTGAAAGCAAAGAAAGTAGCAAAAACCCTTTGCCACCCTTTATTACTTCAAGTTTACAACAAAGCGCAAATCGTCGCCTGAGATTTAGTGCTAAACAGACAATGATGACTGCGCAAAAATTATACGAAATGGGGTTTATTACTTATATGAGAACTGATTCTTTAAACTTATCAAAAAAGTTTAAAGAAGAAACAGCCTCTTATCTCAAAGATAATTTTGGAGAAAAATATTTAGCCCAAGGAGCTGCTGTTTTTAAAAATAAAAGTAAAAATGCACAAGAAGCCCATGAAGCTATTCGCCCAACTTCTGTTTTTGCCACCCCCGATAGCCTAAGAGAAAAATTAGACAAGGGACAATTTAGTCTATATCAACTTATTTGGCAGAGAGCAGTAGCCTCACAAATGGCTAAAGCTATTTTAGATACCGTTTCTCTTGACATTATTGCTGGAGAAAAACAAGAGTGCTTGTTTCGAGCTAATGGTCAAACTATAAAATTTAAAGGTTATTTAGAAATATATCCTGAGAGTGTTTCGGAAAATGAATTACCACCGTTAAAAGAAAAAGATGAATTAAACTTAATAAAAATTAATAAAGAACAGCATTTTACTCAAGCTCCAGCTCCTTATTCGGATGCTAGTTTGGTAAAAGAGTTGGAAAAGCATGGGATTGGTCGACCCTCTACTTATGCACCAACTATTTCTACTATTATTGATAGAAATTATGTTAATCGGGATGAAAGAAAAAGATTAGTGCCGACCGAAATTGCCTTTGTAGTAACTGACTTATTAGTAAAACATTTTCCAAACTTAGTTGATTATAAGTTTACAGCTCAAATGGAGAAAAATTTAGATGATATTGCTTTAGGAAAAAAAGAATGGCAACCAGTTATTGAAGATTTCTGGTTACCTTTTAATGAAAATTTAAAAAATAAATATATGGAATTAGATAAAAAAGATTTTGCGCCCGAAGAAGAAAGCAATGAAGTTTGCGATAAATGTGGCGCTAAAATGATTATAAAAACTGGTCGCTTTGGAAAATTTTTAGCTTGTTCAGCTTTTCCGGAGTGCCGTAATATTAAGGCTTTAAATGGTCAAGAAGGTACAAAAGCCAGAGAAGAGAGTCAGGAAATAAAAGATCTTAAAGAAAAATATAAAGGAGAGATCTGTGATAAATGTGGTTCTGAGATGTTGGTTCGTATGGGAAAATTTGGCCCCTTTTTGGGTTGCAGTGCTTATCCTAAATGTCGTAATTTAAAAAATATTGAAAAAGATGGTCAGAATGAAAAAGGTGTTCCTTGTCCAGTTTGCGGAGAGGGAATGATTGTTAAAAAGTTTTCTCGCCGAGGCGTTTTTTATGCTTGTAATGCTTATCCTAAGTGTAAAAATGCTTATTTTTCTAAACCAAATGGTGATAAATGTCCAAAGTGTGGTGCTTTAATGGTGGAAGATAGAAATGGACCGAAGTGTTCTAATAAAGAGTGTGCATAATTTTGGAATAATATGGAATATAATAAATTAGTTAGAGACAACATTCCAGAGATTATAATAAAAAATAATCAAAAGCCGTCAACTCACATTGCGAGTGAAGAAGAATTTAAACAAGCTTTGAGGAATAAGTTGTATGAAGAGGTTAATGAATTTATTGAAACCCCCAATTTGGGAGAA
>CAYTRX010000014.1:0-16716 GCA_964440365.1 uncultured Gammaproteobacteria bacterium | reverse complement strand
GCCTCGTTCTTTCGCTACGCTCAATCACTCGCTAAGCGCCCCGACCCGGCCTCGCGGTGTTCGCTATGCTCACACATCGCTCCGGCTTTCTCATCCTAGCCGCGAAGTGCGCAGGCACTTCGCTTCCCCTTCGCTCATTCAAAAAACCCAGCTTACGCTGGATTTTTTTCATTCGCTCGGGGACTAGGATTCGAACCCAGATAGCCAGGACCAAAACCTGGAGTCCTACCATTAGACGATCCCCGAATACAAAAACATATTAAATTATATTTAATTTTTCGTCAAGCTAAAAAATTAGTTTTATATTAATTTATGGCTTCATTATTACATCAGCGGCATTTCTGATGTAGTTGCTGTGTAATGTTTTACCACTAACAACCAAATCCTTCCAGTCTGTTAAATCAGCTGAGTTAAGAACATGTCCTTTTAAATAATTAAGGCGACTAGACGGAACGCCTAAATTAATATTATTATTTTTTAAATATCCAGTTTTGGGTAAAATTAAATAAGTTAAAGAGGAACAATTATAAGCATAATAAGCCATAAAATAATTACCTACTGAAGTTAAATTAGATGTATCAGGAACATCAAGAGAGGTTAAAGAGGAACAATTATAAGCATAAGAATACATAAAATAATTACCCACTGAAGTTAAATTAGATGTATCAGGAACATCAAGAGAGGTTAAAGAGGAACAATTATAAGCATAATAATGCATAAATCCAAAACCTACTGAAGTAATATTAGAAAGATCAGACGTTGAAAGAGATTCTAAAGAAGAACAATTATCAGCATAAGAATACATAAAATTACTACCAACAGATCCTGATAAAACTTCTTTAGTAGTAATAAAAATTGTTTTTATTTTATTTCCCCCTTTAAAAGATGGGGTCATATAATTATTACCACTCTTATTCCAGTTATGAGCTATTTGTATAGTAGTAGAAGCAATTGGAAAAGTAGTAGCAGAACCTGAAACATTCAAAGATGTCCACTCTCCACTTGTTCCAGGGCGATAATATATAATTCCTGAATACATACTCCCCCTATAAAGAAGAATAGGACTAGTTTGGCCAACATCTTCTTCATTAAAAGTTAATGTATGAACAACATCATAATCTTGATCTGGATTTATTGGTGATGGTGGTAATGGTATTGGTGATGGTGGTAATGGTAAAGGAAAACCTATACCCGTTGGTACAGCTATATTTAAACCTTTATTATAACCAGCTAAAGCTAAACCTAAACAAAAACTAATAGTATAAGTCCCGCCATCAGAAGAGTAAACATATTGATTGTTTTCGCTAGTGCAATCACCATCAGCTGGACTTGGTGCTTGGGGAAGCATGGTCATATAATTTGGTACCAGATTATCCAAACTACTTGGATAAGAGTTTTTATCGCTATGATATAGTTCAATAGCATTTTGTAGTTGTCTGACATCAGCTATTCTTTTAGCATCACGAGAACGAGCTCGAGTATTTTGTAATGATACAATTGCTAAAGTAGTAATTAATAGCAATGACAGCTATTACAACTAATAACTCTATTAGAGTAAAAGCTTTTTTCTTGTTTCTTTTTTAAACATAATATTTTTATTACTTATTAACAATAATTATTATTTTATTATTTAAATTATAAATAAAATTTAATAATAAAAATTATTTTCCCTCTAATTTATAAACTAATTTATAACTAAAAAACTAAACTTTAGCGTATTTCTTAACAGCCAAATAACTAGCTAAAATATTGATAAAAGAGATAGCTAAAAATTGTAAACCAAAAATCAAGGAAAAATTAGAAACAAAATATTTTACAATATCAATACTATAATCAACAAAGAAAAGCTCTAAATATGGCTGCAATAATCCCAACAAAGGAAAACTAACAATAATTATTAAGATCAAAGCAATAATAATATAAATAAAAGATGATAATAAAAATGGCGCGTAAATAAATAAATTTGAAGCTCCGACTAAGCGCATAATTTCTACTTCTCTTTTGTGAGTATAAACAGCTACTTTGATAGAATTATAAATAACCAAAAGACTAGTAATGATAAAAATGGCAATTACCAGTATCGCGATATCATTTATTTTCTTAGTAATATTATCAATTTTTTCTAAAATTAATTTATTATCAGCAAAATCGCGTGATTCAATTATCTTATCATCAAGTGCTTTAAGCTCTTCAATCAATTCAGGAGCTTGATTGGTATCTTGTGGACTAATTATCAAACTGGGGGATAAGGGGTTCCTCCCTAACTCTAATAAAGCTTGTAAAATTTCGGGGTTATCTTTATTTTTTTCTCTAAAAAAATCTAAGGCTTCTTGTTTAGAGATATATTTAACTTCTTTTACTCTCTCTAAAGCCGAAATTTTTTGTTGTAAAGCTAATATCTCGCTTTCACTAGCATCACTTTTAAGGTATAAACTTAAATCAATTTTTTCTTTAATTGCATCAACGGCACTAGCAGAAATAGCTCTAGTTAATATTAAGGTATTAATAGAAAACATTGCTAAAAACAAAATGGTGATAGTCACAATTGACAACCAAATATTACGTGAAATATCTTGAAAACTAAATTTTAGAGCGCGAAAAATTGATAAAAACATATATGTATAAAAATTAAATTATATATTTTCCATTGGCTTGGTCGGAAACAATTTTACCAGAATCAATGGTGATTACTCGACGATTTAAACTATTGACCACCTCCCGATTATGAGTAACCAAAATAACAGTAGTACCAAAATCATTTATTTTTAAAAGTAAATCAATAATATCGCGGGTATTTAAGGCGTCTAAATTACCCGAAGGTTCATCGGCTAATAATATTTTTGGTTGATGAACCAAGGCTCGAGCAATAGCAGTTCTCTGTTGTTCGCCACCTGAAACTTCGCTGGGATAAGAATTCATTTTGTCCTGCAAACCAACAATCTTCATAACTCCGGGAACTATTTTATTAATTTTAGCTTGGCTCTCTCCGCATACTTCTAAGGCAAAAGCTACATTTTCCGCTAAAGTTTTTTTAGGCAAAAGTTTAAAATCTTGAAAAATAACTCCAATTTGACGACGTAAATATGGCACTTCCGATCGACCAATTCTAGAAATATCCCAATCGCCAACCAAGACTTGGCCAGTACTAGCCAGCTCTTCGCCAATCAAAATTTTTACCAAAGTTGTTTTTCCAGCTCCTGATTGCCCAACAATTGAGACAAACTCTCCCGGACTAATTCTTAAATTGATATTATCTAAAATTTTAATACCATTTTTATAAACTTTATTGACACCAATAAGCTTTATCATAAATTTATATTTATTTATTATTATATTTATTCATTAGCTACACTTAAATAATAGGCGTAATTAAATAAATCCTCCGTTTCCTTAAAGCTACCCGAACGGGTTGGAGAATTTAAAATAACAGCAATAAACTTTTCCCCATTAATTTCAGCTCGGCTAATTAAACAATATCCCGCCTCTTCTAAATAACCAGTCTTAGAACCGATAATTTTAAAGTTGGAAAAATTATTACGCAAAACTAAATCACTACTATTATACCTTAATTTTAAAGACTTGTCATTTCGGGTATAGAACTCATATTTAGGAGCAATACTAGAAGAACTAAGAAGTGGGTTGGAAAAAACAATTTTAGCTAATTTCGCTAAATCACTAGCTGAAGCAACGTTATTTTTATCTAAACCAGTCGGTTCAAAAATTTTAAAAGTAGTAGCACCATTTGCACTAGCCCATAAATTAACTTTTTGAATAAACTGAGAACGTTCTAAACCACTAAAACGAACCAGGGTTTCAACCGCATTATTAGCTGAACGCACTAAGGAAGAATAAATTAGATCCTTAATTGATAATAAATCACCATCTTTTAAATTGATTAGGGCGAGCTCCCATTTGGGAAAATAATTTAAATTATATTTCTCATCCTGCACATTATATTTTACAATCTCATCTAAATAATTTTGTCCTTTCTTTTCTTCTAAAAAATTAAAAACCGAAAAAATTTTAGTTAAACTAGCAATCGGCAATGCTTTGTTTTCATTTTTTTCTAATAAAACTTGATTGTTTTTTTCTCGAAGTAAAATAAATGATTCTGATCTTATTTCTGGACTAGCCCCCCGTCCCAAAGTCATATCTAGTTTTCGCCCATAAGAATCAGCAATAATATTTAGAGGCTCAATCACCACATTAATTAAACCTTGTCGCGAATCTGCAATTTTTTTAAAGGCAACTACGTCTAAATCAATCACTCGATCAGGGTGCAAAGAGCGATCTGGACCATAATCATTGACCTCTACATCAACAAATTTATTATTTTCTAAATTTTTAACACGCAATTTTGAACCTTTAGGAAAATCGGGCGAAGCAGCAAAATCACCATTTTTATATTTATACCAACTAGCTGAACCAAGTGATAAAATTTGCGGATGAGAAAAAACAGCAATACGAGCATAGGGTAAATGAATCAAAGAGCGAACGAATTTTTCTTCAGGAAAATCTTGGCTAGGCAAAGGTCGCCACAGGTCTCGTCCTTTATCATAAAAAAATACCTGTTTATAATTATCACTTTTTTCATTATAGGAAAATTGAATATAAAAAGGATTTTCATCTTTATAAGCTGCTTTATTTTTAAATTCAAATTGTAAAATGTCGCTTTCTTTTTTTAAACCCCAAGGAAGAGGCATAGTGCCCTCTTCAATTTCTTCAATTAAAACCTCCGTATCAGCCGAAAGAATACCTGGCACTAAAGATAATTTTAAATAATCATCATCAGTTTTTACTGTATATCCTTTAGCAATGGTAGCCTGATCTAAGAAAATTCTATTCAATCGTAATTCTTTGTTTTTTATTAAAAATAGATCCTGAGCCTGAACCCTAGGTGCCAAAAATAAAAAAAACACTAAAAAAATTAAAGATATTTTTACTCTTTTTGTCATTTTATTTAAATCTTAATTAATTAAAAAAATAATTTAACCACTTCTGTGGATTGCTGAATTCCTCTTCACTCACCACTTCTTTTGTTGTGATATCAGCTTCGTTTTCTTGTTTTTGAATTACAATAACCTTTTCCCCTTGTTTTTGTAAGCCAAAATTTAAACGTGCTTTTTCCTCAATAGCCTGATTTGAATTTAAATAAACTAAAAGATCAGCAATTTCATCATTGGAGCCTTCGTAATAAGAAATACTTTCTTTTAATAAAGCAATTTCATTTTCCATGTCCTTTCTTTTTTTATTATTATTATAATAAGGAATAAGTATTAAAATTAAAATGCTTAATAAAACAAAAGAAATGCCACCCTGTCGCCAAACTTGTTTACGATGACTTTTAGATTGGCCTTTTTGAACATAATTTAATTTTTTACTAGGACTAAGATTATATTTTGAACTCATATTTTAAATTTTTATTGATTAAACAGGGCCTAATTACGCGCTTTGGGGGTTACCCAAAAACCCATATACTTACCAAACATCAATCTAATTTGAGCATCTAAACAAGGGATAGCACCAAAAATAATAATAGACACGGGCAAGAAAATCCATTCAATAAATAATTTAATATTTTTGAAAAAACCATAGTTTACTGGACGTTTTGGTAAAAGCAAGGAAGAAACAACAGAAGAAGTTAATAAACCAAGCATTGAAATTGTCATAATCCATTGAGTAGCAACTGGAAGATTAAAGGCTATAACCGTGCTATTAAACTTATCGCCACCTAATAACATTGGCAACCAACCAATAAAACCAATAATCAAAGCTGTCGTGGCCCAAGAATGAAAACCATAAATTTGAATCCAAATATGACGTAAGGTTCGACCAACAGGAAGCTCTTTTCTTTTCTTCCAAGAGTTAAAAATTAAATAAGGCACGTTTTCACTTCCCCAAGCCCAACGTCGTTGTTGTTTATACAAACTCTTAGCGGTTTTCCAAAAACTTTCATCACAAGTGGCGTCCATTGACACTGGAAAATGTAAGGGCTCTACTCGATAATCAGCATTATAATGCAGAAAGCAATGCCAAAAAATTCTTGAATCTTCGCTAACCATATTCGGAGCCCAAAAACCAATATCAACCAAAGCTCTAAAAGTCATGGAATGAGAAGAATAGGTAGCTAATTTTTCTGGGCGAATTTGTTGCATCATTTGCCAAAAAGTATTGGAAGCGGAAGAAATGCGCGCAAAAAATGGCGCTTGCCAAATATTATTATGATAAACCGGAATCGGTTGATAGCTAGCTCGATAAGGATTACTAATTGTTAAAAATTTATGAGTTAGACAGAAAAAATAATCATAAGAAGCAACGGTATCAATATCAAAAACACTAACTAAAACATTATCGTAAGGAATATTTTCTTTATCAATAATTTCAGCTTTAGCTAATTTCCCAGCATAAGCTTGATTAGCTCCTTTTCCTTTAATCTCTCCGACAATATTATCCGGATGAAAAGAAATAAAAAGTTTTCTAAATAAATGACCATATTCCTTCTCAATAATCTTGGCTTTTTCTTGAGCACTAGGACCAACTCGAGCTTCCATTGCCAAAACAACAATCATTTTTTCGCTAGGATAAGACCCATTTACTAAGCTATTAAAACAATCTCGTAAAACATCAATGCTTTCATTATAAGTTGGTAAAATAACCATTTGTACTATATCTGTCCATAGCCATCCTTGATGAGCTAAAGAATCTTTGGGAAAAGAGTCTAATTCGTTTGGAATATTGTCACATTTTTTTCTCCAATCAATTTTTTTATTTTTCTTTAAATTTTTAAAGGCATTGATTAAATAAATAGCTAAAAAAATAACTAAAAGAAAATAATAAATATTAAAAGCAATCAAAAAATAAGCCACCCATGTTGGTCGGAAATAAGAAAAAATTATTAAAATAAGTAATGTCCCAACTGATAAAAATCCAGGCAAAATTTCTAATAAACGATAAGCGACCCTATTTCGACCAGAAAGATCAGTGGCTCGAGAAACTCTTAAATAATTCATAAATTAATTTTCTAAATTGATGGTCTGCCCCTCTTCCATAATATTCTCCTCTCGTTTGGAATTTTTGTTATTTTTATTTTGAGAAATTGTTTTATTACTTGGAGCTTTATAAGCAGTAGCCTTGGGGGCAGTATTAGTGTTTTTTTTATTATAAAAACTTTGAGGTTTAGCCTGACTTAGCTCCTCTAAACTTAAAAACTTTTGCTCCACCTCCAACTCCGCCTTAGAACGAGGAATAAAAAAAGAATCGGCTTGTTTTTTTGCGGGACGATTGGGTTTAAATTTAGTATTGGAAGTTTTTGCTGAAGAAAAATTTTTATTATTATATTTATCATTTAATCCTCTATTTTTAGCCTTAATTTGTTTCTTTTTTAAGAAATCATTTTTTAATTTAGGATTATTTTCTTTAAATTTTTTGGGGGTATTTATCTGTGCTGCATCTTTTAATTCCGATGTTTTTTTAGATTCAGACTTAGGCTTTGCGAGACTTTCCTTTATTTCTTCTTTAATCTCAATTTCTTTTTTAGTTTCAATTATTGTTTTCTTTGCCTCGGCTTCATTTTTTTCACGAGCAATTCTGCTCTTAGCTCGAGATAAGCAATCCTTGCAATAAATTGGTCGCACACCATCTGGCTTAAAGGGAGTCTGGATAGCAATGCCACAAAAAGCACAATTTCCAGGATAAGTTATTTTTTCCTCTTCTATCTTCGTATCGCTAGTAGACTTTTTATCAGCCACATCCTCTTCTATTTTGTAATCATCTTGATGCCAACGCATAATCCTTTCTTCCACCACACTTTTAGCACTAGCATACTTTTCTCGTGAGGAGGCAATAACCTTTTCAACATTATTGGTTTTTTCTTCTGGACTTAAAGGAGGTAAGCCCCGAGCAGAAAAAGGATCGGAGGCTACTCCGTCAATCATTAATTTTAAATAGAATTCAAATTTAGGTAGATTAACAATATCTTCTTCCGTAAAAACAGGGGTAAATTCTTTTACCAATTCTTCAGCGTCAGCTGCTCCCACTCGAAAAACAACAATGGTGCCAACGTTTCCAAAAACAGCTGGCTTAACAGTTTCGCTTAATTGCTCAATATATTGATGAGCCATAATCAAATTCAAACGATACTTACGAGCCTCTGATAAAATATTGGCAAAACTCTCGGTAGAAAAGTTTTGAAACTCATCAATATATAAATAAAAATCTTTTCGTTCTTTTTCCGGAATATCAACTCGGCTCATGGCTGCTAATTGGATCTTAGTGATCATCATTGCTCCTAATAATGCCGAATTGTCTTCGCCAATTCTTCCTTTGCTCAAATTCATAATTAAAATTTTGCCCTCATCCATAACATCACGCATATCAATAGAAGATTTAACCTGACCAACAATATTTCTAATAAAAGAACTGGAAAGAAATTGTCCAACTTTATTTTGAATCGGAGATACAGCTTCAGAGGCAAATTTATCAGCATAACCAGCAAATTCCTTTTCCCAGAAAGCTTTTACTACTGGATCGCTAATATTAGCAACTACTCTTTTGCGATAATCTTTGTCTGACAACATTCGCACCACTCCCATCAAAGTTGAACCAGGAAAATCTAAAATAGCTAAAATAGCATTTCGCAAAATATATTCCAAACGAGGCCCCCAAGAATCAGCCCATAATTTTTGAAAAACACCAATTAAACCGGAGGCAACCAAATGCCTTAAATGAGGCTCAACTTGTTCAACCAAGTTAAAGGCAATTGGATACTCCATATCAGCTGGATTAAAATAAACAACATCCTCAATCCGATCATCTGGAATAAATTCAATAATCTTTTCTGCTAAATCACCATGAGGATCAACTACCGCTACACCACGTCCAGACCGAATATCATCAATTATCATGTTTTCCAGAACGGTAGATTTACCCATACCAGTTTTTCCAATAAAATACATGTGCCGACGACGATCATCGGTTTTTATACCAAAACGACGCATTTGATTGCGAAAATTGGTTTGAGCAAAAAAAACAACATCATTATTATACATACAAAAAAATATTTTAATTCTCTAACGAAAGAGAGTTGCTTTTGTTTGAATTACTTTTAAAGCCTCTAAGGCCTCTAAAAAAGATTGGTAATTTTTTTGAAAAAATGGTGGTAAGTATATTACAGCTAAAATTATTGGTACTAAAATAATTATCAATTTTAAGAAAAAAAGAACCTTTTGCCAGATTATATATTTTTTAATATAAACTGCTGTTTTTAAAATATCTTGACTTAAAGCAATATTGGTTTCTAATAATTGTCGCAAATCTTCATTGTTTAGCTCTTTTTGTGGATGATTATCAGTAATATTTTGCTTGCCTTCCATAGAAATTAATTATTTTTATCTATAAAAAGATTATAACAAAAAGAGATTGATTAATCAATCTCTTGTTTTACAATTAGGAACATATTTTTGAGCTATCCGAAGAAATTTCTTCATTTCCAGATCAGTAAAAGATCTCTGGCCCCGAAGCTTACTGTCAACCAAGTTAGTATCAGATTTAAATTTTTGTAAAAACCATTTATCAGCCCCAGCAATCACCTGAGACATCGCCAAAATATCATCAGCTGTATGCAAACCAGGAACTAAAGTACTACGAAACTCATAAGGCACAGCCGATTCTTTTAAAAGTTTAATGCTTTCAATAATTTTAGCAATATCAGTTTTTACACCAACCGCTTTTTCATAATTAGATAAAGACGATTTTAAATCCATAGCAATATAATCTAACAAATTTTCTTTAATCAAGTCACGCACTAGCTCTGGTTTAGTGCCATTGGTATCAAGCTTGACCTTAAAACCCATTTTTTTAATTTTTTTAATGAAATTTTTTAAATCTTTTTGTAAGCATGGTTCACCGCCAGAAATAACAACACCTGTAATTCTGCCAATTCTACTTTTTAAAAAAAGAAGAAGATCCTCCTCTGAAATCAAAGGATAATCTTCTTCTATATTTTTACTCTCGCCCTCACCTTCGGCCAGGACAAGCATAGGATTATAACAAAAAGGACAACGAAAATTACATGATTTGGTAAAAACGACGACGGCAATCTCTCCGGGAAAATCAATCAGACTAAGTTTTTCCAAACCCCCTATTAACACCTTTATCTAAAATTAAGAATTTAATTTATCGCTGTTAACCTTATAGGTTTTGCGATCATTATACTCAGAAAGCTTTCCCTTATTATAGCATTTAGTTGGAGTAATCCAGCCAACTACTCGGCTATAAACAGTGCATTCTGTTCTTTGTGGTTTTTCAATTGGGCTCATAATTTTAAAGTTAATTTATTAATTATATTATAAATGATTTTTAAATTATTGGCTAGTAACAGCTCCGGAAGCTTTATTCTGAGCATAAACTCTTTGCTCTAGCTCTTCATCACACTTAGGGCAGTACTTATGTTCTCCAGCTAAATATCCATGAATCGGACAAACAGAAAAAGTTGGAGTAATAGTAAAGTAAGGTAGACGATAATTTTCTACAATAGTTTTAACTAATTTTTTAGTAAGCTCAGAATCAGAAATTCTTTCTCCTAAAAAGCCATGCAAAACTGTTCCACCAGTATATTTAGTTTGTAATTCGTCTTGTAAATCTAGAGCGGTAAACAAATCTTCAGTAAAATTGACTGGTAAATGGGTAGAATTGGTATAATAAGGATCAGCTCCATTATTTTTTACTGCTTCATTATTAGCGCAGATTAACTCTGGATATAATTCTTGATCTTTTTTAGCAAAACGATAAGTACAGCCTTCACCAGGAGTAGCTTCTAAATTATATAGATCACCAGACTCCTCTTGGAATTCAGAAATTTTTTCTCGCATAAAATCCATAATTTCAATAGCAAATTCATGGCCTTCTTTGCTGGCAATATTTTTTCCTAATAAATTAATTACTGCTTCATTCATTCCATTTAAGCCGATAGTATTGAAATGGTTCTTCCAATAAGAACCAAATTGAGTAAAAATACTATCTAAATAAACTTTAGAATAAGGATAAAGTCCTTTTTCAGTAAAATCTTCAATAACTTTTCGCTTGATCTCTAAACTCTGTTTGGCCAATAACATTAAATCATATAATCTCTTTTTAAAGTCTTCTTTATCTTTAGATAAATATCCCAAGCGAGCCATATTGATAGTTACCACACCCAAACTTCCAGTCAAAGGATTGGCACCAAATAAGCCACCACCTCTCTTGCGTAATTCACGGTTATCTAAACGTAAACGACAGCACATACTACGAGCATCATCTCGATCCATATCTGAATTTACAAAATTAGAAAAATAAGGAATACCATATTTAGACGCCATCTCCCACATTGGCTCTAGACTTTCTCGATTCCAGTCAAATTCTTTATCAATATTATAGGTTGGAATTGGAAAAGCAAAAACTCGACCTGAAGCATCCCCCTCAATCATCACTTCAGCAAAAGCACGGTTAAATAAGTCCATCTCTAATTGAAAATCACCATATTTCTCTTCCATTATTTTTCCGCCGATAATCACATTTTCTTCTTTCATTGCTTTAGAAGGAGTAACATCTAAAGTAACATTGGTAAAAGGAGTTTGAAAACCAACTCGAGTTGGAACATTTACATTAAAAACAAATTCTTGTAAAGCTTGTTTGATTTCCCGATAAGATAAATTGTCATATCGGATAAATGGAGCAAGATAAGTATCAAAGTTGGAGAAAGCTTGAGCTCCAGCCGCCTCTCCTTGCATGGTATAAAAGAAATTTACAATTTGACCTAAGGCGCTACGGAAATGTTTTGGCGGTTTACTTTGAATCTTGGTATCAACTCCACCAAAACCTCTTATTAATAAATCTTTCAAATCCCAACCACAGCAATAAGGAGCTAGCAAACCTAAATCATGAATATGAAAATCGCCATTAACATGAGCATCTCTAATATTTTTTGGGTATAATTTATTTAACCAATACTTAGCTGAAATAGAAGAGGCAATATAATTGTTTAATCCTTGAACAGAAAAACTCATATTGCTGTTTTCTTTTAAACGCCAATCAGCCTTGCCCAAATAATCTTCCATTAATTTTTCTTCATTGCTTTTATTTATTTCTCTAATTTGGCGATGTTGATCACGATATAAAATATAAGCCTTAGCTGTTTTAATTAATTTATTTTCAATCAACACTTCTTCTACCACATCTTGAATTTCCTCAACAGCTGGAATAGTTTTAAAATGAAATTTTTTTTCTAACTTTTCAACAACCCTATTGCTTAAGTCACTAGCTAATTTTTCACTACCCTCTCCACAAGCCTGCATCGCTGACCAAATAGCCTGAGAAATTTTATTTTTATCAAAATCAACAATATCACCGGAACGTTTTAAAATTTTACTAATATGCTTAGACATAATTTTCGTGACTGTTCTCTTATAAGAAAAGATACAGGCTCATCTTAATTATAATTATTTTTGTTTTTTATTTTTTAATAATTTTTTTAGTTCTTCACTAAATTTTTCTAAATCTTCAAATGATTGACAAACAGAGGCGTAACGAATATAAGCAATCTTATCAACTTTCTTTAAATTTTTCATGGCAATCTCGCCCAATTCTGAAGAGTTTATTTCATTTTTATTTAAAACCTGAAGGTCGCGCTCAATACAATGAATTAATTTTTTAAAATCATCATCACTAACATTTCTTTTCTCTAAAGCTTTTTTTAAACCAGAAGATAGTTTGTCTCGATCGTAAGCTTCACGTCGAGCATCTCTTTTAATAATCACTAAATCTAAAATTTCCATCTCTTCATAGGTTGAAAAACGAAAAGCACATTTTAAACATTCTCGACGACGACGAATCAATAAGCCATCCCCAGAAACCCGTGAATCTACCACTTTAGTGTCTTCAAAATTACAGACTGGACATTTCATTTTTTTAAAAAATGTGCTTATAAATACCTCAAAAAAAATGAAATAAATATAAACACAACATATAGTATCTTATTATGTAAATTAACCACTACATCTTGTTATTTTAGATTATAGCAAAAAAGGAAAGTAAAGACAAACCTCAAAAAAATGGCTAATATTAAACCCTTTTTAAGTTAGGGGTTAAAATACTGTCTTAAAGCTGAGTAAAAGCTGTGGATAACTTTTTCTTAATTTTAAAAAACGGAGCGACTCCGTATAATCACGGAGCAAACTCCGTAAAACACTACTTTAATTAAAAAATTTTATTTACAAAAAAACGGAGCAAGCTCCGTAAAACGCTACTTTAATTAAAGAAATTTTGCTTACAAAAAAACGGAGCAAGCTCCGAATTATTGTTTTAAGCTAAATAAGCTAAGCTTAAATAGCTTACGGGATCCTTAAAATTATTATTTAATTGTTATTATATTATAGCAAAGATCACCAAAAATTACAAGACTAGAACTATAGGTCAAAATTAAAATAATAATCATTAACATCCTCAATCTCTTCTAACATCTCAACAAAAGCTTCAATTTTTTCCAAGCCCGCCTGATCTAATTTTTGTTTATCCTTAGCAATATATTCTAACTCAGCAGAAAGTGGAGAAATATTTTTCTCTTCCAATTTATTTTTTACCTTTTGTAAATCTTCTGTCTTAGTATAAATTAAAACGCCATCTTCGTCAGAAATAAAATCTTCAATATCTAATTCAATTAATTCTAATTCAAACTCTTCTAAATTAATATTTTTATTTTTTATCTCTTCCTGGCTAATTTCAATTATTCCCTTTTGTTCAAAATTCCACATAACACTACTTAGAGAACCACCATATTTAGATAAGGCATGACGTACTGAAGCGGCGCTACGATTTCTGTTATCAGTTAAGCATTTAATTACTACTTGAATATTTCCTGGTAAAATTCCTTCGTAATATAATTCCTCAACTACATCTCCAGCTAATTCACCACTGCCACGTTTAATTGCTCGATCAATATTATCTTTAGGCATATTAACTCCTCGAGCTTTATCAATCAAAGCTCGAAGACTAGGATTGGCTTCTGGATCAGCGCCTCCTTCACGAGCCGCAATACTAATAGCATTACCAATCTTAGTAAAAACTGCTCCTCTTTTCGCATCAACAACGGCCTTAGATCTTTTAATAGTTGCCCACTTAGAATGTCCTGACATAATATCTTAATTAATTTATTATTTAAATTTAAGCCTTATTTAATTTTACCAAAACCATTAACATTGCCAGGAACAATAACAGCAAAAGGTTTTTTTTGACCATAAGCCTTGGGGCCATAATCATGACAATAATTGCTAATGTGTTTTTTAAAATAAGGTGCCTTAGTGCTTTGGATTTTACCTATCAAATAATAAGTCAAAGAGAGAATAAAAGCAAATCCGGCTTTAGATGGCAAAGTTATCTGCCAACGACTTTTTTCATTACCAAAATATTTATTTTTTTCGCTACCTAAACTAATAATCAATTCTTTTTCATCGGGAATAACAAACTTAGCATGACGAGCATGACCGAAACTAAAAGCCCGGATTGACAATTTAGAACCGAATAGTTCACTTTTTTTAATATCTAACATTGCGGTAATACTAGAAAATTCATCGGGCAAAATAAAAGCATAAGCTCGATACTCAGAAAAATTGGTTTTTATTTTTAATTTTTTAATAAATTCTAATATTTTTTTAGGATTCTCGCCACTAGCTGATAAAATCATTCCTAAATAAGTAGAGATATTATAGGTATAAGGTTCATCAATCTTGGGATAAAGCAAAACTTCATCAGCAATTTTAGCAGCACTAGATTCAGCTGAACAAGTTAATAAGGTTGTTTTTAATTTATATTTTTTTGCTAACTCTAACTCCCAAACAGAATCCTTCTCCCCTGAAGCTGAAATAATAATTGCTTCTTTGATAATTTTTTTTTCAATTAAATCTTTATAATTAGCAATTATTTTTTTAAAATTACTTTCATCGGCAATAATGGCTCTTTGCTGAGAAAAAAGAATTTGAGCGGTGTTATAAGCATTGCCACTACCAACCACAATCGGAAAAGAAAATCTTTTTAAATCTAATTTGTTCAATTTAGTTTTAGAAAAAAAATCTAAAGCACGAACTACGCCTTGAGCTAAATCAATAATTTCTATTTTTGTTTTTTTTGTTTTTTTCTTATTAGACATATTTTCTATTTTTTAATTTTACTTTGATTTTTGACCTCATCAATCATGGTGGCAATCTTTTTTTGATCACCCAAATAATACCATTTCTTAACTTTAAAATTTTTATCAAATTCATAGACAATCGGAACAGCGCAAGGAATATTATGATGAGTAATGTCTTGATCAGAAATATTATTTAATTTTTTGACAATAGAGCGCAAGCTATTACCACTAGCCGATATTAAAATTTTCTTGCCCTTCTTCAATTCAGGCATTATTACTTTTTCCCAAAAAGGAGTGCTTCTTTTAACAACATCTTTTAAAGATTCGCCCACAACCTCTTTTTTTAAAAAAGCATAGCGCGGATCCTGACTTTGATTAAAAGGATTATTCTTTTTTATCGGTGGCGGAGCAATATCATAAGAACGACGCCAAAGTAAAACCTGATTTTCACCAAATTTTTTAGCAGTCTCTTTTTTATTTAAACCTTGCAAATCACCATAATGACGTTCATTTAATCGCCAATCTTTAATTAGTGGTATCCATAATAAATCTAGCTCTTCTAGAATAATATTTGAAGTTTTGATAGCTCTTTTTAGTAATGAAGTATAACAAACATCAAAAGAATATTTTTGTTCTCGCAAAATTTTACCAGCTTCTTTAACTTGCGAAACGCCAGTTGAAGTTAAATCAACATCAGTCCAACCAGTAAAGAGGCCTTTTTTATTCCATTCACTTTCACCGTGACGAATTAAAACGATTTTATACATATTTTTTTAAATTGACTAAAAAACTTAAAAATGCTAAGATTTTATAGTTAATTATCTTAAAGTGATTAAAAGATTTTTAAATTCCATCTTAATATTTTTGATAAAAACACTATTTTTGATAAAAAAAATAGTGCGCTTTTTTTTAAAATACGCCTGGAAGCTTATTGTTTTTGTTTTTAATCTACTGTTTTTTAAAATTATAGTTAAATTATACTATAATTATATCTTAATTTTCAAAAAAGTAAAAGAAACTAATCGTCGCCACAACTCCAGCCTCTATTTAATTAAGAAAAATGTTCCAATTCTTCTTATCAGTGCCTTATTAATAATTATTGTTACCCCTCTATATGTCTCAAAATTGGGCTTAGAATTATATGGCATTCTAAGTTTGTGGATGGTTCTTCAGGCCCTAATGAACATTTTAGATTTTGGTTTAGGTGCAACAATTATTAAAGAGTTTTCGCATTCATCTCAATCTCAAAATGATATAAAAAACAGATTGGACTTATTGAGAACAACTGAAATACTTTATTGGGTTATTTCATTTACAGTTCTCTTGTTTATGCTATTTTTCTCAATCCAATTCTCTGAATCTTGGTTAAAATTTGAAATAAATCATAATATCAACTTGATAAAAATTATGATTTTAATGAGTTTAACCTTATTTTTTCAATTTCCTAATGTGCTTTACTTAAACGGGCTCATTGGTTTGCAGGACCATAAGCTTATGAATTTAGTTCAAATCGTTGGAAATACAATAAAATTTACTGGAGGTTATGTAGTTTTAATCAT
>CAYTRX010000013.1:0-17879 GCA_964440365.1 uncultured Gammaproteobacteria bacterium | reverse complement strand
AGTTAATAATTCTTTTAAATCAGAAATATCTTTCTCCGGATTTTGAATTGGACTAATTCCATTATTTGATCGCCAATCCATTAATTCTTGCAACCATTCATGGATAATATCCTCCGCTTTTTTCTCTTGATCGATTTTTTTAAAATAATGACTAAAAATCTCCGCTGATAAGCCAAGCTCTTTATCAATTTTTTCCCAATATTCAATTTTATTCTCCTTTTTTATTTGCTCAAATTTCATATTTTATCCAGTAAAATCTTATCTTTATTTTACCAATAATTTAGCCATTTGTAAATCAAAACAAGTGCACTCTAATTAAGAGCGCCCTTGCTAAAAACCTGCTAATTTGGCTAATTTTCTATTACCACAGAGGTGCTAGCACCTATCTAGGAATCGAACCCTGAAATGCTCGGCATTCGGGTCATTTTACACAGAAATGTCAACGCACGGGATGTAGGAATCGAACCCACGCCAAAGGCTTTGGAGGCCCTTGTACTACCACTATACTAATCCCGCAGTAAAATCATTATATCCTAAAAAAATGACTTTATCAAGACTTACCTTCTAAAACAAAAGAAAAAATCGCCTTAGCGATTTTTTCTCTCATAAATTTATATTAAACAATAAACTTAATCCTCTTTTTCTTGCATTGGTTCACCACAACAAATAATTGGGGCACCACTATCTTTGACAAATTCAACTTCGTTGCCACAGATATCGCAAAAATAAATTTTTCCGACACGACTTTCCATATTTTTTAAAATTAATTATAAAGATTAAAAATTTTAAATTAATAAGTTTCTTTAAAAATCTCAAAGTGTCCTTGAGGATGAGCACAGGCTGGACAAGTAATTGGAGCACTATCTCCCTCATGAATATAACCACAATTATTACATTTCCAAAGTTTAACTTCCGGGCGCTTAAAGACTAGGCCGTCTTCAATATTCTTTAATAATTTTTGGAAACGTTTTTCGTGTGCCTCCTCAACTTCTGCAACCTCATGAAAAAGCTCAGCAATATCTTTATGTCCTTCTTCTAAAGCTTCTTTTTCCATGCGAGGATACATTGAAGTATGTTCATAATTTTCCCCTTCAATAGCCGCTTTTAAATTCTCATTTAAATCTTCGTGAATATAACCTAATTGCTTAGCCCATAATTTAGCATGCTCTTTTTCATTGCGAGCAGTCTCTTCAAAGATATTGGCAATTTGAACATAACCAGCCTTTCTAAAAGCGCTAGCAAAATAATCATATTTATTACGCGCCATTGATTCACCAGCAAAGGCTTCTTCTAAATTCTTTTTTGTTTTTTCACCTAACATAATGTTTTAAAATTAATTATTAATATTTAAATTTATTTAAGTTTCTCTTTTAAATTTATTTAAATTTCTCTAATGATTTTTTGTATTCCAGCTCATAAATATAAAAAACGGTAGCTGCTAAAGCTAAAAATAATGGCCCCAAAACTAAGCCCCAAAAACCAAAAAGAGTAATTCCGCCCATCAAAGAAAAGATGATTAAAACTGGGTTGGTCTTTGACTTACCTTTTAAAATCCAAGCTCGAAGCAAATTATCAATATTACCAATAACAATAGCTCCCCACAATAAAACATAAACCCCACGAGAAACATCAGAACTTAAAATTAAAAAAATGCCGATTGGAATATAGATCACCATTGAGCCAACATAAGGAATTAAGGAAAAGAAACCAATTAAAAGTCCGGGGTAAAAAGCTGGCAAACCAACAATCCAAAAACCTAGTCCCCCAACCACACCCTGAACAGCTGCCGTCGCAAAAGTTGAAATCATGGAGACAAAGCTCATATCTTTAAACTTTTGATAAATCTCTAAATCATATTTATCTGGCAAGGGTGACCATAATTTTAATTTAGCTAAAAATTTATGACCATCAATAAAGAAAAAATAACAAGCTATTAATATCAAAAATAGAGAAATAACAAATTTACCAGTCTGTCTTAACACCTCTTTTACTCCAGTACTAATCCAATCACTAATTTTTTTAGTAGAATCAATAATTGTCTGCTTAACTGTTTCGTTTTCTAAATTAATAAAACCAAGTTTGCTCAGAAAACCATCTTGAACATTATAATTATTAACAAAATTAATTGTTTCGTTATAAGCTAAAGGAGCTTTTTTCCCTAAAAAGCTTAATAAAAAAATAATTGGGATAATAACTATCAACAGAAGGAAGAGGCACATCAAAAAGGCTGAAATTTCTCTTCGCCCACCCAAAAATTTACTCAATTTAGAAAAGGGTTTATAAAAAGCAGTAACCAAAACAGCCGAAATCAGCAATTCCACCAAAAAAGGACGAAAAAGCCAAACAGTAGCTACACTAGCTAAGACAACTAAAATTAATAAAAAATATTTTGAAAGAGTTTTGTCTTTCATTTAAAAAAAATTATTTTGTTTCTTTGTGAGGAGTATTTTTTCGGCAAAATTTACAAAATTTGCTCAATTCTAAGCGAACCGCTTTTAAAGTTTTTTTATTCTTGTGTGAATTGTGAGTTACTCTTTTGCATTCACTACATTCTAGTTTAATAAGATTATCCTGTGACATATAGAAGTAATTAATTTATAAAGCAATATTTAATTTACAACAAATTAACATTAAATAACATCAATTATTATAACAAAAGAAAGTTAAAAGTCAACATTGTCTATCAGTCCGCATCATTTTAGATTTTTGATTTTCCAAAAGACAAATAAGCTTATTCATATTATATTTAAATATAAAAACCTAAATAAAAACAGACTAAAACTGACAACGAGAACAATAATGCGTTCCTCGCCCCATTAAACGTATTTTTTGTATTTTTCCAGAACATTTAGTGCATTTCTGTCCTTCTCGCCCATAAACCTTGAGAAATCTAAGGAAATCACCTCTTTTCCCCGTAGCATCACGATAATCATTGAAGGTGGTGCCTCGTTTAGAAACCGCTAATTTTAATATGGCTTTGGTGTTTTCAAATATTTTCTTTTGCTCGGATTTTTTTAAACTGGAAACAATACGTTGTGGTAAAACTCCAGCAGCAAACAAAATTTCGTCAGCATAAATATTTCCAATTCCAGCAATCAATGATTGATCTAATAAAAAAGCTTTGATATTTTTTCGTGGACGTTTTTCTAATAATTTAACAAAATTAACAAAACTAAACTCCCGTGCTGAAAGAGGCTCTAAACCAAATCGCTGTTTCACTAATAGAAACTCTTCTGGCTCAACCAAACAAACATAAGCAAAACGTCGACTATCATTTAAAATTAATTTTTTACCTTGCGCAAAATTTATCTGCAAACGAACATGTCGCCAATCTTTCATTGGTAGATCTTGCTGTTTTTTTTCTGAATGACCACCAGCCAGCAACACTTCTTCCTTACCAAAAATTAATTGCCCAGTCATTTTTAGATGAATTAATAATTTTTTCTTATTTTTTTGAAAAGAAAAAATAAGTAATTTTCCTAAACGCGAAACCTCAGTAATACTATCCCCTTTCAATTCCTTGAGCCTAGCTGATTGTAGTACTAATTTTTTATCTTTTAATTCAACAGATAAAATCTCTTGCTGTAAAATAAAACGATTCAAGCCCCTTCTAATTGTTTCTACTTCTGGTAATTCTGGCATAATTTTATGTAAAATATTTTAAAAAAACAAAATCAAATTTTGTTTTTAGATAAATTATTATTATTTTAATTATTTCTACATCATTTTTAAAACAAAAAAGATGGCAAAAATTAAGACAGCTAAAACAAATAAAATTTTGAGGAAACTTCTCCCTATTTTATCTGGATTAATAAGCATATAATTCTGTGGGCCGAGTAGGATTCGAACCTACGAAGGCGAACGCCAGCAGATTTACAGTCTGCCCCATTTGACCGCTTTGGTATCGACCCAGTATTCCCTAAATATTGTACTATAAGAAAAAATTATGTCAACCGGGAATGACTAGGCACCAATCGCCTGAATAATGAACCTAGTTAGCGCATAGGAGGAGAAAATAACTACCAAACCTAAAGCTGCCCATAATAAAGTTTCTTTACCCTTAGTAACTTTCTGTTCATTACCCGAAGCAGTCATCCATAAAATTCCACCATAAATAAACATCACTAAAGCTAAGGAACCAACTATCCCTAAAATTGCTGTAATAATTTTACCGATCAAGGTTGGAACATCACTAGTGCTTCCTAAGGGATTATCTAATTTTACTGTGGCTACCGCAAACTTATGCGACCACAAGAAAAAACCACTGATTAAAGTTGAAGATAAAAGAAATTTTAAAAATTTAGAAGAAGATTTAAACATAAGTTTAAAATTATTTAATCTATTATTAAATTTAAAAATTAATAAAAATGAGCCGAAAACGGGACTTGAACCCGTGACCTTTTCCTTACCATGGAAACGCTCTACCAACTGAGCTATTTCGGCCTTTAACTTAAAATTTTATTAAATTTTTTCAATGTCCTTGCTCCATTCCGCAATATTATTATTTTGCGGATTGCTTTTTTTAATTTTTTCTAAATATTTAATAGCCGCCCCCTTATCTCTTTTCATTATACATAAATTTAGCATTAAATCAAGGTAACGTGGATTATTTGGATCATTTTCTAAGGCTCTCTCTAGGCTTTTTAAAGCTAAATCAAGATCACCTAATTCCTGATTAATAATCGCTAAAGAATAATTTATATTTGAAAAGTCATTAAGATTGGCTTGCTCGGGAAAAAGTTTAGCCAACTTTAAAGCATATAATAAAGTTTGCTTAGCTTCTTGCCATTTTTCCTGTGCTTGATAAGCCTTACCCAATTCCAAAAAAGCAGGAAAATTTTTATCGTCTAAACTAATAATTTCAATTAATTTTTTTTCAGCCTCCAACCAATCTTCCTGATCAATAAAAGTTTTGGCTAGAGAAAAAATCATTTTTACTTTTTCTGCATCGGAAACTTCGGCTAAATTTCTTGCTCGACGTTCTTCTTTTTTCTTATCTTTCCAAGCTTCTAATTTTGACCAAAAAATATTGGAAATTTTATTGAACCAATCACTTATTTTCTGAAAAAAATTATTTAAAAATTTAAACTTACGTCGCATTCGCTCTTTAATAATCTTTTCTTTAATTCGTCGCTCCTTCTCCTCGGATATATTTTCCACATCCAAAAGTGCTAAAGCCGGAAAATGACGAAAAATAATAAAAATAATGAGAAGAAAGGCAAAAGAAATAATTAATAATGGCCAAAGATTATACATAATTAAAATATTTAGAACTATTTTATCTAAAATTAAGGGCTATTTCAGAAAAATCATCAGCTTTAAGACTAGCACCACCGATAAGCAGACCGGAAACATCTTCTAGTTTACAAAAATTAGCATATTTTTTCAAATCAACACTACCGCCATAAAGCACCCCGAGCTCACTCGGAGCTTGAAGAGCAAATTTTTTTTCAATAAATTTTCTAATTTTTTTATGCACCACTAAGGCATCGGCAACATCCACTGTCTTTCCCGTGCCAATCGCCCAAATTGGCTCATAAGCAATAATAATTTTTTTATTTTTTAAGCTTTTTATTTTAGCAAAAGCCTCCTGCAATTGATGCGAAATCGCATTCCAAGCTTTGCCCGCCTCCCTTTCACTTAAAGTTTCGCCAACACATAAAATAGGTATGATTTCGCTATTTTCCAAAACATTTTTCATTTTATTGGCAATCAGGGAATTATCAAAAAAATATTGTCGCCTTTCACTATGCCCAATTAAAACATATTTAAGAGGAATTTGTCTCAAAGCTTCCAAGGAAACCTCACCAGTAAAAGCGCCGAGAGAAAAAGGTGAAACATCTTGTGCTCCCAAAAAAATGTTTTTATTCTTAATATTTTTTTTAACCTCATTTAACGACAAAAAGTCAGGCAATAAAACAATTTCATTTTTAATTCTTTGACCTTTCAATTTTTTTTCTATTTTCTTCGCCAAAGAAATGGAATCCTTATAATCTAAATTCATTTTCCAATTTCCGATAATAAGTTTTTTGCTTAAATTTTTCATATTTTATTATTTAAGAATTATTTTATATATTTATTAAAAATATTTTAGCTTCTTTTAGCTTCTAAAAATATTTTGGACTTTTTTATTAAAAATATTTTAGCTTCTTTATTAAAAAATAATTTAGCTTCTAAAAATATTTAGGCCTTTTTATTAAAAAATAATTTAGTCTCGTTGTTTTTTAAGCTTTTTGTTTTTTAGTCCAGGCAATCGTTCGAGCAATTCCCTCCTTCAAGGAAACCTGTGGCTCCCAATTTAAAATATTTTTTGCCTTACTATTATCAAGACAAACTCGACGTTCCTCGCCTAATTTAGCTGGCTGATGTTCAATTTTTACCTCTTCACCCAAAGCTTCCGAAATTGCTTCAACAATTTCCAATAAATTTACTTCTTCTTGGGTGGAGATATTAACCTCCCCAACAAAATCACTATCTAAACCAGCAACAAAGGCATTAACAACATCATCAACATAAACAAAATCTCTAGTTTGTAAACCATCACCAAAAATATAACTGGTCTTGCCCTCAACAGCATTATTGCTAAAAATAGCTACCACTCCCGCTTCCCCACCCTTATACTGTCGTGGACCATAAACATTGGCTAAACGAAAACTTAAATATTTTTGACCAAAAACTTTGTAAAAATAATTGAGATATTTTTCAAAACCTAATTTATTGATACCATAGGGTGAAACAGGGTAGGTCGGGGCATTCTCGGCGGTAGGAATATTTTCCGGAAAACCATAGGCAGCTCCACCCGAAGAAGCAAAAAATATTTTCTTAACTTGATGTTCGTGTGAATTTTGTAAAATATTAATTGAACCCAAAATATTGACCTGATTATCAAAAACCATATCCTCAACTGATTTTCGTACATCAATTTGAGCAGCTAAATGATAAACATATTCCGGTTTTTCCTTAACAAAAATTTCTCGCAAAGCCTGATGATCACAAATATCCACTTGATAAAAGATTGCCTGAGGATTTAAATATTCCTTTTTACCACTTGATAAATCATCAACCACTACTACTTGATGACCAAGTTCAATTAATCGGTCCGATAAGGTTGAGCCAATAAAACCAGCTCCCCCACTAAGAAGTATTTTTGCCATAAATAAATAAATTATAATTAATAATACTTAAATTATACTATAATAAAACGAGGGCGTAAAGCGAAGCCCAATGAGCTTATTTTTAGTCTAAATTAGGTATCAAAAGGCCTTTTTTTGTTTTGACTTTATTATTGCTTTTTGTTATAATATTTTTAGATAAAGAGCTAATAACTTTCATTTTTGTCCGTTATTAGTCTTTGTTTTTTTGCTGAAAAACATCAATTAATATTAATAAAATAATAAAATATGTCAGAAAAAATCAAAAAAAGTAATGATTATGGAGCTGATGCCATTACCGTTTTAGAAGGCCTAGATCCGGTTCGTAAAAGACCAGGAATGTATATCGGTTCAACCTCAGCTGCTGGTTTACATCATCTAATTTGGGAGGTAGTTGATAATGGTGTTGATGAAGCCATGGCTGGTTATGCCAATGAAATTGGTCTCACCTTATTAAAAAATGGCATGGTTAGAATTAGTGATAATGGACGAGGAATTCCCGTAGAAAAACATAAGGTGACTGGCGTTTCGGCTTTGGAAACTGTTATGACCAAGCTTCATGCCGGCGGAAAATTTGGTGGTGGAGGTTATAAAGTTTCTGGGGGTTTGCATGGGGTTGGTGTATCTGTAGTAAATGCTTTAAGTGAATATTTAAAAGCCGAAATTCATCGTGATGGACAAATCTGGGAACAAGAATATGCTCGAGGCAAAGCTCTCGGTAAAATTAAAACAGTTGGCAAAACCAAAAAAAGCGGAACTATTATTACTTTTAAACCTGATCCGACTATTTTTACTGAAACTGAATTTGATTGGGGAAAAATTTTAGATCGCTTACGTCAACAATCTTATTTAACCAAAGGAATTACAATGAATGTCTGCGATGAACGTGATGGACATTCTCCCAAAAAATATCGTTTTTATTTTGAGGGCGGAATTAAGTCTTATGTTAAATCATTGCATCGACAAAAAAATGTTAAACATGAAACTGTTTTTTATGTAGAAAAAAATGTAGAAGATTGCAAGGTAGAAATTGCCCTACAATATAATGATGAATATAATGAAACTTCCCTACCCTTTGCTAATAATATTTATAATACTGACGGCGGAACTCATTTAGTTGGTTTTAAAACTGCCTTAACTCGAACCTTAAATTCTTATGCCCGAAATAAAAATCTTTTAAAGGAAAAAGATGAAAATTTAAGCGGTGATGATGTTCGTGAGGGCTTAACAGCTGTTATTAGCGTTAAATTGCCCAATCCACAATTTGAAGGGCAAACCAAAGGAAAATTAGGTAATGCCGAAATCAAAACTTATGTAGAGCAGGTTTTTGGCGAGGCTTTTACTGCTTTTTTGGAAGAAAATCCTAAGGAAGCCGAAAGCATTATCGGAAAATGTATTTTATCAGCTCAAGCTCGTTTAGCTGCTCGGACCGCCAGAGCTACCATTTTACGCAAGGGAACTTTAGAAGGCATGACCCTTCCAGGAAAATTAGCTGATTGTTCAAGCACCAAGGCCGAAGAATGTGAACTATATATTGTGGAAGGAGATTCAGCCGGAGGAAGTGCTAAACAGGGACGTGATCGTCGTTTCCAAGCTATTCTACCTTTACGAGGAAAAATTTTAAACGTTGAGCGGGCTCGTCTAGACAAAATGTTAGTTAATAATGAAATAAAAAATATGGTGATTGCTTTTGGTACCAATATTGGCGATCAACTTGATATAGAAAAATTACGTTATCATCGTATTATAATTATGACCGATGCTGATGTTGATGGAGCTCATATCCGAACACTACTTTTGACCTTATTTTTCCGCTATTTTAATCCCCTAATTAGTAATGGTCATATTTATATCGCTCAACCACCACTTTACCAAATTAAAAAAGGCACAACCGTAAAATATGCCTATAGTGAAGAAGAGAAAAAAGATATTATTAAAGAATTTGGTGGTTTAGAGGAAGAGATTGAAGAAATAGAAGCTGGCGAAACCACTTCAAAAGAAAATGAAGAAAGCGAAGAACAAATAGATAAAGAGCAAATAGACGATGAAAAAACAAAGAACAAGAAAAATGTTCGGATTCATATTCAGAGATACAAAGGTTTAGGAGAAATGAATCCCGAACAACTTTGGGAAACTACTATGAACCCAGCTTCTCGAACTTTAAAACAAGTCAGCATTGAAGATGCGGCTAAGGCTGATATTGTTTTTGATATGCTGATGGGTGATGATGTTTCCAAGAGAAAACACTTTATTCAAACTCATGCCAAAAATGTTGTTAATTTAGATATTTAATTTTTAAAAATATATTTTATGAGTTCATATCTAATGATTATTGCTCCTTTTGCAGCGGCGGTCATTGCCCAAACTTCTAAAGCCTTTTTTAATCGCCGTAATCCTTTTAAAATTAGCGAATTATATCGTTTTTCTTATTCCGGTATGCCCTCTGGACATAGTGCTTTTGTTGCTTCTTTGGTTACTATTATTGGTTTAATTGAAGGGGCGACTTCCCCCGTTTTTGCCTTAGCCCTAGTTTTTGCCGTGTTAACAATAAACGACGCTTTACGTTTAAGAAAATATTTGGGTAATCAAGGAGCAGTTTTAAATATTTTAATTAGTGATTTAAAAGACGATCATTTTTTAGATGAAAAATATCCAATTTTAAAAGAAAGGATTGGTCATACTATTTATGATGTTATCGCTGGAATATTTTTAGGGGTAGTCGTGTCTCTTATTTTCTTTCTTTTCTTTTTTTAATTAAAAAATAATTTGCTTCTTAATTAGTTAGCTAAAAATAATTCGGTATTAAATTTAGGTTTTTATTTTATAGAGATGAACCAAAAAAGAGAAACTTATTTGCTTCTCTTTTTATTTTTACTATTTTTATTTTTTCTATTTTAAATTAATTCTTTACACAACGAACTGGAAATCCTTGACTGGCAAAAAATTTAAAATAAGCTTCCATTAACTCATCAAAATTGTCAATTCCATATTGCGTACTAATATAATTTCTCATTTCTTCATTCTCTTCTGCTTCATAAGCTGATCTCGCTTCTTCTCTCGCTTCTTCGTTTATAATCATTACATCAATATAATCATATTCATAATCAACTATTCCAAAAAGAATATCATTTGAAGAAGCGTCTAAAGATAAAAAGGTGTATCTATGACCAATGCTAGGATCATGAGACTCTAAGTCATTACCTATTATTTCAAATCCTCCCCTATCGCTAACAACGCGAACTCCAGATGGGGGCAGATTTAAACCACTAGCATTATTAGTTGTCTGATTATAGGCGGGACTACAAGAACTGATACCAGCCTCTTCGCTCCAACCAGAAGCAGAAGCCACAGCTTTAGCGGTGCCATTATTAGGGCCACAATGAAAAGCTGAATTAGCATTAATCGTGCTAATAAGAGCTTGCCATTCACTGATAGTTGGAATATGCCAACCGGAAGGACAAACTCCTTGATTACCAGCCACTCCCGAAGTGCCAACAGCTGCCCACCAATTATATAATGCTCCATAAAGTTCATAATAATTCACATGAAAACGCCATTCAATATTTTCTTTAGCTGCCGCTACATCATTTCCATCATAACCAAAAACACCATAAGCGGGAGTATCATTCAATGCTGCATTTTTAAAATCATCGTGACCATGAACTACTGGCAAATAAGCAAGATCTTTGGTAAACCAACATTGATCACCAATCAAAACGGTTCCATAAGAATTACCATCTCGAGAATCAACAAAGGTTTCACCACAAGAAACATCACCACCTCCAGCTGTAGTTTCTATTCCCATTTGATTAGCAGTTTTATAACCAGCAGTATACTCCCCAACCGAAGAACCAAGGCAAAAACTAATAGTATAAGTCCCGCCATCAGAAGAGTAAACATATTGATTGTTTTCGCTAGTGCAATCACCATCAGCTGGACTTGGTGCTTGGGGAATTTTAGCCAAATAATCAGGAATAAGAGCATTTAAGCTTCCTGGATAAGATCCATTATTATTATGATAAAGCTCCAATGCTACTCGTAATTGCCGAACATCAGCCAATCTTTTAACATCGCGGGCCCCTCTTCTAGAATTTTGTGAAGCCACAACTGCTATCGTCGCAATAATTGCAATAATTGCAATAACCACTAATAACTCTATTAGAGTAAAAGCTTTTTTCTTGTTTCTTTTTTTAAACATAATATTTTTATTACTTATTATTAATTATATTTAATTTATGCCAATTAAACAAAGCTCCCTCCCTTAAACAAAGCTCTTCCCCTGCATTGACTCGGGAACATCTAAATCTAAAATCCGCAAAATAGTTGGAGCAATATCTAAATAAGAACCCTGAGCTGGCAAAAGACTGATATCATTATTCGGTGCTTCCTTTAAACCAATAGTCTTGCCCTGATAATCTTTCCCAATCAATAAAAAAGGAACATTATTCTCACTTCGCTTCTTATTAGCTAAGTTAGTTTGAATATTAAAAACATCTTCCGCTCCCCCATAAGTACTAGTGATTATCAAAACTCCCCCTTCCGATAAGACAGCCTGTGAAATCTCATTTAAAAGACGAGAAGCTCTCTCAACTGCAGCGACAGTTGCTAAAAAATCTCCCCGAAAAACTTCTTGACTCAAAAAGGGCAAGCTTGAAAAAATAAAATTATACGATTTGCTTTTTATTTTTTTTATTAATTTCTTTATATCAAAATCATCCTCTCGCCAAAAAGAAAAAAGATTTTTTGCTTTATTCATAATGCACCAATCCTCCCCCAATAATTGTTCTTCTTGATTATTAAAAAAACTAGAAACCAAGGGAAAAACTGAACTTGGCGCTATTTTTAATTGACTTAGTCCCGCTTGAGAAATAATTTTAGCTAAAGATGGTGCTGTCGGTTGACTAGCATCAAAACTACTTTGCGATAAACCTAAAAGACGATAATTTTCCGAATCTCTTAATTTAGGTGGACTAATAACCGTGGCTGGATAATTTAAAACAAAATTCTTAAAAGCTAGAATGTCAGCTTTTCTGATTGCATTATTATCAATATTTAAAGATACCCCCCAAGCATCAACGGTGATTAAAACTACTAATTTATTTGGATCCACTGCTTCTTTTTGGCTAGAAAACAAAGTATTTAACATAATTATCTTGATTTTTTTCAATTATTATTATCTAATTTTTTCAATTATTATTTTTTTCTTTTGTCCTAAATTTTCCTCAATTTCCAATAAGCGATTATATTTGGCCAATCTTTCACTGCGTGAAGTAGAGCCTGATTTAATAAAATCAGCCGAAACAGCCACTGCTAAATCAGCAATAAAATCATCGCAAGTTTCACCACTGCGATGTGAAATCATTAATTTATAATTATTCTCTTGTGCCATTTTAATAGTAGCCATAGTTTCACTCAAGGTGCCAACTTGATTTGGCTTAATAAGCACCGCATTGGCTACTCCTTTTTTAATTCCCATTTTAAGCCTTTCAGTATTAGTAGTAAATAAATCATCACCAATTAAAATAAGTTTATCACCCAATTTTTCAGTCAAAGATCGCCAACCACTCCAATCATCTTCCGCTAAACCATCTTCAATAAAAAGTATTTTATATTTTCTGGCCCACGAAGCATATAAATTAATTAATTCGGCTGAGCTCAAAGCGCTACCATCTAATTTAAAAATATATCTTTTCTTTTTAACATCATATAATTCGGAAGAACCAACATCAGTTCCAAGAAAAAAATCTTTACCAATTTTATAACCCAATTTCTCTCCAGCAATAATAATATAATCTAAAATTTGATGACTAGTTTCAACTCGATCAGAATAGCCGCCTTCATTTCCAACATTAGTACTCAGGCCATTTTCCCGCAAAACTTTAGCTAGTTGATGAAAAATCTCAGCCCCTAAACGTAATTTTTCAGCAAAAGATTTAATTTTGGGATTAGGCACGACCATAAATTCTTGAAAATCTAAATTGGTATCCGCATGAGCTCCCCCATTAAAAATATTAAAAGAAGGAGTGGGTAGTTTATATTTTTTGGGAAAAGAATAAGTTTCGGCTAAATATTCATATAATTCTTGCCCCTTAACTAAAGCTCCAGCTCGAGCAATGGCTAATGATAAAGCTAAAATCGCGTTAGCTCCTAATTTCTTTTTATTCTTTGTGCCATCTAATTTAATCATTTTTTGATCTAAAGCTTTTTGCTCTAAGACATCTTGTCCAATCAAAATTTTAGCTAAGGGACCATTGGCATTTTTAACAGCCTGTAAAACACCTTTACCACCATATCTTTTTTTATCACCATCACGTAATTCATAAGCTTCATAAATACCAGTTGAAGCTCCAGAAGGCACCGCGGCCTTAGCTGAAATCCCATTATCTAAAACAATTTTAGCTTCAATAGTCGGATTACCACGAGAATCTAAAATTTCACGAGCAATAACTTTTTTTATCTTAGTCATATTTTTATAATTATTTACTTATAATTTTTATTGTAAAGCAGGTAAATCTTCACCGGCTAAATAAGACAACATTGCTCCCCCACCAGTTGAAACCCAATTTATTTTTTTACTCACACCTGAAAGATGAAGCAACTCATTGGTCTCTCCCCCACCGACAACGGAAAAAGCTTTTTTAGCGGAAGATTGTTGAGCAACTTTTTTTGCTATAGCCAAACTGCCTTTAGCAAAATCTTTTTTTTCAAACATTCCTAAAGGTCCATTCCAAACAATAGTTTTAGCTTGAGAAATATATTTGCTAAATAAAGCAATAGTTTTGGGACCAATATCTAAAATATTATCATTATCAGCCACTTCACTTAATTTCTTAACACTCACACTACTTTTTTTATTTTTTAATTCGCTTTTAACCACAACATCAATTGGTAAAATTATTTTATTCATCTTTAAATATTTTTTAGCTAACTCGCTTTCTTTTTCACTAAATAATGATTGACCAATATTAAAGCCCTGAGCTTTAAAAAAATTATTGGCTAGGGCCCCAGCTACTAAAACTTGAGCGGTAGCTGGATATATTTTATTAATCAAAGGAACTTTAGTTGAAATTTTTGCCCCACCAATAATTGCCGCCAAAGGCTTTTCTGGTTTAATAATTTTATTTAAATTATCAATTTCTTTTTGTAATAAAAGACCAGCATAGGACGGCAAAAAATTTTTAATAGCTGAAACCGAAGAATGAGCCCGATGAGAAACGGCAAAAGCATCATTAACATAAACTTGAGCCAAAGAAGCAAATGATTTGCCTAATCTTTTACAATTTCGCTCCTCTCCAGAAAAAAATCTAACATTATCTAAAACAAAAATCCGATTTTTTTTATCTTTCTTCAATTCCTGACGAATATCACTAAATTTAGAATATTTAGTAAAAGGCAAAAATTTTACTGGCCCATCAAGTAAGGTTTCTAATTGTTTAGCCACTGGAGCTAAAGAAAATTGTGCTTTATAAGCACCTTCTGGTTGTCCCAAATGACTAGCAATAATTAAACGACAATCATTATTTAATAAAAACTTAATACTCTCTAAAGATTGCTTAATTTTAAAATCATCTTTTATTTTCTTCCCAAGCATCGGAACATTTAAATCAAGTCTTAAAAAAACATCTTGACCAAAAATCTTTTTCTGAGCTGAGGATAAATTTTTCAAATTCATAAGATAAAAATATTTAATTTTAATTTATTTATTTTATTTAATTCTAATTATTTTAACTCCAAACGCAAATCACTAATACTTCCATCACGCCATAAAGAAATAAGCAACTTATCACCCAAAGAAAAGTTATTTAAAATATTGTTCAAATTGGTATTAACCTCATAATTATTTATCTTGACAATCACATCTCCGGCTAAAATACCGGCATTTTCAGCTAGAAATCCCTTAGCGACTGAGGTCACTAAAGCACCGTGGCTAGGAAGATCAGCCCGGAAAATATCATTGAGATCAGTATAGAAAATACCATATTTAAAATTTAAGGGCTCCTTATTATCTAAAAAATTAAAAATACTAGAACGAAAATCATGAACTGGACGAAGTTTTAAATTGGCATCAACTAAAGCAATTAAATCACCATTTAAATCAAAAACGAAAGAATTCTTAAAACTACTTGGTAAAGGATTATTTATTTCAATATAATTGGCAAAATTATCACTAGACTTGACTAAAGCACCGGAAGCAAAATTTTTAATTGAATTTAAAACAACATCGGCTGAAAAATTATAGACTAATAAGGTTTGACCAGAAGTCAAATCAGCTATATTAACAAAATTGCGCACTGGTAAATTGGTCGCCCCTTTTATCTTAGCAAATAAAAGTGAATTTTGTTCATCAAAAACCATCTTCTCAAATTCAAACATTTTCTTATTCTTCTTGGAAATAGCTATATAGGAATCAGCTTTATTAACAATATTTTTATCAAATTTTTCTTGCTCTAAAACATTAATTAAAAGCCAGCCATCACTGCTAATTACTAAGCCAGTAAAAAGTTCTTCATTTAAAACATAAGTAGAAGAAGTTCCCTTTTTATCTTTAGCAAAAACACCAAACACCGCTTCACTTAAATAATTGCTTGATTCATTGATTTTAATATCTTGGTTAACATAAACTTTTTTCGGCTCCTGAATAATAACATTAGCGTTACTGTACTCTGGTGAATTTAAATCTAAATCAGTTTTTAGAAAGGAGAAAAAGCTCGCTGGTCCAATTTGCCAATAAAAAATAATAAAAAAACCAACCAATAAGCCAAGAACGAGAGAAATTAATAAAAATACTAAATGAGACAAAGGTCTTTTTTCTTGTTTTTTTTCTTTTTTCATATTTTTTTAGCGCCACTTAATTGTTGTTAATAAAACAAGCAGTGACATTAACATAAATAATAAATTATATTTTATTTTTTTAATAGATAAAGTATTACTAGCATGAAAACGAACAAAATTTAAACCAAAAAAATAACAAATGGAAAGAATTAGAGCTAAAACATTATAGGTAAAGGGTAGAAAAAATAAAGCCCAAACAATTGGCAAAAGGGCGGTCAGAAACAAAAAGGAAAAAAGCAAACTGGAACGAAGCTTGGTACCAATAAATAAAAGACTCTGCCAAATACTAATAAATAGAACCAATAAAATAACTAATATCAAAATATAATTTGAAACATTTAAAAAATAACTTAAAGCATAAGAAAAAGCGCTAGCAAAAAATACCAATAATAAAGCAATGCTATCCGCCCAACCAAAAAAAGAACCAACGCTTAAATCAGCGTCTCTAATCAATTTTTTTCTTAACTCTTTAAAATAATAATAAGATAGTGGCAAAGCCAGGGATAAAATAAGAACTAAATAGACTTTATTAGCTAAAAGAGATAAGTAAAGAAAAAGACTATTTAAAAATAAGCCGGGCAAAAGAAAATAGACATATTTTCTTAAACCCAAATTAACATTTCGGAGATAAAAAATAAAAAGTAAGAAAAATAAATTAAAAGCTAAAATGGACCAATAATAGGCCCGCGGGACAAAAAAACCAATCAGAAATATTACATAAAAAAAACAATGAAACAGAAAAATTTTTCTTTTTAAACTCATAAATTTTATACCATTATTTACCCTATTATTATAACGTAAATTAAAGTTCTTTACAAATAAAAAATCCTGTGATAAGCTAATATTAGCGACTATTTAAATTCTTTAAAATAGTTGAAAATCAAATAAAAATAAGAATTAATCCTGTTATTGGAGTCTTGATAGCAATGACTAAAATAGATCAAAACTTAAAATATCTAAATTTAATACAATTGAATTTTTATCAGACAGACTTTATTGTCTAGTTTGTTGTTATTTCTCCCTCCAAAACAGAATAATAAAAAAATATGAACTACGCTATTTATGTGATTTTGTTAGTTTTAGGTTTTGTTATTGGTTATTTTTTCTTCCGCAAAAGAGCCCTATCTAAGCTTGAAGGGGCAGAAAATAGAGCAGAAAAAATTATAAATGAAGCCAAGGCTAAACAAAAAAAATATGAGCTAGAAACCCAAGAAAGAGCCTTAAAAATAATTGAAGACGCTAAGAAAGAAGAGGCTAATCGACGTCGTGAAATTAATGAATTACAAAGACGTTTAGAGGGCCGAGAAAATTCTTTTAGTCAAAAATTACTAGCCCTAGAAGAAAAGCAGCAAAAATTATATGATAAAGTTAATGAGGTTCAGGAAGTCAGAGAAAAAATTAGACAAATTCAAGAAGAACAATTAGCTAAATTGGAAAAAATTGCTGGTTTAACACCCGAAGAAGCTAAAGAAATTTTGCTAAAAAATATTGAAGAAAAGCACAGTGAAGATTTACTAGCTCGAATTAATAAATTAAAAAATGATGGTGATGAAGTAGTTAAAGAAAAAGCGATGGATTTATTAGCTTTTACTATCCAAAGACTGGCCCCTAATTATACTGCTGAACTAACAACAACTACTCTTGATATCCCCAACGATGAATTAAAAGGACGGATTATTGGACGAGAAGGGCGTAATATTAAATCCATTGAACAAATGACTGGAGTGGAAATTATTGTTGATGATACCCCCAATGTCATTACTATTTCGGGCTTTTCTTTAATTAGGCGACACGTCGCCAAAAAAGCTTTAGAATACTTAATTAAGGATGGTCGTATTCACCCTACCAAAATTGAAGATGCTGTTACTCGGGCTAAAGTGGAATTATCAAACGATA
>CAYTRX010000012.1:3648-24104 GCA_964440365.1 uncultured Gammaproteobacteria bacterium | reverse complement strand
GAGAAACTCTTTTTAGAGCTTTGTTAAAAATATGACGGGGATCATGCTTGGTTTCCTGTCTAATAATATCAAAAGCATCATAAGCAATTTTTTGGGCAATGCTTCTTTTTCCATCAAGCATTAAATAATTAATAAACTTAGCGATACTTTTATCACCATATTTTAAATCACTTTGGATATCCCTTTTAGGAGCTTGTTTACCTCTCATAATTTTATAAATTGCCAGCTATAACAATTTTATTAATAAATATTTAAATTAAATTAAGCTTTTGGTTTTTTAGCACCATAACGACTTCGTCCTTGACGACGACTATCAACTCCCTGAGTATCATAAACACCACGAACAATTTTATATCTAACACCCGGTAAGTCTTTGGTTTTTCCACCCTTTATCAAAACAATGGAATGCTCTTGTAAATTATGTCCCATTCCGGGGATATAAGCAGTAACCTCCATACCATTTGATAAACGAACACGAGCAATTTTACGTAAAGCAGAGTTCGGTTTCTTTGGGGTCATGGTAGTAACCTTAAGACATACTCCCTGTTTAAAAGGAGACCCTTTCTTACTAACTCTCTTTTTTCGATGCAAAGAGTCAAGAGTAGTTCTGAGGGCTAAATTTTTCTTTCTTTTTTTTGATGATTCTCGGCCCTTTCTTACTAACTGATTAATTGTTGGCATAATATAAATTAAAATTAATAAAATAAATAAAAAAATACAAAGCTCTTATTCAGATCTTTTATACAAGATAAATTTAACAAAATCAGAAAAATAAGTCAATAGTACATATTGCTCTACATCATTTTAGCTTTTTGATTTTGCAAAATATTTTTAAAATATAAGTAACTTATTTATAATATTTAACCTTATTTTAAAACAAAATTAAACCTCAAAATTTAAACCATTAAATAAGCGGAAAAAAGAACAACACTAAAAAGAAGCTCTTCCCTAGAATAATATGGTATAAATCCTTTAATATCAATTTTTTTATTGGGATAAAGAATAGGTAAAGAAGAGTCATCTAAAGCATCTAAAATTAAATGCCCTAAATAAGCCAGAGCAAATACTAAACCAAACTTCCAATCAAAAAGACAAATTAAAGCTGAAATAATAATAAAAGCTGGTAAGCCATGTAAAAAACTGCGGGCCGAATCATTGGAACTTTTAGAGCGACGCCAAAATTCTTTTATATTAAAAAGGCGCTTTTCCTTAGCCGCTGGAATCAAATGATCAATATCAATAATTAGAGACCCAAGTAAAGCAGCCGGATAATCTCCGGTTAATTTTCCGATTATCAATCCCATAGCTAAGTGTGTAGTTGAATACATAAAAAATTTATCCTATCAATTAATCCCTAATAAAAAAAATAGAGAAAAAAGAATAGGACGAAATAATAATTGAAAAAAACCTAAAAAGGCTAAAATTAAAATGATAAATATGCCATAACCTTCAATAGAAAACAATTTATATCTAAGTTTTTCTGGTAAAAAATTAGCAATAACCTTAGAGCCATCTAAAGGCGGAATTGGAAGTAAATTAAAGATTCCTAATAATAAATTATAAAAACAAAAAAGGAGTGATAAAATAAAGATCGAAGAAATAATGTCGTTAGAAATCAAAACTGCTAAAGAAGAAAAATCTCCCATTAAAAATGAACTTAATAAATTAATTTTACTTAATTGAGATAGGGGTAAAAGACGAGTTACTAAGCCAAAAAAAATAGCTACGGCAAAATTAGAAAGAGGCCCGGCAATCGCCACTTTCAAATCACCATATTTTTTATCTTTTATTTTATTGGGATTATAGGGCACTGGTTTAGCCCAAGCGACCATAAAATTTGATCCCGAAAAAACAAAAAACAGAGGTAATAAAACTGAACCAACTAGGTCAATATGTGGCAAAGGATTTAAAGTTAAACGACCAAGGCTTTTGGCAGTGTCATCCCCTAATTTATAAGCCATTAAAGCATGACTATATTCATGAATAATAATGGACAATATTAAAACGATGATTGAAAAAACAGTAATTACCATATTTTTAAAAAAATAAGTTCCCTCTAGAAAATAATTATAACAAATCAAAACGAAAATAGCAAAACGATAGAATATAATTAAAAATTATAAAAATATTACTAGCTCTGAATAAATTTAAGTATGCTTAAAAAATTTAAAGCTTAAAAAATAAACCAATACAATACATTTTGAGTTTTTAATTTTTCAAAATGTATCTGAACCTATTCAAGGTCTTGATTATTTTTTCTTTTATGTTAAAATAAATTTTGTTAATTAATATTTCAATAAACTAATATCAATACTATGGCAAAGAAATGTGATATCTGTCAAAGGAGTGCGACTAAGGGCGCTAGCCGATCTCATTCTAATGTTAAAACATTAAAAAGACAGGGTATAAATCTTCAAACTAAAAATTTCATGGGCATCAAAGCTAAAATTTGTACCAATTGTCTTCGAACCATGAAAAAAAACGAACAAGAGTAAGGCTAAAAAACAAATTAAATATATAAAAATCTCCGTAAATTAAGATATTTTTATGGAGGTTTTTTTAAATAAAAAATAAATAAGAAGAGAGTAATAAACAAGAGAAAAAGAAGGATGCCAAAAATAAACCTCTTGACTAGCATAAGGAATTTGACTAGTCCATTCTCCAATTAAGCAAACATAAGAAACTAAAAGATCTAAAATATAGAAAAAAATATTTGACAAGGCGTCAAATAAAAAAGAAAAAAAGAGGGCTAATAAAATTAAGGAGATGATTAAAGTGAGTAACGACACAACTAATAAATTAGCCAGTGGCGCAATTAAAGAAATCTGCTTAAAGCTATTAATTAAAATAGGAGCTGAAAAAATTTGAACAGCAACACTAATACTTATAATATCAATGATTGTCTCCCCTATTTCGGTCGATCTCCACTTGCGCATAAACTTGATTTTACTAAATAATAACATCAAATATTCTTTAATATGTGGGTGGAGAAATATTATAGCTAGCACGGCCAAAAAAGATAATTGAAAACCAATATCAATTATTACTAAATAAGGATTAAGCATTAACATTAAAAAAGCTGATAAAGATACGGCATTTAAAACTTTTCCTGAACGACCACTGTAAAGCGCTAAAAGAGAAAAAAATCCCATTAGTGAGGCCCTTAAAGCGGAGGCTGGAGCGCCAATTAAAATTAAATAAAAAAATAAAAAGAAAAGAGAAAAATAAAAAGAATAACGACGAGATAGACTCAGAGCTGATAAAACTTTTGCTAAAATCGCTGTGAGTAGACTAATATGTAAACCCGAAATAGCAATAATATGACTAAGACCAGAACGAGAAAAGGCATTTGACAGATCATCACTTAATAAACTTTTTGTTCCTAAAAACATCGCTGACACTAAAGCAGCGGAATCAAAACTAAGTTTGGCCTCTAATTTATTATTTATTTTTTCCTTTATATTATCGAGAAAGGAAAAAAAATAAAAAGATAAATCTCGAGAAGCGGAAGAAATTTTTTTTATTTCTGGATAATAAGATAAAGCATCAATATCAAATCTTTTTAAATATAAACCATAATTAAAATCTTCAATTAGGCCACCAGCTAAATATTTACCTGATAACTCCAAAATATCACCTCGCTGAAAAAGCGGAGACGAAAGGGTGCTAATTAAAATTTTTCCCCGTAAAGGAATTGGGGAAATTAAATTATAATCTTTCTTTTGCTCAGCGTTATTAATATCTTCTTCTTTCCCCTGGTAAATATTGTCAATATTATTTTTCTTGGACTGATAAGCATTGGTGATGTTTTCTTTTTCGTATCCTGCTAAAATTTTAGCCTTAACCCTTTGCTGATTATTTTTTAACTCAGGACAAGAAATAAGCTCTACTTGCAAAATTAAATCTCGATCTAAATGATGAGAAATATTAGCTTGATTATTAATTAGAGAAATTTGTTGTCGCCACCAGCCCAAGAAAAAAAACATTAAATAAAAGATAATATACGGAAAAGCCTTATTCTTTTTAGAGATCTTTTTTCTTTTTAAAAAAACAACTCTATTCAAGAAAAAAGTTATTAAAAAAAGAGAAAATAATAATAAATCTTGATTCAAATATATTTTGACAAAATAAAAAGAAAAAAATAAACCGGCCAGAAAAAAGAGACAAGCATTCGGCCAAAAATATTTTTTATTCATAATAAAAAAATGTCACACTTAGGTTGACATTTTAACAAAAGATAAATAAAAAATAGATTAAAGGAAGCTAAAAATATTTTAAATTATTTGTTTCTCTTTTTAAATAAATACCGTAAATACTCTTCAATAAAATCGTCCAGGTCTCCGTCCATAACATCAGAAATTGAATTAACCGAATAAGAGGTTCGATGATCTTTAACCATTTGATAAGGCTGAAAAACATAGGACCGAATTTGTTTACCCCAAGTTCCCTGTCCAGCCCCACCTTTGATTTCTTTTTTGCTTATTTCAATTTTTTCTTTTTGAAGTTGATATAACTTAGCCCGCAAAATTTCTAAAGCTTTTTCTTTATTTTGTTGTTGGGAACGTTCATTCTGGCAAGAAGCACTTAAAGAGGTCGGTAAATGAGTAATTCTCACCGCTGAATCACTGGTATTAACACTTTGCCCTCCCGGACCAGAAGAACGATAAACATCAATGCGTAAATCTTTTTCGGGTAAAGAAAGTAAGTTTTCTTTAATCTCCGGAATTACCTCAACACCAGCAAAAGATGTGTGACGCAGGCTCTCAGCATCAAAAGGAGAAATTCGCACTAAACGATGCACACCATTTTCTCCCTTAAAATAAGCATAAGCGTAGGGTCCCGAAACCTTAAAAACGGAGGTTTTGATACCAGCTTCATTGGCTGTTATTCTTTCTAAAATTTCCACTTTGAAATCTTTTTTTTCAGCAAAACGCAAATACATTCTTTCCAGCATTTGCGCCCAATCACAAGCATCAACGCCACCAGTTCCCGCATGAATAGAAACAATAGCGTTACTATTATCATGTTCTTCAGAAAATAAAAGCAAAAGCTCTAAATTATTAAATTTATTTTGAATTTGAAAAAATCTTTTTTCAGCTTCTTTTTTAGCCGAAGCATCATTATATTCATTAGCTAAAATAATTAAATCCGCAACTTCTTTAATTTCTCTTTTTAAAAAAGAAAAAGAATCTAATTCTTTTTTTAAAACTTCAGCTTCTTGACTAAGATCTTTGGCCCTAGCAGTATCCTGCCAAAAATCATTATCCTGCATCAATAAATTTAAGCTGGCTAATTTTTTTTCCTTATCAGAAAAATTTAAAACTTTTTTTATATGTTCTAATTTCGCCTCAATTTCTTTTAATTTTTTTAACAAATCATCGCCCATAAAAATTTTCAAATTAAAACAAATTTAGTTCACCAATAAAACATCGGCTAAATCTGCCTCGCTAATAAACTCTTTGAGTAGTTCTTCCATGTGAGCCCCGCGTGATCCCTTAAATAAAAGCAAATCTCCGGTTGCAACTCGATCTTTTAATAAACTTAGCAATTCTTCTTTTTTAGCAAAAGAAAAAACATTATCTTTAATAAAACCAGCAGCCATAGCACCACGACCAATATCACGAGCTCGCTCACCAACAGTAAAAATTAAATCAACACCACTGCTAACTGCTTTTTCACCAACCAAACGATGCCCTTCTTCACTATAATGTCCCAATTCTAACATATCACCAAAAACTAATATTTTTCTAGCTCCCGGTGCTAAATTAATTTTAGCCAAAGACTTTAGGGCGTTAAAGGCTGATTCCGGTGAAGCATTATAAGTATCATCAATAATTATAGAGTTTTTTATTCCCGACAAAACATTCATACGTCCGGGAAAACCTTTTAATTTTTTAAAAGCATTGCTGGCTTCAATCGGATTTATTCCCAAAATTGAAGCAGTCAGCAAAGAAACTAAGGCTGAATAAACTTGAGACGGACTAATAGCTCGAGGTAAAAATATAGGTAAAATAGAACCACCTTGTTCTAATTTGAAACTTAAACCAAAATCTTCTCGCCCACTAAAATTTTCCGGAAATTTTAAATTAATATCTTTAGCTAAAAAATCAGCTCCTTCTTCTAAACCATAAGAAAAACTTTTGCTCTTTAAATCATTTTTCAAATCCTTTAAATATTTATTATCAAAATTAAAAATGGCCACTCCATCTTTTTTAACTCCTTGCAATAATTTTACTTTCTCTTTTTTAATTTTTTCCAAACTACCTAGATACTCAATGTGAGAATGAGAAATATTAGTAAGAATTGAAATATCAGGCGAAACAATGGAAAGCAAATAATCCATATCCCCTTCTCGATCAATTCCCATTTCTAAAATCAAAAGTTCAGGATAATTTTTATCTTTGAATAAAACTAGTCTTAAAGCTCGGAAAAAAACATTCAACCAGGCAAAAATATTTTTTCCTGGAGATTTTTTACCAATAATACTTAATGGTAAACCAAATTCATTATTATAATTACCAATGGTAGAGGCTAATCTAAACTTTTCTGACAAAACCAAAGCTAACATTTCCTTAGCGCTAGTTTTTCCAACACTGCCAGTAATGCCAATTATTTTTACTTTGTATTTTTTAATAATAGCTCGACCAAATGAAGCTAATAATTTTTGAATGATTTTTTTCATAAAAATAAAATCACTTTATTATCTTTCCTTAGGTACTTGATAATGTTTTAATAGAAAATCAACAATTTCACCAAAAACTGGAACTACTGTTCCCTCAGCATAAACCGAAGTTTTGGGATTGTCAAATTTTAACATTAAAACAAATTTGGGATCGCTAATTGGTGCATAACCAACAAAATTATGGATATATTGATTTTCTAAATAACCACCACGAGGTGAAGGAATTTGGGCAGTGCCAGTTTTTCCACCGATATAATAGCCCTCTACCTGCGATCTCCAAGCATGACCATTTTCCACTACATTGGCCAACATAGCCGAAACAGTTTCGGCTGTTTGTTCAGAAATAACTCGACGAAGTTCCTGCGGTTTAGTTTTTTGAATTAAATTATTATCAGCATCTAAAATTTCATCAACAATATAGGGTTTCATTAAAACACCTTTATTAGCTAAAACAGCATAAGACGAAATCATCTGAATCGGAGTAACCGCAATTCCCTGACCAAAAGAAGCTGTCGCAAAATCAATCTCCTTGACCTTTTCTTTTAAAATATTAGAGATATTACCTGAATTTTCTGAGCTTAAATCAATTCCCGTTTTTTGGCCAAAACCAAATTTCTTTAAATAATCAGCAAAGACTTGAACACCAACGGTCCGAGCGGCAAAAATTGCTCCAGTATTTAATGAATTTTCTAAAACATAATTCATATCAACAACGCCATGCCCACCCCTAATACTAAAATCGGAATTCTTGATTGGTTTTGACCAACCCTTGACTAATAATTGTCCCTTATCTTCGTAGGTGGTACTCGGCGTAACCTTTCCTTGATCAATAGCAATTGCCATGGTAATAGCCTTAAAAACAGAGCCCGGCTCATATTGATATGAAATTACCTCATTATCAAAAACAGCCAAATCCTTAACTTCAGAATATTTATTTGGATCAAAACCTGACCACAAACACATGGCAATAATTTTTCCAGTTTTAGGGTCCATCACAATAGCACTAGCACTAGAAAACTTATGCTTATCCTGAGCCTCTCTTAACTTTTGGCAAACAAAAAGTTGCACCGCATAATCAATGGTTAAAACTAAATTATGACCATCAAGTGGAGCTAAATATTCTTGTTTATCAATAATTATTTTTCGTCCTTGATAAGTTCCCTTATCACCTAACAAAAATCCATCTTCACCTTTTAATTCTTTTTCGTAATAAGCCTCCAAACCATAAGAACCAACATTTTCTAAATTTGAAAAACCCAAAACATTAGAAAAAATATTTTTCTCCGGATAATAACGTAAAGATTCCCACTCATAATGTAGACCCCAAATATCTGCACTAATATCCTGTTCTTCATGTAGCATTATTTTTCCGGCCTTCAAAGTTAATTCGTCTAAACTCTCTAAATTATATTCGTCTTTAAAATAAGTAAAATAAAATTTTAGCAAATCATCTCTTTCTAGTTTTCTTTTTAAAACTCGGGAATACTTATCAGAAACATCAATTTTTTGTAAATAATCATCAATAACCTCTTGTCGTCGTTCACTTATTTCCAAATCTCTCTTATCTTGACGAAACTTCTGCCATTCTGGATTGAGAGCCAAAGACTCGTGTCGCGCTCGAGTTTCATCTTTCTTTTTTTGACAATCTTCTTCTGATAAATTTAGGGTATCAATATATTTTAATTCATTATCTAAAAGTTCCTGATCTTCTTTTTTTAATAAAGCATCAACCTCTTTTTCTATTTCTTCCTGATGAAAAGCAATAAAAGTAGTTTCCAAAATTTTGTCTCGCTGCTCCGAACTTAAAGCTCGTGGATTAACATAAATAATAGCAAAATCTTTATTCATCGCTAAGGGATATAAATCAGAATTGGCTCCCCTTAAATAAATGCTTCCCCGCTCCGAAAGTAATTCATTATAAATTTTATGCTGTCTCTCAGCTCGAGCTAAATATTTTTCATTATCCAAAATTTGAACACTAAAAAGCTTAACGATCATCGCTATAAATAATAAAAAAATAATCGCCAACAAGAATTTAAGACGATTATCATAAAATTTTGTTTCGCTGGACTTAGCTTTTTGTGAAAACCGATTCCGCATTGTCTTACTTTAAAACTTATTTTTTAGCTAAAGGATCTTCTCCGATTTTGATATAGTCAATATTAGAAATTTTTACCATTCTTAAATCTCCCAAACGAGAACTAATATTTTCATAGGATTCTAGATAATTTTTCTCTGCCTGTTTTTCCTTATTCTCAAGTTGCAAAACCTCTAATCTACTTTTCAATTGATCCAATTCAACACTACGCATCATTAAATCATCAATACTTTTTAAAAAATACATTCCACCTAAGAACAAGAGCATAACTAAACAAAAATTACTAGCTCGCCATAATTTATTTCTTGTTGGTTTTTCGTTGATTGACATATTTTTATAATTAATTTATATTAAACTATTTTTTCAATCACTCGGAGCTTAGCGCTGCGACTACGATGGTTTTTTTCTAATTCAGCTTCACTAGGAATAAGTGGTTTAGGGGTTAATATTTTTATTAAAGGTTTCTCTTCTCGACTTAAGTTTCTAAAAAAATTTTTTACTATTCGATCTTCTAAGCTATGAAAGGAAACTATAGCTAGACGACCACCTTTTTTTAATAAAGGAATAGAAATACTTAAAAATTTTTGTAAATTTTCCAGCTCTTTATTAGTTTCCATTCGTAAGGCTTGAAAAGTTTTAGTAGCTGGATGAATTTTTCTTGACCAAAACTTTTTGGGAATAGTGGAGCAAATTATTTCAACTAACTCATCAACAGTTTCAATTTTTTTTCTTCTTCTTTGTTCAATAATATTTTTTGCTATTTTTTTTGCCCAAGGCTCTTCCCCATACTCCCTAATAATTCTTTCTAGATTTTCTTGCTTATAATTATTAACTATGAAATAAGTATCACTCTCTGACTGTGGTCCAAAGGACATATCTAAGGGGGCCGACCGACGAAAAGAAAAACCTCTTTCCGGATCATCCAATTGGGCTGAAGAAAGACCTAAGTCCAAAACCATTCCATCAAATTCTGGTGGGATGCCTGAATCCAAATGATCTTCCAAATTGGCAAAATTGTCATTAATAACGATAGTGTTTGAAGGAGCATCTTTTAAAAAATTATTTATCGCCATCGGATCAAGATCGCTAACAACCAATCTTCCCCGTTCTCCAATTCTCTTACTTATTTCTCGAGCATAGGAAGCTCCGCCTAAAGTACCGTCAAAATAAGTTCCGCCTTTTTTTATGTTCAATAATTCTATTACTTCATTAAGCATTACTGGAATGTGCTGATACTCCGACATAGAAACTATATTCCTAAATCTCCCAATTCTTCGGCAATAATACTGCTATTCTTTTCTGACTCTTCTTTATATTTAGCCCAAGCATCTTTATCCCAAATTTCTAAATGATTATATAAACCAGTAACAATTACGCTTTTCTTTAAACTAGCAAAATTTCTTAAATATTCTGGCAAAGTAACACGACCCTGACTATCAAATTCTAAATCCATCGCTCCAGCTAAAAAATGTCGAGAAAAAGCACGAGCCTTAGCCTGACTGATAGGAAGATTAGATAATTTTTGAGCAATTTTTTCCCATTGCTCTTTATTATATAAAAACAAGCAGTTATCCAAGCCTTTGGTAACTACTCCACCTTTTTTTAATAAAGCTCTAAACTTAGCCGGAATGGCTAAGCGACCCTTTTCATCTAAATTGTGATTATATTCACCGATAAACATATATTTTTAGTTAAAAGAGAGAAATATATAATTCTTTATTTCCCCACTTTTCCCCCTACAACTACAATTATACACCACTTTTCCCCCTAAGTCAACACTAAAATAAATAAGAAGAAAATAATAAAACTCAATAAAATCAAGACAAAAAAGAAAATAACAAAAAAAGAGCTGTACTTATACACAAGCACAGCTCTTTTGTAAAATTTTTTACTTTTTTAGCTAAAAACTTATAAACATTTTATCAACAAATAATCCACAATTCTTTTAAGAATTAGACATACCGCTTATTACCATCAATCAACTTTTTAAAAGATAATAATTAACGATAATTAATATAATTATTGGCATCTAAAATATTTAAATCCGGAATAATTTCAACTTTATTAACTCCGCCAGCCACACCTGGCCAAGAAAAACTAACATTACGTGATTCCAGTGACATCATTTCTGACAAAAGATAAGAATTAACGCCAACTACTAAATTTCCATTTAATAAAATAATTTTTAATGGCACCTCCCAATAATTATAAGCACTATTATTTCTAATAACAAAGGATAAGTCATTAATATTAGAAACAGATATAGATTTATTAAATTTAAGTTCAGAAATGGTAAAATTTAATCTACTATTATAATATTCATTCCAATCACCATATTTTCTAACATGGACTCTTTCCCAGGCTACTGACTTAAGATTAAATTTTAAATCACTTGGTCTTTTTTCTAATTTATTAGATAAGGAAATTAAATACTTATTCTCTTCTGGAAAAATAATATCAGAAGAACAAGACAATTCCTCTGCGCCATCAACAAAGCAATACGAAATAGAGGCGATAAAATTATTATTAGGGTTTTTTATATTTATTACAAAATCATAGGCATTATTAACAAAAAAATTACTCAGAGTTCCCTGCTGTAAATCCAAGGCTCCTCGATCAGGGTTTAAGTTAAGCAAATTAGAGCCAAGCTCAGAATGAACTTTTCGCTCTTCTGGAATACCTCTAACATATCGGTAAAGGCCAACAAAAAACTTGGAATAAAAAATAAGTGAAATCAGAATTAAAATAACTACCAAAGCTAAAAATAAATATTTTTTATTCCTAACAAACCAAAAACCAAAGCCTAATTTCTGCATCGACTGACCACTCAAAGCATCATAACGACTAATATCTATATTATTTTTATTATTAGCATTATTAGCATTATTGTTATTACTATTATTAATGTTATTTGAAACAATATTTGTGTTATTTTTTTCTAGAGAAAACTTTTTCTCCATTGTTTTATTGTTCATATTCCTAAAAAATGTTATAATTATATTATAATTTAACTATTATTAGTATAACATAATTTTTTAATTTTAAAAATATGAATATCAAAGTCCCTCTAAGTGTCCCTAAAAAAATGCAGGCTATTTATAGAAAAAATTTTAAACAAGCTACTTTTAATACTGGTCGTCTTTTTCTTTTTGCCGGTGATCAAAAAATTGAACATCTCAATGATGATTTTTCAAGTAAATTTCATAATGATGATCCGGAACATTTATTCAAAATTGCTGCCCAATCCCCAATAGGTGTTTTTGCCGCTCATCTAGGACTCATATCTCGTTACGGAGAAAAATACAAGAAAATACCTTATTTAGTAAAATTAAATGGAAAAAGTAATTTAATCAAAAGCCAAGATCCCCTCAGTCAAGCTTTATGGACAGTGCAAGATGTTTGTGAATTTAAAAAAAATTCCGATTTAAATATTTTGGGTATCGGCTATACAATCTATCTTGGTAGTGAATATGAAAATATTATGCTTCAAGAAGCCGCCCAAGCGGTAAACGAAGCTCACAAAAATGGAATGATAGCTGTTCTTTGGATTTATCCTCGGGGGAAAAATGTTAAAAATGAAAAATCAATTGATATTTTAGCTGGAGCAGCTGGTCTTGGTTTGTGTCTTGGGGCTGATTTTGTAAAATTAAATTATCCTTTCGGCGCTTTAGCTAAGGACGCTGAAAAATTTAAAGAAGTTATTATGGCGGCAGGAAATACTGGGATTATTTGTTCTGGTGGCGCAAAGCTTGCTCAAAATGAATTTTTAAAAAGAATAAAAAATCAAATTAATATTTCTGGTGCTCGTGGAGCAGCTATTGGTCGCAATCTACACCAAAATGATTTGAAGACCGCCATAGCTTTAGCTAAAAAAATAAAGGCCCTACATCTAAAATAAAATTTATTTAAAAATAAAATTCTATAGAAACAAAAAACCAATCTCTAATGATTGGTTTTTTATTTATAAAATTATTTTTATAATCACTACAAACGGGGAGAATTTTCTTCTAAAAGATTTTTAATAAATTCAGTCTTAGAAATACTTTCAATATTTTTTTCACCCCTTCTTCTCACCGAAAAATTATTTCCCTCTACTTCCTGATCACCAATAACAATAATATATGGCACCTTCTCAGTAAGCGCCTTCCGAATTTTATTAGCAACTGTTTCATTATCAATATCTAATTCAGGACGCAAATCAAGATTCAAAAATTCCTTTTTCAATTGTTGGCAATAATCAATATGTTTTTCACCCACCGAAACAATCTTGACCTGAACAGGGGCTAACCAAGTTGGAAAAGCAGCTCCATAATGCTCAATTAAAACCGCAAAAAATCTTTCTAGAGAACCCAATAAAGCTCGATGAATCATAATTGGCTCCTCCTCCTTTTCTGGTCCCTGATAAGTCATCTTAAATTTTTTTGGATTTTGAAAATCTAATTGAATAGTTGTCAGTTGCCATTCTCGGCCAATTGAATCTCGTGCCTTAATATCAAGTGCCGGACCATAAAACTTAGCTCCACCTGACTCCTCTTCATAAGGCAAATCAAATTCTTCAATAACATTTTTAATAGTGTTTTCAGCTAAATCCCAAATTTCAGGATCACCCATATAATTCTGCTCATTTTTGCGATCACGTACCGCTAGATAACCCTTTAAATCAGTAAAACCAAAGACTTTAAACATATCAAAGCTAAAACGAAGCACCTCGCGATATTCTTCCTCAAACTGATCTTTGCGACAAATAATATGAGCATCATCTTGGGTAAAGCCTCGCACTCGAAGCATGCCATTTAATTCACCACTTTTTTCATAACGATAAACCGATCCCAGTTCATTCCAACGAAAAGGAAAATCACGCCAAGAACGAGGGCGAGAATTATATATCTCAACATGAAAAGGACAATTCATTGGCTTGACAAAATAATCTTCACCGTCAACATTCATTGGAGGATACATTGAATCCCGAAAAAATCCTAAATGCCCAGAAGTCTCCCAAAGCAAGGAGCGTCCAATATGTGGAGTATAGATAGTATCATAACCTCTCTGACGATGAAATTTACGCCAAAAAGATTCAACCGCTTCTCTGGTTTTAGCTAATTTAGGATGCCATAAAATTAAGCCGGGACCAACTTTTTCTGAAACTGAAAAAAAATCTAAATCCTTCCCTAATTTTTTGTGATCTCTTTTTTTAGCCTCCTCCATTTTATTAATATAATCATCTAAGTCTTCCTTATTAACAAAAGATAAGCCATAAATACGAGTCAACATTTTATTTTTTTCATCACCCCGCCAATAAGCACCTGCAATTCTGCTCAATTTAAAAGTATCAGCCTTTATTTTTCCAGTAGATTCAACATGAGGACCACGACAAAGATCAGAAAATTTGCCTAATTGATAAAAAGAAACAATTTTCTCTCCCTCCTTTTTTAAGTCTTGCAAAATTTCTAATTTATATTCCTCATTTTTTTCCTGTGCTTCAGCAATAGCTTCATCAATATTTTTTTCAGAACGAACAAAAGGAATGTTTTGTTTTAAAATATGCTTCATTTTTTTCTCTAAATCCTTCAGGTCAGCGTCACTAATTTTTTCCTCCCCCAAATCAAGGTCATAATAAAAACCATTATCAATATCTGGACCAATAGCAAACTTAACCTGCGGATAAGTTCTAAGCACCGCTAAAGCTAAAATGTGAGCTAAAGAATGCCGAGTTTTTTCTAAATCTTGAATTTCCATAATTTTATTTTTTAAATTATTAATTTATTTTATTAATTATTATTAATTATTATTTTTTTATATAAAAAAATCTCATTCCAGTAAGTCAAAAATTAAAATAATTTGAATCACTAGAACGAGATTTTTCCCGCGTTTCCATCTAGTTTTTTTTGATTTAAAATCAAAAACCCTTAATTTCTCTTTTAAAATAATTTAGTCCATCCCAAGGGACAGATAACTTTTATTTCAGTCACCCTAATTGGTAGCTAGGGCAATCATCATTTTAAAAGTGATAATATTATAAATTAAATCAAAGAACCTGTCAATTATAATCAAGGATGTTTAAAGGCCCAAGCAATATGTTTAAAAACTTAAATATTTTTATAAAATATTACAAATAACCTTTAAATTGTTGTCGCCCAGTTTCAATATCTAAAATAGTTTTTTCTAAGCCCTGCTTAAGACCGACAACCGGCATCCAAGCAAAATCATTCCTAATCTTATAAGTACTAGGAAGATTTAATTTACTCATAAATAATTTATTTGGAGCAAAGACAATTTTTGATGAAGAGTTAGTCATCTCCACAATCATTTTAGCAACATCATATAATCGCAAATCCTCTTCTGAGCCAACATTATAAGGACCCGGTAAATCAGAAGCCATAACCTTAACAGCGGCATCAATAACATCATCCACATAACACAAAGACGAAAAGAAATTTTCATCACCAAAAATAACCAAATCTTCTCCGTTTAAAGCATTATTAACAAAATCAGGTATCATTTGATCATCATTTAAAGGCATACGAGGGCCATAAGTCCGAAATACCCTAATTATTTTAGTGTCTAAATTATATATTTTTCGATAAGAAGAAACCATCGTTTCAGCAAAGCGCTTTCCTTCATCATAACAAGCTCGATCACTTAAGAAATCTACTTCCCCCAAAAAATCTTCGGTAATTTTAAATTTTTCCTGCCCCTCTTTTCTCAGGCCGTAAACCACCGAGGAAGAAAATTGTAAAAACTTAGCCTGATATTTTAAAGCAATATCTAAAACATTTTTTATAATACAAGAATTGGCCATTAAAGTATTTTTTCTATTCTCAGAAAAATTTTTAACTGACATCGGACAAGCTAAATTATACACCTCTTGAATTCCCTGAAAAGGCACCTTAAATTTTTTTAATTCATCTAATTTATCTAAATCTAAAGCTTGATTTAAGTCATGATTAATAAAAATAAAGTTGGGATTTGGTAAAAGATGCTCAATATTTTTAGCAGTACTACTAGAAAAATTATCAACACAAATAACATTATTATCCTTAACTAATTCATCACACAAATTTGAACCAATAAAACCAGCTCCACCAGCAACCAAAATATTCTTTTTTTCAAAAATAAGTGAAGACATAAAATATTAATTAATAGTAAACATTTATAATATAACAAAAAATAGGAAAAACATCAATTGATTTAATTAATTAATTCAATAAAACCAACCTTAACTCCCCCCGAAAAATCAGCTTCTAAACCATAAAAAGACTCCTTTAATTCGCCCTTGCCAGAGAAGGCTCGAACATGTGGTGTGCCCCCTGGTCCAGCTCCAGTAATTATCTCAGCTAAACCATCTTTATCTAAATCTCCAACTGCTAAATTAACTCCATTTTTAAATTTCTCAGCATAAGCTAGAAAACCACCTAAACGTTGTCCGTAAAAATCAAAAATTCTAATCTCTGGTTCACGACCAGCATTAGGCGCAACAATTATTTCTTTATTTTCCTTACTATCTTTACCAAAAATATTGGCTACCTGAACCGTGGCCCCATTAGCAAAACGATTTTCATAAGCAAAAAAATGACTCTCTAAAATACCTTGTCCATTAAATATTTTTACATGCGCCTCTCCCTGTGAAGCTGGAACACATATTATTTTAGCTGGAGAACCAATTTTTAACTCGCCAACTGCAATATTTACTCCCCCGCTAAATTTAGCATCATAAGCAAAAAACTGACCCTTTAAATTCCCCTGGGCATCAAAAATCCGAATATGAGGTCCACCACCAGCCCCAGCTGCCGTAATTATTTCTTTTTGACCATCACCATCAACATCCCCAACAGCTACATTTACTCCGCCTCTAAACTTTTCTTCATAAGCAAAAAACTGATTAATAACATTAAATTTTTGATCTAAAATCATAACTTGCGGGCCAGAACCAAAACCGGTTCCCAAGATTATTTCCTGACTACCATTATTATCTAAATCAGCATTAATCATATTTATTGTTCCCGAAAAATTTTGTCCATAAACAGAATATTGCTCCTTCTCAACACCTTTTCTTTTAACTAAACGAAGAGTATTAAAATTTATATCTTCATTTTCAGATGTTGTTTTAAGCAGTTTAGTAGATTTAAAAGAGGCTCCACCAGACTGCGGAAAAAGCAAGAAATGAGGCGAAATATTGTCTAATTTTTCTAAAGCCCAATTAACTGAATTAGCCACATTAACTCGACCACTACCCAAATGATTCACAAAATCAGGATTTAAAGCATTAATATTATCAGCGCTTTTTAACAATATTTCGCTCAATTCTTTATTGCTTAATTTAGGATTGGCCTCCTTGATTAAAGCCAAAGATCCACTAATAAGTGCCGCTGACATTGAGGTTCCTGACCAGTAACCATCATAACTATGGTAAAGCTCCTTTTCTGGATTATAAAAAGAAGTGGAAAAAAAACTAATTCCCGGAGCCGAGATATCAACACAAGCCGAACTATAAGCTGAAAAATAAGCTCTTTGATCTAAAGTATCAGTAGCCGAAACAGAAATAATAATATTTTCATTTTGCGGACCCTTAAAACAAGCTGGGTAAAGTGGATTTTTACTTAAATCTTCTGAATTGTTTCCAGCCGCCGCCACCACAATAACTCCAGCCTTATAAGCCCTTTCAATCGCCTCCTTAAAGCCTTGATTATATTCTAAACCAGTAAAGCTTAAATTTATAATATCGGCTCCATTATTAATAGCATAATCAATCGCTCGAATAACATCACTAATCCGACCTTCGCCCCTTTCATCAAGGGATCGCAAAGGCATAATTTTAGCATTTTGGGAAATGCCAGCAATTCCTAAACCATTATTAACACTGGCAGCAATAATTCCAGCGACCATCGTTCCATGATTTAAACTACCCTCATCAATATTGGAAGACATTTTAGGTCGCGGATCAGGAGTATTTAAAATAAAATCCCAACCATAAACATCGTCAATAAAACCGTTTTTGTCGTCATCAATTTTGTTGCCATTTATCTCAAATCTATTTTTCCAAATTCTATCCACTAAATCAGGGTGATCAATGTCCACTCCCGAATCAATTACTGCTACTACCACCTCCTTATTGCTCAATTTTTTTGACCAAACTTGATTAAAGCCAATACGACCAAGATACCATTGGTTTTTAATATAAGTATCGTTGGGATAAGCGCTAGCAGCCACAGCAAAATTTCCTGGACACAGCCAGTTTAATAAAAAAAATGCTAAAATTAAGGCGGTTTTTTTAGTCATACCGATAAATTTTAGCATATTTTTTTATGTAAGTAAAATAATTTAAGAGATTATTTTTTTTCATCTGCGGCTTCAGCTTTTTTCTCCTCTTTCTTCTCGGCTTCTTTCTCTTCGGCCTCTTTAGCCCCTTCTTCACTTGAAGCCTCTACTTGTTCTTCCTCTTCATGAACCTGCTCAGTGACGGTAACCACAACATCATCAATATTATTCATAATTCTAATTCCCTGCGGCACATTAATATCTTTAATAAAAATAGCATCGCCAATGTTTTCTAAAACTGAAATATCAATTTCAATATGGCTAACTAAATCTTGAGGCAAACACTCAACTGAAACCTCATCAATAGCCTTATTAAGCAAAGCTCCCTGCTCTCTAACTGCCTTTGACTCACCAATAAATTCAAGTGGAATTTCAGCACTTAACTCTTTGCTCATATCAACCCGATAAAAATCAGCGTGAATAAAGAAATCTTTAAGAATATCTCTTTGGGTGTCCTTAATTAAAACTTGAAAAGGATTTTGCCCCTCAATTTCCAATTTAATTAAGTTTGACTCTCCGGCCTGTTCATAGATTTTAACAAAATCATTAGCCTTAACTTTCACTAAAATATTCTCGGCAGATTGGCCATAAACTATCGCCGCGATAAAATCTGAAGTTAATTTTTCTCCTTTTTCCCTAAGTTGAACCTTTAAACTCATTTCCATATTTTTTTAAATTAATAATTAAGATTTGGCTTTAATAATAATATTTTGGATAATTCCAATTAAAATAAAATTAGCTAAAATAGCGCTACCGCCATAACTAATAAAGGGCAAAGAAATGCCCACTACCGGAACTATTCCGATATTCATACCAATATTAATAAACATTTGAATAAAAATCAAGACCATCGCCCCTAAAATAATAAAAATAGCAAAATCATCATTTATTTTTCTAATAACTACAATCAAGCGCCAAAATAAAACAAAATATAAAAACAAAACTAAACCAGCCCCTAAAAAGCCTAATTCCTCCGAAATAACTGAGAAAATAAAGTCATTTTGGGCTTCCGGAAGAAACTTTAATTGCGACTGAGAACCAAAACCTAGTCCTCGCCCACTTAACCCGCCAGAACCAACCGCAATTAAAGCTTGATAAACATTATAACCTTCGGCATTAACAGAGCTTTGTCCTGGATTAAGAAGAGTTAAAATTCTATTTTTTTGATAATCTTTAAAATAAAAATTCCAAGCAAAAAAAGACAGGGCCACAACTGGAATAATAATCATCAAAAAATAACGTCGTTCAAATCCAACCAAAATCAAAGTAATAAACCATAAAGCCAACATAATAATAGAGGGGCCAAAGTCTGGTTGCAATAAAGTTAAAAAAACAAAAGCAAAGGTTCCTAAAAATGACAAAATCAAAAATTTTAAAGGACGCATTCGTACTGATGAATCGGAAAAAAAGCTAGCTAAAAAAATAATTAAAATTATTTTAACAAATTCTACTGGCTGTAAAGAAAAACCACCAATCTCAAACCAACCCGTAGTGCCTCGAGCCTCCTTACCAAAAATTAAAACTAAAATTAATAAAAGAATACCAAAACCATAAATAAGCTTATTAAAACTTTTTAAAAAATTATAATCAATAAATGAAGTAATAAAAAGCAGAACCAAGGCAATACTAATAGAAATGATTTGTTTTTTAAAGTTTAATAAACTTAAAGTCTCCTGCCCTAAAGCAATACTATAAATCTCAATCAAACCAAAAAGAGATAATAATAAAACAGCGGAAAAAATAATCCAATCAAATTTAAGAAAATGATTTTTTAATTTATGCCACATTTAAAATTTAAAAAATTATTCAAAAAATATTTTTAGCAAAAACATCAATCCTATTCCGAGAAATATGCAAAGCAATTGTTTGAGTGTCTTAGAGGGACGAGCATCTTTTTTGAGCTCGGGAATTAAATCAGAAGAAGCAATATAGATAAAGCCACCAGCAGTAAGTGGAATTATAAAATCAATTAAACCCTCAAAACGATCGCCAATTATAATCAATAATAAAGCTCCTAAAACAGAAAATAAAGCTGAAAGAAAATTAAATAATAAAGCCTTTTTAACCTTGAAACCAGAATGAATTAAAACTCCAAAATCACCAATCTCTTGCGGAATTTCATGACTAATAATAGCGATGGTTGTAATAACGCCAAGACGAACATCAATCAAAAAAGAGGCAGCGATAATCATACCATCAATAAAATTATGTAAAGCATCGCCAACTAAATTCATAAGACCTAAGGTCTGGGGATGATTTTGACAATCTGGTTCATGGCAGTGACGCCAATGAATAAATTTTTCTAAAGAAAAAAATATAATTATTCCGAGCAAAACACCAAACCATAAATTCATACTGTGT
>CAYTRX010000012.1:0-3638 GCA_964440365.1 uncultured Gammaproteobacteria bacterium | reverse complement strand
TAGAAGATGCAAAAAAGCATCACCTAATAAAGTTCCGGCTGAAAAAGAAACCAAAAGCATCAAAATCTTTTTTAATTTTTTCAAAGAAAAACTTAAAAATAAAACACCAACAAAAGATAGAAGTGAGGTTAAAAGAGATGCTAATAAAATATATAAATAAACAGTACTCATATTATTATTTAATTATAAAATTTAAACTTTTTTAGTTTTGGCTATTTTAACTTTCTGAGAAGAAGTTATTTTTATTTTTTTAGAAGAATTTGCTTTTTTCTTCCTAACATTATTTTTAGTTTTTTTGATATCACCCTTTACTCTACTAGTATTATTTTTAGTTTTTTTAAGATTATCTTTTGTTTTCTTAATAATATCTTTATTTTTTCCAGCACCATTTTTAACTTTCTTAACCGCAAAATCTTTTTTAGCAAAAATTTCTGGATGTTTTTTCTCGTAATTTGAAATTACATCACGTAAACCTTCTAGAGCTAAAACTGAACAATGAATTTTTTGACTAGGCAAACCGTCTAATTCATCAACAATTTTTTTCCAATCAAGCTTTTTAGCTTCATCTAAAGTTTTGCCCTTAACCATCTCAGTCATCACAGAAGCCGTAGCAATATTGGAAGCGCAACCAAAGGATAAAAACTTAATATCTTTTATTATTTTATCTTTTACTTTAATAGAAAAAAATAACTGATCACCACAAATTGCATTGCCAATTTGAGCAGTAGCATCCGCATCTTCAAGCTGGCCAATATTTTTCGGATTACGAAAATGCTGTAATGTTTTTTTAGTATAATTTAATGACATATATTTATTAATTTATTTAATTGGTGTAATTTTTCTTAATCGATCGACCGTCTTTTCTAAAACTTTAATAACATATTCATTTTCTTTAGCGGTATTATATTTACTCCAAGAAAATCTAATATTACTATTCATATATTTAGGGTCAATGCCCATAGCAGTAATAACCGAAGAAACTTTTAAATTTTGGGCTGAACAAGCCGAACCAGTTGAAACACAAATCCCCTTCAAAGATAAATCAATTAAAATAGCCTCCCCCTCTATTCCCTCAAACATCACATTTAGATTACTAACCACCCGCTGCTGCAGATCTCCATTGATTCTAATATTTTTAATTCTCTTTTTTAACTCTCGTTCAAAAGAGTCACGCAAATTTTTTATTTTTCTTAGATTTTTTTCTCTTTCTTGATAAGCTAACTTTAAAGCCTCCGTCATCCCCACAATGCCAGCCATATTATAAGTTCCGGCTCGCAAACCTTTCTCCTGTCCCCCACCAACAATAATTGGTTTAACTTTAATATTTTTATCTATATAAGCTAAAGCTACTCCTTGTGGACCATGGAACTTATGGGCTGAGAGTGATAAAAAATTAACGCCCCATTTTTTAATATTAATTTTCAAATGTGGCACTGCTTGCACAGCATCACAATGAAAATAAATTCCCTTTTCTTTAGCAATTTGCCCAATTTTTTCTATCGGCTGAATTGTGCCAATTTCATTATTAACAGCCATCACCGAAATTAACACCGTATCTTTTTTTATTTTATTCCTTAAATCTCTTAGGTCAATAATTCCCTTTTCATTAACCTTAATATAATCAAAAGTAAAGCCCTCATCTAATAAATCTCGAGCCGCTGCTAAAACACAGGGATGCTCAATACTAGAAATTAAAAAATGAGTCCCCCGAGCTCGATTAGCTCGCATTACGCCCTTGATAATTAAGTTATTAGCTTCAGTCGCCGAGGCAGTAAAAATAATATTATCAGCCTGACCCTGTAAAATTTTAGCAATATCGTTTTTACATTTGCTAATCTGGATATCATTTTCCTGCCCCATAAAATGAATAGCTGAAGCATTGCCATACTTAAACTCATAATAAGGCAGCATTTTCTTTAAAACCCTTTGATCAATTTTACTAGTAGCTGCATTATCCAGATAAACTTGCATATGATTATTTTAAATTTATCTTTTTAATAATAACATCCTCCACTGGACGATCTAAATATCCAGGAGATAATGTCTTAACCCGAGAAATTTTTTCAACAACATCCATGCCTGAAATAACCTTACCAAAAACTGGATGCTTAGAACTTAAAGGTTCCTTATCAAAATCTAAAAAAGTATTATCAGCTACATTAATAAAAAATTGTGAACCACCGGAATTAGGCCCAGCATTAGCCATTGAAATAGTGCCACTTAAATTACTTAACTCCGGATCAGCGACATGCTCATCTTCAATCGCATAACCGGGTCCACCAGTTCCCCAATAATCTTTTTTGTCATCATCCTTAGTCAAGGGGTCACCACCCTGAATCATAAAACCTTTAATAACACGATGGAATTTTGTTCCATTAAAATAACCACTATCAGCTAAATTTAAAAAATTAGCAACGGTGATTGGCATTTTATCATTAAAAAATTTAATGCTAAAATTACCATAATTAGTTTCAAGCTCCGCTTGTGAGTATTTTTTTAATAAATCTTGGTTCATATTTTTGTCTAAATTATTATTATTTTCGCTATTATTTTCCTCTTCATCAAGCTTGCTAGAAGAATCTAAACCTTCTTCGGTCGCAATATTTTCGGAAGAAGCAAATTGATTGTTTTCTGTAGATAAACTATCAGTGTTTTTATTATTTTTAGTACAAGCACTAAGACCAAATAATAAAAGAATTAATAAAAATGATTGAAATATTTTTTTCTTCATATTTTTACTTTAATTATTATTTTAATTTTTAAATTATTTTAAACTTTAAACTTTCTTTTAATATCTTGATCGTCCTCATCTCTTTTTTCCTCAATTAAATCTTTAGCCTTTTCTCTCAAATCTTTTAAGTTCATATTTTCCAACTCCGTTGCTCGCTGTAAAAGAAATTTCTTATTATTTAAAGTTGGATCTTCCAAAACTTCAGCTAATAAAACATCTAAAATTGCTCCCATTTTAGGTCCCGGCTCCATTTTTAAATCAGAAATCAAATTATCACCATTAATTTTTAACATCTTGACCGACACTGGATCATTTTGTACCTTTTCCATCATATATTGCAAATGACGCAACTTATACGGCATAGCTTTGGGCGTCCCAGAGCCCAAGCGATCAGCTACTCGCAAATCAATTAAATCTTTTAAATTTTCCTGACCAGTCTTAGCGATCAAGCGTCGAACCGAAGCGGCAGTCACCTCCCCCACATTATAATAAAACATATGATTTTTTACTAGATTGACTACCATCTCGGTATCATCTCGGGAAAACTTAAGTCGACTCATTATTTTTCGCACAAGTCGTGCTCCAATATATTCATGATTATAAAAAGTACGGCCGCCCTTAATTATCTTCATTGAAGCTGGTTTTCCAATATCATGCAAAAGAGCGGCAAGGCGAACCTGCCATTTTTTACTCGGACAATATTTTAAAGATAATAAACTATGTTTTAAAACGGTATAAACATGGTGATGGTTTTGTTCCATTTTTTCCCCTAATAATAGCTCCGGAATTATATATTGCAATAATTTACAATCTTTTAATTTTTCTACTCCTTCCATCGGCTGATCAGAAGCTAAAATTTTAATTAATTCATCCCTAATCCTCTCCTTAGCCATAATCTTTATATTAC
>CAYTRX010000011.1:0-27543 GCA_964440365.1 uncultured Gammaproteobacteria bacterium | reverse complement strand
TAAAAAGAGTTTTAATTTCGCATTCCCAATTTATATTATCTAAAACATATTTTCTAACAGAATCTACAATTTCCTTCTCCCCCCCCCTGCCATTTCTTGGTCCATCGGAGGCTATATATAATTTTTGAGGTTTAGCTTTTTGAATAACAGAAAAAACTTGTTTTGTTGTATCAAGTCGGTTAAAGATTAAAAATAATATTGAAGTGTTAAAATTATTTTCTATCATAAAATTAAAATATAATTTTATTTTTTGTACAAACTCCTCTTAATAAAAAACATTAGTTTAATAAACTTGCGTGGCGTTATTTTTACAATTTTTAAAATAGGCAAGAAGTAAAAATAATAAATATTTTTTCCATAAATAAATTTTAAATCTTCTATGTTTTCTTTAGTTAATTTAAAACTATAATAAGTGGATGCTATAACAACTCTTAAGAAATTTTTTAAATAAAATTTCTTCATACTCAAAAAAATATCTCTCGGAAAAGGATTTCTAGAATCTCTAAATACCAATTCTCTTACTTTCATAGCTCCTAACTGTATAGAAAATAACTTATTGCCGTCTGATTGCCAACCATTGGTTGGAATAAGACCCCTAATTAACGGCTTTGAAATCGTTAATATTTTAATCTTATTAATATTCAACAAAACAGTGGCATATTGTTCAAAACAAGTACCTACATAATCGTTGACATTTGTGCTAATCCAAATAGACCGCAGCATAATAGTTGATGGAAAAAAAGACGGGGCATCATTAAAAAAAGAAAAATATTCTTTTCCATTATTAAATAATAAATCCTTGATTAAATCATTTTTTTTGGGGTTGATAGCTAATTTATCAAACATCGATAAACAAATATATTTTTCTTCTTTTTCTGAATATTGAGAATAATTAACACTTATTAATCCTAATCCTGGATTATTTTTTATTGAACTTAGCACATGCTTTATACTCCCTTCTAAAAAAAGATCATCATCCCCAGAAGACCAGGCATATAGTCCCCTTGCCTTGTTAATACAAATAATTAAATTTTTTGACAAACCAACATTTATTTCGTTTTTAAAATAAAATAAATTTTTATATTTTTTTTGATATTCCATGACGACATCCTCCGTATTATCATTACCTGCATTATCAGAAACCAAAACCTCAACCTGATTATACATTTCAGGACAATCAAATTGTACAAAAATGCTGGCCAAAATATCTTTAAGATAATTAGCACGATTATAAGTTGGGATACAAATACTTAACAATGGTTCATTCATATTACTTTAAATCTTTCTAGTAATTTCAAATAAATTAATTTCAAAATTATTTTTATTTTTCATAAAAAAACTAACAAGCGACATCAAAATAAAAGCTATTTTCTTAAAAATGTTTTTATTTTTAAATAATTTAAACCAAATATTAGCATTACCAAAATATTTTTTAATTTCTAAATCATTTTTTGATAAATTAAATTCTAATATATGTTTAAATATGGGACTAATATGGCCAGTGCCAGTCAATTCTGATTTACCAAACCAGTAAATGTCGCCAAGCAAAAAATATCTCATTCTAGCAAAAGTATTTTCAATATTGGGAGTTGATAAATAAAAAACAGCATCATTATTCATTATATTTTTTACACATCTAATAAAATTAAATTGATTTTCAATATGCTCTATTACTTCAATGGCAATAACTATGTCAAATTTTCCAATATTGGAAAAATCATTATTCAAATCAATTTCTGTTATTTTTATTTCATTAACCAAAAAATTATCAGGAATAAAATCAACAGAAACAATATCCGAAAAACCATTGTCAAGCAATCTTCTCTCAAAAGCACCAGCACCTGAACCCAAAACAACTATTTTAGAATCTTTTCTTTTACCAGATTGAAGCAGAGAAGAAAATATTCTTTCATGAACACCACCAGCACAAAACATAGGAATATTATTACGATCCTGGGATATTTGGAGTTTTTTTGAGAATTGTATTTCTTTTAAATCCATAAGTTTAAAAAATTATTTAATGAAACTAACTATATATCTTTTTAATTTAAATATTACCTTTTTAACATCATTATAAATACCAAAATTTTCTAAAAAAATTCTAATCTTTTTTTTAATCAAATATTTTTTTAAAGAATATCCATTGCCCCCCATCTTCAACCAATTTTTGTAATTTAAATTCCAGTCCTCATTGCTTATTTCATTCCAAAATTTTCTATAGCCATAAGCATGAATTATTTTAGCATTATTGTATTTATCTTTTTCGTCAGGATGTAAGCTATAAAGAGAATAATCTATAAAATCTGGTTTTAGACAGAAAAATTGAATCATAAAATCAAAAATTGCTTGTTCAGGACAAAATAAATATTTAGAATATTTTTCTGTCTTTTCATAACAAAAATCATACATTTTTTTATAATTACCAATATTATCTTGAAAAACAAAGGTTGAGGCCAACATCCCCCTTGCTTTCATGTCATATTCTTCCACGGGCTTGTTTAATTGGCCCAAAACATTTCCGCCACCAAGCATAATCTTCATGCCAGAATCACAATAATTTGCCAACTCTGAAATATCTTTAGTTATGACAATATCATAATCAAGCCAAACAACCCTTTTATAGGTATCCAACAATCTCAGACATTCAAATTTGGAAAAAACCATTTCTGAAAAATAATTTAATATATTCTGATCAAACTTAGATTTATCTTTTATTGGAAAATTATATCTTTCAAAAACACAAGGCATGATACTATTCAATAATTTTTGCTGTTTATTTGATATTCCGTCATGGAAAATAACAACCTCTGTTATCCAATTATAATCAAACTTTTTTAAGTCCATCAAAACAGAAGCTATCGCAAAAGAGAAATTTTTAGTAGCACCGAAAACAATAGCTGTTTCTTTTTTTGTATTCATATTTTTATTTAACAAAAATTAAACTAATATCCCTCCTTGTTTTTCTGAAAAACAACAAAACTAAAAACAAAAAACTATAAGAAACAACCGTAGCAATAGCTGCTCCATTAATACCAAATTTGGGTATTAATAATACATTCAAAACGATATTGAGTACAGCTACAAAAAAAGATGAGAAAAAATATATTTTCATATAATTTTCCGCTAACAAGTAATAACTAGAAACCATCCCGAGAAAAAAACCAATAGTAGACCAAGCATATATTCTGAGCACTGAAATAGACTCTAAATAATCAACCCCAAACAAAAGATAAATAATTGGCTTAGCTAGGGCTGATACTATTATAGCAATTATTAATGACAAAACCAAAACTAAGATATAAAGTCTCTTTAACCGGCTATAATACAATTTTTGGTCAGTCTTTTTTGAATTAATAATTGCCGGAAAAAGAGAAACGCATATAATCCCTGGAATAAAATACCAAATCTCCGACAACTTAATAGCCGCAGCATAAAGACCTACTGCCCTTTCATCTAGCATTTGCCTAATAATAACCTGATCAATCTTCATATACACCAAAACTGAAGCTGTTGTTAGCATCATCAACCAAGAGCTAGAAAGTATTTGACGAGCTGTTTCTCCGCTAAATTTCCATCTTCTAAACTTTAGACTAGAACGACGATATGAGATTAGTAGAATAATTACTAGCCACAAAGAATCTAAAGCATAGGCTATCATTATCCAAATAACACCTAAACCAGATAATATAATTATAATCTTTAAAATTGATGTGAGAGATGATGATATAATTTGAGCTCGAACATTTTTTTTGGCCTCAACCCTAGATTGGAAAAAGGTACTAACAATGTTTAATGATTGAAAGATAAAAGTAAAAGAATAGATCATTACTAAAAATTTAATCAAGGTGCTAGGATTGATAATAAACACAGAGATAACAGTGATAGCAAAAGCAATAAATCCACCAATAAGCTTTAAGCGAAAAGCTGTGCCCATCAACTCATCTCTTTTTTCTGGAAACTTAACCAATTCCCTGTTTAAAATATTATCAACTCCTAGCCCAGCAATAAAAGAAAATATTCCCGCAAAAGCTAAAGCATAACTCAAAACTCCATAATTTTCTGGTCCTAAATATCTAACAACCCAAACTCCAATAAAAAAAGACAGAAATAAACCAAACATCTGTCCAAAAAACATCCACCCCGTATTAGCAAAATAACGTCTAAAACCACCATGGCCCAAGATCCAGCGCCATTTTACCGGAACCAATCCTTCAATTGAATGAAAAAATCTATCCAACATTTTAAACAATTAAAAACCAAGCATCACCAAGCTTTTAAATATTTTTTAAAATAAAATTAATTGTTTTTTCGACTATTGAAAATAATCAATAGACCACAAACAATAACAACAATTGGCCAAAAGACCGACCAATTCATATTAAAACTCCACCAAGCCAAATTCTTACCCAAATACAAGACACCAAAAGCCAAAACTATTAAACCAACAATAGCTTTGCTTGGGCATCTTTCCAAGCGACAAGAACGTTCTCTCATTCCTCGCCCTAACTCGCCTCGCCCTAACTCACGTCGACGCGGAGTGCAGTCAGGAAAACATCGTTCACAGGAAAATTCATCAATATAATCATCTTCATCACAATCACATTCTTCTTCGTGACAATATTCACAAAGATGCTCACAAGTATCTAAATCTTCCTCTCTTTTTTTATTTTTTTCTTTTTGCATAAAATTATAATTAATTATTAATTATTATTTACTTTTAAAAATTATTAGTAATCCTAATAAAATTAATAATAATGGCCAAAAATTAGCAAAAATAAAGCTAAAAGGCCAAAATCGAGCCAATAAAATACTTAGACCAGCAATTATTAGCACTAAACCAAAAAACAAGGACCAATCATTGTCTTTTGTCTTTTTTTTAGCCCCAGAATCTCCTTCACCAAGATTTTCTACCACTGGTAAATCATCTTCACTTGGATCAGAGGGAATTAAAAGAGCTGCTAATAAATAAATAATAAGACCAGCTCCACCACCAAAAAGTAAAGCTAAAAACACTAAACGAATAATTAGCGGATCAATGGAAAAATATTTTCCCAAACCCCCACAAACACCGAAAATAACTCGATCTTTTCGGCTACGATATAATTTTTTTTCATTCATATTTTTTGTATAAATAAATTATAAATATTAATTATCTCCCACAACATTTTTTATACTTCTTTCCGCTACCACAAGGACATAAATCATTACGACCAACCTTTTTACCGCTCTCGTCTTTTGCTTTATCTCTAACCAAGTCAATTGTTCCGGTAGCATTAGTTGAAGATCGACGAGCCATTTCCTTTAAGGGTGCTGAATATTTTTTAGCTCTCTCAATAATGCTTGGGGCAATAAAATTGGAAACATCACCAGTTTTATAAATAGAATAAACGACCTGCCTTTGAATCAAGACCAGTAATTCATGATACATATGATAAGCTTCCTTCTTGTATTCTACTAATGGGTCCCTCTGGCCATAACCCCGCAAACCAATTCCTCGGCGTAAATAATCAACTGTCTCCAAATGCTCAATCCATAAATTATCAATGGAGCGAATCAAAATTCCTTTTTCAATTTCTAAAAAATCAATCTCCAAACCAGAAAAACCTTCCTTCATTTCTTGATATTTACTACGAGCCAAATCTTGTAAATAATTAATCAAAAATTGACGATGCTCATCCTTTTTCTTGTTATCTAAATCTATTTGCGAAATTTTGCCCCCTTCCTCCTGGCTCAAAGGATAAATAGTTTTGATAGTTTCTTGGACTTCTTTTAAATTCCAATCACTAACATTTTCTGCTCCGGTATGAAAATTAACCAAGTGTTCAACTTCATGATCAACTTCTTCTAAAATAATATCGGATAATGTTTTGTCATCTTTCTCAGTCTGACCTTCTTTTTGTTTGGTATAGACATCTAAAATTTCACGTCGTTTGCGATAAATAGATTCGCGATGCTTATTGATAACATCATCATATTCAACAACATGCTTACGTAAATCAAAGTTATTGCCCTCTACCCTTCTTTGAGCTGACTCAATAGAATTGGAAACCATCTTATTTTGGATTGGCATATCTTCCGGAATCTTCATCGCATTCATAATATTTTTCAAACGATCACCACCAAAAATACGCATTAAATCATCTTCAGCTGAAATATAGAATTGAGAAGAACCAGGATCTCCTTGACGACCAGCACGACCACGTAATTGATTATCAATACGACGAGACTCATGTCGCTCAGTACCAATAACATGCAAACCACCTAAATTTCTAACCTTTTCCTGCTCCTCTTTGTTAACTGGATTACCACCTAAAATAATATCAACTCCACGACCAGCCATATTGGTAGCCACGGTAATTGATCCTGGTCGTCCAGCCTGAGCAATAATTTCAGCTTCCTTGAAGTGATTTTTAGCATTTAAAACATTTGGTTGTAGGCCTTCGCGTTGCATCATCTCGCTTAACAGCTCATTATCTTCAATAGAAACCGTTCCGATCAAAACGGGTTGACCCTTGGCATTTCTTTCCTTAACCTCACGAATAACGGCCATAAATTTACCCTCTTTACTGCGATAAATTAAATCATTAGCATCTTTTCTAATATTAGGTTTATTGGTAGGAATAACAACGGTATCTAATTTGTAAATCTTATGAAACTCTTCAGCTTCAGTTAAAGCTGTACCGGTCATACCAGCCAATTTAGGATACATTCTAAAATAATTTTGAAAGGTCACGGTCGCTAAGGTTTGTGATTCACGTTGAACCATAACTCCTTCCTTGGCCTCAATTGCCTGATGCAAACCTTCACTATAACGACGTCCAGGCATTAAGCGTCCGGTAAATTCATCAACAATAATAATTTCGCCGTCTTTAACTACATAATCCTTATCTTTTTTAAATAAAACATCAGCCTTCAAAGCTTGTTCAATATTATGGACATCCTTAACTCCTCCAGCCACATAAATATTTTCAACACCCAAAAGCTTTTCCATTTTAGCAATACCACTTTCAGTTAAAGTAGCTGCTCGCATTTTCTCATCAACATTATAATCTTCATTTTCCACTAATTGACGAACATAATTGGCAAATTGAGTATAACGATCGCTAGACTCTTCAGCTGGAGCTGAAATAATTAAAGGAGTTCGGGCTTCATCAATTAAAATAGAGTCAACCTCATCTACAATAGCATAATAAAAATCTCGTTGGACCATTTGTGATAAATTGGAAACCATATTATCACGCAAATAATCAAAACCAAATTCATTATTGGTGCCATAGGTAATATCACAAGCATAAGCCTCAGCCCGCGACACAACTTTAAATGGCTGTAAACGTGGATCATATTCATTCTCATTTTTGACCTCCGGATCATAAGCAAAGGCTGAGTCATGCACCACAACTCCAGTTGAAAGCCCTAAGGCGTAAAAAACTGGCGCCATCCAACCAGCACCTACCCGAGCCAAATAATCATTGACCGTAACCAAATGAGCCCCCTTACCTAATAAAGCATTTAAGTATAAAGGCAAGGTAGCAACTAAGGTTTTTCCTTCTCCGGTTTTCATTTCAGCAATCTGACCACGATGCAAAACAATACCACCAATCAACTGCACATCATAGTGACGTTGATTGATAACCCGCGCTGAAGCTTCTCTAATAGCAGCAAAAGCTTCGGGTAAAATTTCATCTAAAATTTTCTGCTGTTCCTCGTAAGAATAATCTTTTTCTTCTCCCGGAAAAACACCTAAACGCTTTTTAAATTCATTAGTTTTTTCCTTTAACTCAGTATCACTTTTTTTCTGATATTCTTCCCCTAAGACATTGATTTGATCAACGATGCCTTGAAGAGAGTTAATGATTTTCTGATTAGGATCACCAAATAATTTCTTGAAAAACGACATATATTTTCTTTAAATTAATTACTTTAAAAACTATTTTCCTCTTTTTTTATCAATCTTTTTTTCTTTATACTTTTTAATAGCTAAAATCAAATGATCCTTAACCTTATCAATGGCCTTATTTAATGTTTTTTCTCTCTTTTCAACTCGTAAAATAGTCCCGGGAACCGCTAAGTTAATTTCAGCTCGATAAACATCCCCCTTATTTTGAGCGCTTAAATAATGCTCCAATTCAACATCACAATTAGTAACACTGGTATCACCAAGATATTTTTCTAACATTAAAACCTTTTTTTCAACATAAGCCCTGATCTCGGGACTTAATTCAATTTTAGTTGCTTTAATATTAATTTTCATACTTTTATTTTTTAATTATTAATTAATTAATTTAACAAAATCCTTTAAGCTCACCCAAACAACCAAAGCTAATAAGAGAATAAAGCCAATATTGTGGAAAATAATTTCAATATTCTGCTTAACCGGACGACCCTTTATTTTCTCAATCAATAAGAATAATAATCGACCACCATCCAAAGCTGGAAAAGGTAAAATATTGATAATAGCTAAATTCAAGGATAGTAGAGCAGTAAATTGTAATAAATAAACAAAACCCATTCTAGCCATCTGTCCTGTCAAGTCAGCAATACCAATCGGACCCGCTACTTCAATAGCTGCTGATTGACCAATAATTAAACCTTTTAAAGCATCAAATAAAGCAGAAATAATTGTCCATAACAAAAGACCAGTCATCTTTATTCCCTCCCAAATAGCTTGATACCAAGGATATTTAATAACTGCTGTTTGTGAAAAAGCAATACCGATTATTCTCCTCCCCTCTTCTTCGCGCGGAACTAATCGCACTTCTTGCTCTTCATTATTACGTGAAATTTTAAAGACTAATTCTCCCTCTGAAGTTAAAACATTTTTCTGAATATCTTCTTCATTTTTTATCTCATTTTCGTTAATACTTAGAACAACATCAGTTGCCTTAAGGCCCGCCAAATCAGCTGGATAATCTTTTAAAACTTGGGTGATCTGAATTTTCTCATCACTAATTTTTACCGACTTGGGCAAATTATCTTTATCAATCGCTTGGGGAAAGCCGAGCATTAAACCCAAAGAAATTAAAACAGCCGCCAAAGCAATATTCATCAAAACTCCCGCTGAAAGAATTATGCCTCGTTTCCAGGGTTTCTTAGAAGCAAAACTATCATCTTCTTCTTTATTCTCACCATCTTGCCCTTTAATTTTAACAAAACCACCCAAAGGAACAGCATTAATAGAATAAATTGTATCGGCCTGATCTTCTACTTTTTTATTCCCCCAAACTTTTCTCCATTTACCATTTTTAGATTTATAAAAACCAAAAATACGAGGAGGAAAACCAATACCAAATTCTTCCGATCGAACACCTAATTTTCGCGCTGAAATAAAATGACCTAATTCATGAACGAAAACTAGCAAAGATAAAACGAGCAGGAATATTATTACTGTCATAATTACAAAAAATCTTAATTACTAGATATCCATGATTTCCTTTTCTTTGCGATCACGAATAATTTTAATCTCATCATTTAACTTGGTGGTTTCCTCATCTAACTCCTTAATAAAGCGAAATTTATCATCTTCACCAAATTCTTTAGCTGTAAAAGCAGCTTCAATTTCAGTTTTGACATCATCACGCCATTTACGAGCTGAAATTTTAGCCTTTTCTTGTTTTTCATTTAATATTTTTACTGAATCTAAACGATTTTCTTCGGTCATCTGAGGCACACTAACTCTAATTCGATCCCCTTCATTAACAACGGCTAAACCTAAATTAGCCTCAATAATAGCCTTTTCAATATCCTTGGAAACATTTTTATCAAAGGGTGATAAAATCATACTGCGCGCATCAGAAACACTGATATTAGCCACAGCATTCATCGGATTTTTAACACCGTAAGCCTCAACAAAAACGCTATCAAAAACACTAGGATTAGCTCGACCGACTTTAATATTGGCAATATCTTTTTTAAAAAACTCAATGACATTATCAAAATCTTCTTTTTTGTTTTGAATATAAATATTCATACTTTTATTTTTATTAATTATTAATTATTTTATTATTCTTCTTTTAATTTAATAAAAGACACATAAAGTATATCGGGGTTTTGGAAATCAACCAAAATTGAAGAAGCTGAGCGAGTGCTTGGTAATTTTTTTACTGCCCAGTTTTCTCCATTATCAACCGAACGATAGAAAGAAGTATTGGTTACATAAAATATTTCTTTGGCATCTTTGGGGTTAACAGCTAAAGAGGTAATCATCGCATCATGCTCTGGAGTAAGTAAAGGCAAACGTACCCAAGTCAAACCCTCATCATAAGAACGAAGAATAACCTTATCAGTAGCTAATAATAAAGAATTATCCGCTGCTGAAAAAACTAAATCCTTAAAATTAAAGCCTAAATTAAACTCTTTAAGCGAAACATTATAATCAGTCCAATTGGTATTATCAAAAGTATTACGATATTGTTCTAGCTCTTCCAAACTAGCTCCTCCGCTAGCATTAAAACGGAAAATACCATTTTTAGCGGTAGCGACAAAAACAGAACGACTATCTTGAGGATTAATTAATATTTTTCTAATACTATCATTAAGACGTTGAATAGTGTGCCAACTAACACCACCATCTAAACTACGCAAAACATCGCCACGAGAAGTTCCTAAATAAACATTTTGTGAATTATAGTGATCAACCGCCACCGCTGTCACCAAAACACCAATATTATTATCATAATAATTTTCGGTAAAGAAACGACCACAATCAATAGTTTTATACAATTTATTATCCATCGCTACATAATAAATACATTTATTATTCTTGTCCACCGCAATACCATTGACGGCTCTTTCTGGCAAAGAATAGGTTTTTGACCAACCACGAGCTACATTATAGGTATAAAAAAGACCATTTTTCTCACTAGCTAAATAAACAGCCCCACTATCACTGGGATCCATATGCATCTGTAAAATATTGGTATTAGTCAAATTTTCCATCCCTGAAATAGTTGGAATAAAGGGCATCTGGCGCCAAGTGTCACCTTTATTAGCGCTCACAAAAACTCCCCCATCACTCGCGCTACCATCTTTGGTTTTAACACTAAGAGAACAGCCCCCCAAAACCAAGAGAATAGGAATAATTAATAAAAGTTGCCATTTTTTTGCGTTTTTCATAATTTTATTATTATTTTTTATTTTTAAGCTATTTTTCTATTTTTTACTTATAAAATCACTATTATTATATAATATTTAAATAGATATAGCAATATTTAAAAGCAAAAATGATTTTTTGTGCCAAAATATCTATACTTTTAAATATTAACGGCTAAATACTCTAAAATTGACTTAAAATTAATATTAGCTTGATGGCACTCTAGAGCTAAATCAATCTGCTCCGCCCAAGTAGCTAAGACCTCATCAGGATATTTTTTTTGAGCAAAATCCTTTAATTCCGTGCTCATAAATTCATTTTGTACTAAATCATAATGACCATTATTGATTAAAATTAAGTCTCGTAAAAGTGACTGCCAAATTGCTAAAAGCTCTGCTGGGGCAAGCTCCTCACTTCTTTTTGTAATATTTTCAATAATTTTTATTCGCTCCGGAAAATTAGCTGACAAAAATTCTAAAAAAACTTGTGCCAATTCTTGATAACCTTGATAAAGATCTTGATCTTGCCAAAGCCTAATAGCCAGCAGTGGTCGCGAAGCTGACAAACGACTAATATTTTTAGCCATGGAAGGTGTAAGGGAGTAATTTTTTACCAAATAATCATAAATTAAATTCTCTTTGACTGGATAAAAATTGACTAATTGACCCCGTGATAAAATAGTTTTGGGTAAAAGATCGATCTCACTAACAGTAAGAATAATGATATTTTTTTTAACCCCTTCTTCTAATGTTTTCAAAAGAGCATTAGCCGAATTCTCATTCAAGTGCTCAGCATCTTTAATAATCGCAATCTTATAAGAATTAAAAAAAGAAGTGGATTGCATTTTTTTAATTAAATCACGAACCTGATCAATAGAAATATTTTTTTTGCCCTCCTCTCTCTCTAAAACAAAAAAATCACCATTGAGTTCTAAAAAATTATTAATTTTAGCTAATTCTGGACGATCTTGAAGAAAAATATTTTGAGCAAAATTTTTGGCTAGTGAAAATTTCCCTAAGTCACTAGGGCCAGAGAAAATATAAAAATTAGCTAATTGATTATTTTTTAGACTTTTATCTAAAAACTCAACCGCCTGTTCATTGCCAATATTGCTCCATTTATAATTGTATTTTTTCATAACTTAATAAGTTCATTTTAACAAATAAGAAACAGAAAGACAAACCAAATAATCGCTCCCCATTATTTTTTAAAAAACAAAAAACCCCCGTGGATATTCGGGGTATTTTTAGATTTTAGACGACTTAATCACGTGATTGAAAAAAATCACAATGAGCATCTTCTGGCACCTCGCTTTGCGCTTCAGAGCAATAGCCAATTCCCTCACCTAATTCTTGATAACTAGTACATTTTTGACATTGACTATTTTCATTGCCCCAATCAAAAACAAAGTCAGCCTCGATCTCATGCGCCATAATTTTTTTGTTAATTATAAAATAATATTAATTAAAAAGAAAAATCTATTTAATATTTTAGTATATTTTAAAATATTGTCAAAATAAAATTAGCAGGATGTAGTATTTTTGCCTTGCCTAATATATGACATTTCTACTTTAGGTTGACACAAACAAAATCGCTATTGTCAAAATTTTAAATTTACCCTATAATTAAGCTTTGTTTTAAAAATTAAAAAATATTTATGAAAAAAGTTATTTCTATTTACGGAATAGCCGCTGCTGGAAAAAGCACTCAAGCTAAAAAATTAGAAGAAGAATTTGGCTGGATGCATTTTGGTATGGGTGATAGATTACGCGAAGAAATTGCTTCGGGCTCAGACTTAGGAAAAGAAATTGAAAAATCAGTTTCCGCCGGGGTTCTAATTCCTGATGAATTAATGATTCAAATTATTAAAAATCTTGGACCGCAAATAAAAGAAAAAGGTATTATTTTTGATGGTTTCCCTCGCATGTATTCGCAAACCTTAATGACCGAAAAGCTTCTTAGTGAAATTGGAATGGAATTTGATACCTTTTTTCTTTTAGAGGTCTCCCCCCAAGAAGCTTTACGGCGCATCAAAGCTCGCTCCACCTCTGGGGTCCGAGCTGATGATAAAGACGAGAAAGCTATCCAGAATCGAATGGCTGTTTTTGAAAGAGAATCAAAAGTGCTTATTGATTATTATCAAAAAATTGGTAAATTAGTGAAAATTAATGGCGAATTAAGCATTGATGAAGTTTATGCAGAAATTAAAAAACATCTATCATAATTTTTATAATAAAATTTACTAATAAAAAAGGTCAACTTAGTGTTGACCTGTTTTTTTTGTTTTCAGTTTTTGAAGAAAATTGAGAAATCTTAAATAAGACTCATCTTTTCTCCAAGACAAAAACATCAAATGATATAGGGTCTCTTCAAGCAAGAGCTGGCAATATTTTCTTCCTCTAGGACATCAAAAAAGTCAATTGAGGATAGTAATATTTCGCCAACTCCATACCTTTCTTTTAAAGACAAGAGGTTTGGGAGACCCTTGGCAATAAAATTGATTTTAGCAATAATTAAGCAGTCAGAATCTCTAACTAGCTCTAAAACTTCCAAATCGCTAAAATCTATCCAGGGTAAAAAAGATATTTTTTTACCATGAATCTCAATGATAAAGCCCACGCTAAAGGGCTTGTTCATGGAAAAAGTTCTAATGAACAAACCGCTCTCAAAGCGATGCCCTAATATCCCTGTATAGTTAAAGACATCAAAGCATCTTTCTTCTGTTTCTGGCCCTAAAAGAAGGTTTGATAATGCTAACAAATCATCATATAGTCCAGAATAACCAAAAAGAGAAATTTTTTTCTTTTTGGCGTTTAAATAAAAACTAAGGAGGTTGATGAGGTCCCCAGAAGATTTTAGACTGGGGTCAGAAATCAAAACTGCCTTGATTTCATCCTGATCATTATTTTCAGATAGGTCGTATAAACAACCGGTTCCTAAGTTTAGAAGAATTTTGTTTTCTTCATCCCAGGGCACATTATTATTTTCCTCAATCCAAGAAAGAAGGAAACTTTTACTTTGATGATCAACATTCAAGGCTCTTCCCTCTTTAAAAAAGGGAGAGATTTGTTTTACGGTAATAAGGTCCATAGCTATTATTTTTAGTGTTTAACCCTAATAGCTATTTTGTCCCCCTGTCTAAAGGAGGTAAAGTATTCATATCTTTCATTAGAGAAAGATAGTTTACCTCCCTCCTTAGAGGCAATGACAAGTTTACCGAAAAACTCTTCTTCGCCCCCTTGTTCTTCACTCTTATTTTCTAATTCAGAGGGAAAAGGAGTTAGTGTAATTAATCTTTCTTGCTCCGAAATTAACGGAGGAATATAAGATAAGAAAGATATGAAACTATTAAAATCTAATTCCATATTTTCTAATTCCCTATCTTCTAAAAAAGACAGAAGAAAAAAGGCTGATGGAACATCGTGTGACAGTTCGTAGACTGCAATTCCTGTTGGCAAAGAGAAATTGCATTCTTTGAAATAATAGTTAAAAACTGATTTTCGGGCTCTAGCATGTTTCATAATATAAAATTTTGGTTAATAAAATAAGGACATATTTTTTTAATGTTCAATTTGATTATTGATTTTAAATATTATAATCAATTATGTCAAGGGTTTAAATAATTATGTAAATTAAAAACGAAAGTGCTATATGCTCATTAAAATAGAAGTATTATAATTTTTAAGTTAGTTTAATAACAATAATTTAAAACTATATTAAAAAAACCTTTGCGTTGGCAAAGGTCTTGTTTTTCAAATTTATTACTGGAGAATTCTGTCAAAGAAACTATCTCCCAAAGATACCGGTAATTGTATATACCGGAGCCCCTCCTCCCTTTTCTCTGGAAGAAATCCAAGTCGAAAAATTTGAGCCCAATAATTAGAGGCTACTATATCTCTTAAGGTCATTCTTTCTTCTTCGAATTCAACCCCTTCATACTCAGCATAAACTAGAACAACATCTGGTTGTTCAAAGATAAAGTAATTTAGAGCATCGTCCACTGAAACAAAGACTAGCTCATATTTATCACTACCCTTGAACAATTTTTTAGTTGTATAATTACAAACAACTAATATTTTTGTTTTTTCTCCCTTTTCCATAATTTTCTCCTTTTCTTTATAATTTTAATAACTCTTTTGTAATTTTATCCCAGTCTTTAAAATCCCCAGAAGTAGGAATTTTAGAGAAAGGATATTTGCGATGATTAAGCATCGCTTCAATCACAATATCAAGATAATCATCCTGATATTGATCGCAAATAGCCACCCTAACACCATTATTTGTACATGTAGCGAGAATAGCTAAGCCGTTAGGCTTGCTGGTTTGATAATCTTGGACTCTTCGTTGCCCATAGCGAGGGCTTTTAAACTTCTGCTCATAATACAGAGTTGTAATAACTCCAAAAAGCTTAGATTTAAAGCTTTTAAAAAGTCGGAGTCCATCCTCTAGATTACCGGCAACAATTGGCAAACAACCATGCTTCACAGCAACTTTTTTTGCATTCTCTTGCTCCTCTAGGGATTGCTCAACAATAAGAATAAGTTTTTTTTTCATAATTCTGATTTTTAAAGGTTTGTAAAAGAACTAATCGTATTATCTAATCATACTTACAAATTATTGTCAAGGGCTTAAGTTTGAATTCTACTCCCAATCTTAATTTTCAAAAATACAAAATATACTCTTTTTTTTGTTGTTTAAATTATAGGTAAAAATTCCTCAACAAAAAAATTCACTTTGATTTTTATTATAAATTAAAACACTTTAATCTACTAAAGCAAATTGGCTTTGATACAAAGAAGCATAAAAGCCATTAAGCTTTAAAAGCTCTTGATGCCTTCCCTGCTCAACAATATTTCCATCTTGAATAACCAAAATAAGGTCCGCTTTTTTGATTGTTGATAAACGATGCGCAATAACAAAACTAGTTCGGCCCTTCATTAATTTATCCATCGCTTCTTGAATTAATAATTCTGTACGAGTGTCCACTGAGCTAGTAGCCTCATCTAAAATAAGAATAGGGGCATCCGCCAACATTGCTCGGGCAATAGTTAAAAGTTGTTTTTCCCCCTGAGAAATATTATCCGCCTCTTCATTAATTTCAGTTTCACAAGCTTCCGGTAAAGTTTTAATAAAATGATCAATCTGAAGGGTTTGCGCAATTTCACTAATATCTTCAGGAGTGCTTTGCGGTCGACTATAAGCAATATTTTCTCTAATTGTTCCCTTAAAAAGCCAAGTATCCTGCAAAACCATTGCAAAAAGAGAACGAAGATCAACGCGCTTCATATCCATAATATCAACACCATCAATTTTAATTGTTCCACTATCTACATCATAAAAACGCATTAACAAATTAACAATGGTCGTCTTTCCAGCACCTGTTGGCCCCACAATCGCTACTCGTTGACCTGCTTTAATTTTTGCACTAAAGCCTTTAATTACTTCTTTGTCTTGCTCATAGCCAAAAACTACTTGATCAAACTCTATCTCTGCTCGGGGATTACTAAGCTTAATCGAATTTTTACTTTCGGGGCTTTGATCAGCTTCTTCTAAAAACTCAAAAATACGTTCCGCCGCTGCCGCCATTGATTGAAAAACATTGGAGATATCAGCTGTCTGTCTGATAGGTTGATTAAATTGATTCATGTACTGAATAAAAGCCTGAATATCGCCAATTCTAATTTTTCCCTGTAAAGCTAGCCAAGCCCCTAAAATAGCTACTCCGACATATGAAATATTACTAATAAAATTAATAATCGGTGGCATTAAACCAGAAAAAAATTGCGACTTCCAAGCACTTTCCTGCAAATCAAGATTAGCTTTTTGAAAAGTATTTACGGAACGTTCTTCCTGACCATAAGCCTTGATAATAATATGGCCAGAAAACATTTCTTCAATATGACTATTAATCTCACCTAAAGACTTTTGTTGTTGTAAAAAATATTTTTGTGATCTTTTTATAATCATTTTTACTGAAAAAAAAGTTAAGGGCAAAATAATAAGAGCCAATAAGGTCATTGACCAAGAAAGATAAAACATCATTATTAAAATTCCGACTAAGGTAATAAAGGCGCTAATTAATTGAGTTAAATTTTGTTCTAAACTTTGGCTGACCACGTCAACATCATTACTAATACGACTTAAAATTTCACCCGGAGCTTGTTTATCAAAATATCTGATTGGTAAACGATGAATTTTTTCTGAAATTTCTTGACGCAAATTAAAGGTAATTTTTTGTGCCACAGCCGACATCAACCATCTTTGAGTATAGGAAAATAAAAAACTTAAAACATAAAGAATTAATAAAAATATAGCTAAACGAGAAATTTTTTGATAATTAATTTGATAATGAGTATCATTTTGTGAATAAGATGAAACAACAACATTAGTGATATCTCCTAAAATTTTAGGGCTAATAACAGTAAAAACTGTACTAGCGATAGCTAAAAATATAATTAGCCCTAAAACTGGACGAAAACTCCTTAAATATCGCCAAAGTTTTTTAATTGTTCCTTTAAAATCCTTGGCTTTCTCCCCCGTTCCCCTCATTCCCCGTACATGTCCCCGACCTCGTCCCATCGGCGGAGTAGAATTACTATCTTGATGATTATTAACTTGTCTATTTTCCTTAGTCATATTTTAATTATTTTTTGTTAAACTTTCCTGATTAATCCTCTCTCTTTCGGCTAATTCTTTCGGCGAAAATTGCGACCAAGCAATTTCCTGATAGACCGAACAATTTTTTAATAAATATTGATGACTCCCCTGTCCAACTATTCTTCCATCATCTAAAACAATAATTTTATCAGCATTCATAATTGTATTAATTCTTTGCGCTACAATAATTATAGTTTTATTTTTAACATTATTATTTAAGGCTCGACGAAGAGCTAAGTCCGTTTTAAAATCAAGCGCCGAAAAACTATCATCAAAAATATAAATATCGGCCGGTCGAGCTAAGGCTCGAGCAATAGCTAAACGTTGTTTTTGTCCGCCAGAAAAATTAAAACCAGCTGGAGAAACAAAGGCATTTTCCTGTTCCGCTAGAGAATTAACAAAATCTGAAGCCTGAGCTATTTCTAAGACCTGATTAAGTTCATTAGAATTTAAATTATTTTTACCATAAGAAAGATTTTCTTTAATACTACCAGAAAATAAAATAGCTTTTTGCGAAACATAAGCAATACGAGAACGCAAATCTTTTTGTGTTATTTGTCGAACATCGACACCATTTAAAGAAACCTGACCCGAACTAACATCATAAAAACGAGGAATTAAATTAATTAAAGTGCTTTTTCCACTACCGGTACTACCAATAATTGCGGTTGTTTCACCAGAACGAGCAATGAAAGAAATATTTTGCAAAACATTTTCTTCTGAACTATTTTGATCAGCATAAGAAAAATTTACATTTTTAAATTCAATCTCTGCACCCGAAGCTAATATTTTCTGAGGATTCTCTGGATCTTTAATACTCGGCTCTGTCTCCAAAACTTCCATAATTCTTTTAGCCGAAACCGAAGCTCGCATCAACATAATAAAAACAAAGGAAATCATCTGAAAAGCAAAAATTACCTGCATTGCGTATTGCATAAACGCCATCATACTACCAACCTGTAATTGTCCCAAGTCAATTTTTCGAGCTCCCAACACCACTACCGATAGCATAACAAGATTTAAAAGAAGAAAAATACTAGGATGAAACAGGCTCATTAAACGACTAAGATAAAGATTGAGACTGGTTAAATCTTTATTAACTTGGGCAAATTTTTTCTTTTCCTCTTTTTCTTTAGAAAAGGCCCGAATCACACGTAAGCCACTTAATATTTCACGACTAACTAAATTTAATTTATCAATTAACTCTTGTAGTTTAACAAATTTTTTTATGGCTATTTTAAAAATTATAAAAATAAAACTTAATAAAAGAATAATGCCCAAAACCAAAATCCAAGTCATTGAAGGAGCTAATTTAAAAGCTTTAATACTAGCAATAACAGCAATTAACGGGGCCATTAAAACAATGCGAAAAAACATAATCAAAACCATTTGAACCTGCTGGACATCGTTGGTATTGCGAGTAATCAAAGAAGCTGTGGAAAATTTATTAAACTCCGCTAAAGAAAAATTTTCAATTTTGCTAAAAAGACGTTCTCGAAGATTTTTAGCAAAACTAGTACCAATGCGAGAAGATAAATAAGTTGCTCCAATAGTAAAAAGACCGGCAAGCAAAGTTAAACCGATCATAAAAAAACCATAGCGATAAATTACCTCATTATTTTGCCCGACAATTCCCTCATCAACTATCCTAGCCATAAAATCAGGTAAAGTTAAATTAGCCACTACCTGCACAATGGTTAAAAACATCAAAAGTACAATACTCCATTTATATGGCTTAAGATATCTAAATATTTTTATCATATTAATTAAGCTTTTTTAAAAAATAAAAAAACTTTATCACCAAAAGTTTAGAAAAATATAATTTATTCTAAAGCAAGACTTCCTCCGCCTCTTGATAAGCGTCCTCCAATTCTTCCACTATTTGATTATCTAAATTTTCTTTCATAAATTTTAATATCTCCTGATAGAACCATAATTTTTTATTTCTCGGCGAATTAAAATTTTCCCACAAAGCTTCGCCTCTCTCCTTATAAGCATCAACCATAGAACGAAGATTATGAATCTTGTCCGCCGCACAAACCAATAATGATTCCTGACTATCATGCTTTAAATTATCTAAATATTTTCTTTTTCGCTCCTCCCAAGTTGCCCGATCATCACTTTTAATATTAGGATCCTTATCCTCACTAACCCCCTGTACTATTTGTGCTACTTTTTCACCAAAATCTTTAACTAAATCTTCATAATAATAACCCTTAACATCCTCCAAAGTATCATGCAGTATTCCCGCAATAATAACATCTTCATCTTGAGTATAATTACTAAGTATCCAAGCAACTGAAAGGGGGTGGGTAATAAAGGGCAAACCATCACCCTTTCTGCTTTGATTTAAATGTAGGCGACTAGCTAAGTTAATAGCTGATTGTATTCTGGGACTTAATTTCATATATTTTACACTAAAAAACTAATGAAGTTTATTTTAAAACCAAAATATTTTATTTTTTAGTTAAAACTAAAACATTTTGATCCATTTTTTCTCCACCCTGTTTATTTTCGGCAACTAAATCCTTCCAATTACCTAAAAAAATATCAAAACCATGCTTTTTGGCCAATTTGTTTATCTTATCTGCCGAGTGATAATATTTTATAGTTTCAGCCCCCTCTAAATAGCCAGAACTGGGATCACCAGAAACTTTAAAAAATTTAATAGTATAACTATCACCATCTTTCATAATTATTGTTTCATCATCCGGAAACTCTTCCCCATTATATAAATATCGCGCATTAGTATGTAAACCCCTTAATTCAGGACTAATATCACCTATTGTAGAAACAAATTTTCCATCGACTTTTAATTTATCTGCTAATAAGCCAAACAATTCATCCAAATTTTCTAAATGATCAATAACATATTTCATAATAGCTAAATCTAATTTTTCATTTTCTAAATTTTTTAAATAAAGCAAGATATCACTCTCAATAAAATTAATAAGCTCTTTTCTGTTATTATATTCTTCATTAGAAATGTATTTATTGGCTAAATCTAACATATAAGGCGATAGATCTACCCAATCTATCTTTCCGCCATCTTGAGCTAGGCGATCAAACAACTCATGATATCTATCAGGATGAGCGCCACCACCTAACTCGGCTGCATGAAGAGGAAAATTAAAATCAGCTATTTCTTGCTTAATAACGGTATCAACAATTCTGGCTACACCAAAATTTTTCTCATTTTGCTCTAATTCAGCAAATTTTTTACTAATATCCTTAGAAAAATACATTTCCAAGCCTTGATGTTTTGGTTTTTCTATATTTTTTTCGTAATTCACATGCTTTTAATTAATTTTATTTATTTAAATAATAACATAGAAGGCTCTAAAAAGCAAAAAGCTTAAGTTTTAAAACCTAAGCTTTTATTATTTTTTTATACTAAAATCTTAGATTATTTTCCTAATAATTCTTCCTGTTCAATAATTTCCTGTTCCTCAATTTTTTTATACAAAGTCTTGGGGTTGTTAATTTTTAATAAAGCAGTTTCTGGATAAGCCCATTTTAATTCTGCTAAATCTTGCCCAATTTCCTCACAAATTTGCTGAGAAGTTTTGGGTAAAAAGGGATTAGCTAAAACTGCCAAACATTTAACCGCGTGTCCAGCAATAGCCAAATCTTGTTCAGTTTTTTTGCGATCAATCTTAATTGATTTCCAAGGACTAGTATCATTAAAATATTTATTTCCCTCTTCAGCTAATCTAAACACAGCCCGCAAAGCTTCGCGAAAACGTCCAGCCTCAATTGACGAAGAAGCAGTTTGAAATGTTTTTTCAGCTAATTTAAGAAAAGCAAGGGCTGTTTTATCAAGTTTTTCTGGAAAACTTACACCTTCCGGAAAATTTTTATAAATAAAAGAATTAACACGATAAACAAAATTACCAAAAGTTCCAATTAGCTCATTATTGGTTCGGGCGGCAAATTCTGCCCAAGAGAAATCAGCATCTGAAGTTTCTGGACCATTAGCAATGAGATAATAACGCAATGTTTCAAAATCAAATTTTTCCAAAAAATCAGGAAGCCAAACGGCCCAACGACGACTTTTAGAAAATTGTTTTTTCTCTAAAGTTAAATATTCCGAAGAAATAATTCTATCTGGTAATTTCAAGTCTCCCACCCCGAGCAAAATAGAAGGCCAAATCACTGAATGAAAAGGAATATTGTCTTTACCGTGAACATAATAATGAAGAGCTTGATCATTACACCAAAATTCCTGCCAAAAATCTTTCTGACCAATTAAATTTGAAAATTCCTTACTCGCTGAAAGATAACCACAAACCGCCTCAAACCAAACATAAATTTTCTTTGTGTCGTAGCCATCAAATGGAATAGTAATGCCCCATTGCGTATCACGAGTAATGGCTCGATCTAACAAACCTTGCTCTAATAAATTAGCTGTAAAATTTTTAGCATTTATCTTCCAGCCCTGACTATTTTTTACCCATTTTTTTAATTGTTCAGCAAAAGCGCTAGTTTTTAAGAAAAAATGTTCTGATTCTCTCCATACCGGACTACTACCACAAATTTTACATTTCGGATTAATTAATTCCTTAGTATTGGTTAAATTACCACAACCATCACATTGATCACCTCGAGCTGAAGTAAAATGACAATTTGGACACTCTCCCTCAATATAACGATCGGGCAAAAATCTTTGGCAGGTTTCGCAATAAGCCAAGTCCTCAGTCTTTTTATAAATAAAATCTTTTTCGTATAATTTTAAGAAAATCTCCTGCACAAGTTCTTGGTGATTTTCTGTCATGGTATCGGTATAAAGATCAAAAGAAAAAGATAAGCCATCAACTAAGGTTTTTTTAAATTCGGCATGATACTTACTAGCAATTTCTGAAGGATGAACAGCTAAACGTTCGGCCTCTAAGGCAATAGGTGTGCCATGACAATCGCTTCCAGAAACAAATAATACAAAATCACCATTTAAACGAAAATATCTGGCTAAGATATCTGAACCAACTAGAGCGGCAACATGACCTAGATGTAATAAGCCATTGGCATAAGGCCAAGCAGCTCCAATAAAAATTTTTCTATTGTTCATTGATTTATGATTAATTGGCGGAGAGTAAGAGATTCGAACTCTTGATACCTTGCGGTATACTCGCTTTCCAAGCGAGCGCACTAGACCACTATGCGAACTCTCCTATCAAAATTATTTCAAATTATCATTAATAATTGTTTCCATTCCCGGCAAAGCTTCTCCCCCACCATTGATAACATCATCAAAATGACGAGCTCCCGAAACAATTTCCTTGCCCACAAAAATAGTTGGCGAACCATAAACACCAAAATTTTCAGCCTCGCTAGAATAAGCTCTAATTTCAGGTAAATATTTTTCTGAACTCAAACAAGCCATCATCTTTTTTTCATCTAACGCCAAATCTTTGGTATATTGCAAAAAATCGTCCTCCGCTAATATTTCTTTTTCAACCTTATCTAATAATAATTCCCGCATCTCAAAAAACTTATTCTGTTCTCCAGCACATTTAGCTAAAAGATAGGTCTCTTCTGAACCTGAAAAACTCTTATTAACTACTGGGCGAAAAGCGATACGTAATTTATCAGCAAATCTCTCTTTAATTAAATCTAAAGTCTTATTAAATTGGGCTGAATAAAAATTGGATAAATCCTCATAAACAATAATATCTAAACTCGCCTGATTGCTCCCCCAAACAAAATCATTACTATCAATGGGACGTAATTCTTTAGCAGCTACCCAAGAGCTCATATCTAAAACTGCTTTATTATCTCGAATTAAAGCACTATCTTCTCCTAAATATTTATTATAATTTTTGGAAAAGAAAAAAAGAATAAAGAAAAAAACTAATAATAAAATGACTAGGGTAAAAGTTAATATTTTTTTTAAATTTAACATATTTTATAAATTAATTTTAGGAAATTTTTTATGATAATCGCTTTTTTTATAAATTAATTTTAGGAAAATTTTTATGATAATCACTTTCCGCCTGAAAAACTTTAGCTACTTCTAAAAGTAAGTCATCCTGATATTTATCAGCTATTATTTGCATACCGAAAGGCAAGCTTTGGCTAAAACCAGCTGGTAAAGACAAGGCTGGCAAAGAAGCTAGGGTTGGAGCCGCAAAAAAAGCATCTTCTAAATACAATTTAAGTATATCTGATTTTTTATCACCTAATTTAAAGGCTGTATGAGCAGTACTGGGACTAATAATAATATCAAATTTAGAAAAAATTTGAGAAAATTCCTGACTAAGAGCTTCTTTAATTTCCATAGCAGGTCGATAATAAGTAGGTAAATGTTTAGCGCTTAAAACATAAGTACCAAAAATTATCTCTCTTTTAATATTCCCACCAAAACTCTCGCTTCTATTTTTAAAATAAATTTCCTCTAAAGCATCTTTCCCTTTACCACGTGGTTTAAAATCAAGCCCATAACCATACCTAATACCATCAAAACGAGCTAAAGCTGAACTTAATTCTGCCCCACTAATAATTCGTAAAGCTGGCACGGCATATTTATCATATTTTAAAGAAATATCTTCAATTTCAGCACCTAAAGATTTGAATAATTTTAAATGTTTCTCCAGAGCTATCGCAATAGCCTGATCTAATTTTTGCTCTGGATGATTTTTAATTACTGCGATTTTTAAACCCTTTAAATTTTTACCCTTGATCCTAAACTCCTTCTCTTTTCTCTCCTTGGTCTTGGTCGCAAACTCAGCTTTACTCAAAGCACTTAAATCAAAATTGTCTTCACCAGCTAATTCTTGACGAATAATTTGCGCATCCACCGCTGACTTAGTTAAAGGACTAATTAAATCAAAAGAGGAGCTATTTGATATTAAACCAAAACGAGAAATACTACCTGGTGTTGTTCTTAAGGCTAAAACATTACAAAAGCTAGCTGCTTGACGAATAGAATTAACCGAATCTGAACTTAAGGCAAAAACACAAAAATCAGCACTTAGGGCAGCCGCACTAGCCCCAGAACCAGCACCTGGAACTCTTTCTAAATCCCAAGGATTTTTACTACTAAAAAAAGCAGAGCTTTCACCAGAAAAACCACTGGCAAATTCATCTAAATTTGTTTTTCCTAAAAGAATAGCCCCCGCTTCTCTTAATTTTTTAACAACAGTCGCATCATAAGGAGCAATATAGTCAGCCAAAACTTTGGAAGCAGCACTAGTTTTTTGTCCCTTAACTAAAATGTTATCGGATAATAAATAAGGAATACCGAGCAAGGCGCCTTTTTCTCCCTTCGCCAGACGTTCATCAGCTAATTTAGCCTCAACTAAGGCCTCTTTTTCAAAAACACTTAAACAAACTTTTATTTTTTTATCAACCTGAGCTATTTTTTTTAAATAAAAATTAGTCAGCTCCTGGGCGCTGATTTTTTTTGTGTCTAATAATTTTCGCGCTTCTTCAATTGTTAAATTTTCCCAATTCATAAATTTTTATTATCTATTTCTAAATTTATTTTATTTTTATTATTTTTGTTTTTAAATTTTTGTTTTTTAAATTTAAGAACTCGTCGCACCTTAACTTGTCCATCTTCAATCTCCTTCGCCTGATCTAAAGCTATTTTTATCTCTTCCTGATCCCAAGCTTGAGCCAAGTCTTCTCTTTTTCTATTATAAAAATCCGAACTTAGACCTAAAGATTTTAAATTATCAAGTTGTGCTTCTTGCACAATAGCCACATAGTCTAAAACAGCACTTAATTGTTCTTGGCATTGTGCTAATTCGGCATTACTTAATTCTAAACGAGCCAAATAAGCCATTTCTTTTAATCCTTGTTTGTCTATTGCCATATTTTTATTTTATCATTTGTAAAAAATCAGCTTCGTTTATTATTTTGATTTTTAAATCTTGGGCTTTTTTTTCTTTGCTGCCCGGATTTTGCCCAACAATTAAATAATCTAAATTAGCTGATATAGCTGACAAAATTCGTCCGCCACGTTCTCTTATTTTAGCTTTTGCCTCATCTCTTGTCAAACTAGCAAGAGTACCGGTTAGAGCAAAACTTTTTTGAAAAATTTGCGGATAAGCTTGAGCTAAAGAAGATCCCTCTTTTTCTGGCTCATCTTTAAGCTCTAATCTAATTTTAGCAGTATTTAATTTATCTAAAATATTTAAATTATGCTGATCTTGAAAAAAAGAAACGATACTTGCCGAAGCTTTTGGACCGAAATCATCAATTTGCAAAAAATCTTCTTCCTTTAATTTTTTAATAAAATTAACAAAACCCGAAACTGAAGTCGTGCTACCTTTTTTTGCCAAACCTGGATTTAAATAATTGGCTAAAGCCATAGCCGATTCTTCGCCAATATGCCTGATACCTAAAGCATAAATAAAACGAGCTAAGGGAATCTTTTTTTTATTAGCAACAGCACTAATTAAATTATCACTTGATTTTTCGGCAAAACGATCAAGACTTAATAAATCTTCTTTTTTTAAGTAAAAAAGATCGGCCAAATCACTAATTAAGCCTTCATTTAATAATTGTTCAATAACTTTTGGTCCAATATTTTCAATATCTAAGGCCGGCTTAGAGACAAAATGAATTATTTGACGTAAATTAACAGCAAAACAACGAGGATTGGAGCAACGTAAAGCAACTTCTTCGCCCTCTCGCACAACTTCACTCCCACAATTAGGACACTTTTTTGGTGTACAAATTTTTTGTTCAGAACCATCACGAAGCTTTTTAAACACCGAAACAATTTTGGGAATAACATCTCCTGCTCTTTCTACTACGACGGTATCACCAATTTTAACATCTAAGCGCTTAATTTCGTCCATATTATGCAAAGTCGCTCGTGAAATAATAACACCCAATAAATTAACTGGCTCCAAAATAGCTGTTGGAGTTAAAATGCCAGTTCGACCTAATTGCCAAACGACATCTTTAATAATGGTGCTTCCCTGTTCAGCCGAAAACTTATAGGCCATCGCATAACGAGGAGCCTTACCAACAGTACCCAATTTTTCCCACATTGCCAAATCATTTACTTTAACCACCACTCCATCAATATTAAAATCCAATTTTTCTTTTCCTTTCTCCCATTTTTTATGAAAAGCAAAAACCTCACTTAGATCACGGCATAAAACATTATATGGTAAAATTTTAAAACCCAACATCTTGGTTAAAATTTCAGCTTGAGCCCTACTTGGAATAATATTTATTTTCTTTCCTTTATGATAAAAGATAATGTCATAGGCATAAAAAACCAGTTTTCTTTCGGCTGATAGACGGGGGTCTAATTGACGAAGTGAACCAGCTGCTCCATTTCTCGTATTAGCCAGTATTGGTTTATTCTCTGCTTGATATTTCAGGTTTAATTTGGCTAAGGTTTTTTTAGTCATAATAGCCTCACCGCGAACCTCAATCCAGGCTGAATTTAAATATTCTAAAACCCTATCACTATCTAAGCCTAATTTTATTAAATCTTTTTTTTCTGGAATAATTAACTCCAAAGGGATAGTTTCAATTGTTTTAATATTAGAAGTAATATTCTCCCCAATCTTACCATCACCTCGACTAGCACCTTCCATTAAGGCCCCTTTATAATACTTTAAATTAACAGCTAAACCATCCAATTTTAATTCACAATAATATGACCAATCATTTTTTGGGGGCAGAATTTGACCATATAAAAAACGATTATTTCTTTCTTGCCACGCTGTCATATCCTCTGGTGAAAAGGCGTCAAAAAGAGATATCATTGGAGTTAAATGAGTTGATTTTTCAAACTTCTCCAAAGCCTTACCCCCAACTCTTTGAGTAGGAGAATC
>CAYTRX010000010.1:0-30323 GCA_964440365.1 uncultured Gammaproteobacteria bacterium | reverse complement strand
TTTCTTTATCTTTGGATTCCTTTTCTGCTTTTAGTCTTTTAGCCTTTTCTAAAGGTGATTCCTTGGTTGGAGCTTCTAAATTCATATTTTTGAAGTTAATTTATAAAAATTACTTAATATTTTGCTTTTTTATTTATTTTTTATTATATATAGAATATTACGTAATTATACTATTAATTTTCTAATTTGTCAATAGTTAGTTGAAGTAATCTAATTTCATCGCTTTCTTTACTTTTTTTAAAGTTTCACTAGCTTTTTTTCTTGCTTCTTTAGTTCCGTCTTTTAATATTTTATCAACTAAATTTGGTCGTTCTTCATAATATTTCCTTCTTTTTTGTAATGGCTCTAAAAAGGAAATAATTTTTTCACTCAGTTCTTTTTTACATTGAGCACAACCTCGATTACCACCTTGACATTCTTTTTTTATTTTTTCTGTATTTTCTTTGTTAAATAGTTGATGATAAGAATAAACAATACAAATTTCGGGTCGCCCTTTATCGTCAATTCTAATTTTTTGGCTATCAGTAAGAGCTTTTTTAACTTTTCCTTCAATTACTTCCTTGGTGTCAGAGATATAAATAGCGTTATTTAAACTTTTTCCCATTTTGGCATTACCATCCAAACCTTTAACTCGAGGAGCTTCGCCTAGTAGGGCTTTGGGGAGGGTTAATGTTTCGCCATAAATATTATTAAATTTTTTTACAATATCAGTTGTTTGCTCAATCATGGGTAGCTGATCTTCTCCAACTGGAATTAAGTCAGCAGCAAAAGCAGTAATATCAGCTGATTGACTAATGGGATAACCTAAGAAACCATAAGTTACACTATCTTTAAATAATTCAGCTTTTTGTTTAATTTCGGTTTTGACAGTTGGATTGCGTTGTAGGCGAGAGATAGTAACTAGATTAGAATAAAAAACAGTCAATTCGGCTATTTCAGGAATCATTGATTGGATAAAGATAGTTGATTTTTTAGGGTCAATTCCAGCCGCTAAATTATCCATCACTACTTCTCGGACATTGGATCTCACTTTTTCTGGATTAGAAAAATTATCAGTTAAGGCCTGTACATCAGCAACCATAATATAGGCCTCATAATCATTTTGTAGCTTGGCCCTAGTTAGCAGTGAACCAAATAAATGTCCAATATGTAATTTTCCACTAGGACGATCCCCGGTAAGTATTATTTTTTTCATGTCTATTTTTTCTTAGAACTTTTTTTGTTGCTCTTAGTTTTTCTACTACTTTCTTTTTTCTTATTTTCTTTTTGTTGAGCTTCTCTTCTTTTTTCTCTCTTATTAGAAAAATATTCAATTATTCTTTCCGACAATGCTTTAAAAATCAAAAAATAAGCTCCACTTTGTTTTATTTTGTCTTGAATTAAATTACCAACATTTTCAATTTTCTCAATACTTTTTTTAAGTTGAGAGCTGAATTTATTGACTCTTCTGAGATTAAGAATAAGATAAAAAAGAGCAATACATAAAAATATCGCCACCGCTATAACCGATAACGATATTGAGATGTTTAAAATGTCTTGACTGTTTTCAAACATAGTTTTAAATTAATTTTTTATTTTAATTTTTAAAAGTCTCTAATTTGGGCTGAGAATTTTTCTTCTAGATGTTTGCTTAAATCTTGAATAATTTTGTCAACCTCCCCGCTGTTTAGGGTTCGGTCTTCAGCTTGAAAGCTGAGATGAAAGGCCATGCTTTTTTTACCATTATCTAAGTTTTCTCCAGAGTAGACATCAAAGAGATTAACTTCTTTGATTAATTCATTGAAGCTTTTGAGTTCTTTACTAATATCATTATATAATATTTTTTCATTAATGACAAAAGCTAAGTCGCGATTAACACTAGGAAATTTAGAGATACCTTGATACTTATTATTTTTAAACTTAGCACAAAGGGCTAATAATGTTTTTATATCAATTTCGCAAGAAGATACTTCGGTTTTTATACCGTTTTTATTTAAAATATTTTTATCTATTTTAGCTAAGAAACCCAATTCTTTTCCGTCAATTATTAATAAGCACTTTTCATTTTTGTCAGCCCAATTAATTATTGTTTCACTGCCTAGAAATTCAAGTTCTTGCTCTGGACATAGCTCATGCATTAAATTAAAAACAATATTTTTTAGGGAAGTAAAAGTTTGACCTTTTTTATCAGCTAATATTAAACCTAGTTTTTTTTCTTGATAAGATAAACTTTCATTCATTTTATCATCTTTATAGGGCCCACCAGGAGCGTTAAGAAAAATATTTCCGATTTCAAAGAAAGCTAAGTGATCATATTTAGCTTGATTGGTTTTAATGTTGGAAACCAAATTGGTAGTTAGGGTTTGGCGTAAAAGAGAGGCTTGTTTAGAAAAAGGATTTAAAAGATTAATATAATTTTTAGAATCCAAATCTAATTTAGCTAAGCTTTCTTCACTGACAAAGGAATAATTATAAACCTCGTTCATTTTGAAGGAGTAGCTCAAAATGTTTTTTATTTTTTTTATTAAAAGTAATTCAGGATCCTGTTCTGGTGGCAAGATGCTAGAAACAGGTAAACTAGTTGCAATATTATTATAACCGTAAATTCTAACAATTTCTTCAATTAAGTCTTCTTTTATTTTTAAATCTTTTTGGCGCCAAGAGGGGATACTAAAATCCCAAATATTTCCTTTTTTTTCTTTTACTACTAAACCAAGACTTTCTAAAATATTTTCAATTTTTTTATCTTCAATTTTTTGTCCAATAATTTTTTCAGTCCAATCTAGGTCTAAGCTAATAATTTGTTCTTCGTTTTCAAAATCACCGGCTGTTAATATTTCGTAATTAAACTGAGCTTTAGGGCAAAGTTTTTTTACCAATTCAGCCATTTTTTTAATAGCTAAATCACAGTAATTAGGGTCTAAAGATTTTTCAAAACGCATTACGGCATCACTTCTAATTCCTAGTCTTTGAGCAGTTTTTCTAAGAGAAATAGCATCAAAATTAGCTGACTCAATAATAATGCTAGTACTAGTATTATTTACTTGACTATTTTTTCCTCCGATAATACCAGCAATTGCCAAACTTTCTTGTTCACCGCAAATCATTAAATCTTCATCACTCAAAATTCTTTCTTTATCATCTAAGCTAATAAACTTTTCTCCCTTTTCTGCTTTACGAACAATTATTTTTTTAATTTTTTCGGCATCAAAAACATGTAAGGGTTGCCCGAGCTCAAACATTACATAATTACTGGCATCAACGATATTGTTAATAGAATTAAGTCCGAGAGCATTTAATTCATTTTTTAACCAAGTTGGAGATTCTTCTATTTTAATATTATCAATTTTTAGAGCTAAATAACGTCGACAAAGATTTTTGTTCTTTATTTCTACGCTAATATTTTCTTTTTGATTACCCTTAGTTTTTTTAATTTTTGGTTCTTTGACGGTGTAATCATTTAATTTTTTGTTAAATAAAACACTTAGCTCTCGTGCTAGGCCATAATGTCCCCAGAGATCCGGTCGATTTGATAGGGATTTATTGTCTACTTCTAAAACAAGATTATCTAAGCCTAAATATTTAGCAAAGTCTTGTCCGGGTTTAGCCTTATTATCTAAAATCATTATTCCACTATGATCATCGCTTAAACTCAATTCACTAGCTGAACATAACATACCAAAAGATTCTTCCCCTCTAATTTCAGCTTTTTTAATTTCAAAACCTTCTTTAAGTACAGCGCCAATTTTAGCTAAAGGAACTAATTGGGAGACCGCGATATTGCTGGCCCCACATACAATTTTTAGAGGTTCTTTTTCACCAGCATCAACAAGAGCAATTTGTAATTTATCAGCTTTGGGATGTTTTGTTATTTCTAAAATTTTGGCTACTACTACTTTATTAAAGCGTTCTTGGAGGTTAATTATTTTTTCTACTTCAACAGTGTGAGCAGTTAACTTGTCCTTTATTTCTTCGGCTGAAACATTAGACAGGTTAACGAATTGTTTTAATATATTTAATGATACATTCATATTTTTAGGATAAATTAAAATTGATCTAAAAAGCGTTTATCTCCACTGTGAAAAAGTCTAATATCGTCAATATTGTATTTTAACATTACTAAACGATCTAAACCAAAACCAAAGGCAAAGCCAGAATATTCTTCTGGATTAATTCCGCCATTTTTTAAAACCTCTGGGTGAATCATGCCACAACCTAAAATTTCTAACCAACCACTATATTTGCAAACTCGACAACCTTTACCAGCACATAAGAAGCAGGTGTATTCACCATTGCTTCCTGGTTCAACGAAAGGATAATGTTTGGGACGCATACGTAATTCTGTATTGGGGCCGTATAGTTTTTTTCCAATTAATTCTAAAACTCCTTTTAAGTGAGAAAAATTAATATTTTTATCAATAATCATGCCTTCAATATGATAGAAAGTGTGTTCGTGACGAGCATCAGTAGCTTCGTTTCGGAAACAGCGACCAGGGATGACAACTTTTAGTGGGGCACCATATTTTTTCATTGCTCGAACTTGCATTGGTGAGGTGTGAGTTCGCATCAGTAAATCATATTCACCGTCTTTATTTTTTTTATCAATAAAAAAAGTGTCTTGCATTTCTCGAGCTGGATGATGCTTGGGAAAGTTTAAGGCACTAAAATTATAATAATCACTTTCTAATTCTGGCCCATCTAAAAATAAAAAACCCATAGAAACAAAAATATCTATAACTTCTTGTAGTATTTGGGTAGTGGGGTGCAGGTGACCTTTTTCCTCAATTTTTCCGGGCAAGCTAGGGTCAAAAAATCCTTTTTTTTCATCTTTACCTTCCAGTTCATTTCGGAATGATTTTATTTGTTGATTGATTTCTTGTTTAATGGAATTGGCTAATAAGCCAACTTCTTTTCGGAGATCACTGCTTAAGTCTTTAATATCCTTGATAATTAAGTTAAATTCGCTTTTGCGACTAAGGTATTTTTCCTCCAAAAGCTTTAGGGAGTCCATATCTTTGACTTCCTTTATTTTTTTGAGAAACTCATCTTTTATTTGATTTAATTTGTCTTTCATATTTTTAAATAGATTTTTTTTCTTGGATTAAAATATATTCAATTATAGCCAAAATGGCGACCAAAAGAAAAATATTAAACCAAGAAAAAATATTTTGGGCTAACATAAATAATAAAGCAATTATTAAAAAAGAGAAAAGAAGGGATTGACGAGAGGCGGAGCGTAGAGAATAAAAAGTTAGGTTTTTGTGAAAAATTTTTCGTCTAATAATAAAACCAATTAAGGTAAAAAAACCATTTAAAGCTAAAAATAGGGAAAAGTAAAATAGGGAAAAAATTATCCAAGAATTAGCTTCGGGGCTGGTAAAGTTCAAGAGAAAAATAAAAATTGCCCATGATAATAAGGTCAGAGCCGTGGTAGCGATTAAATATTTTTTTAAACTCATATTAATTAATTAATTTTGTTGTAATTTTTCTAATTCATTTTGGCTTTTCTCTAAACGTTCTCTTTCTTTTTGGACTAATTCTTGTGGCGCTTTATTAACAAAATCTTTATTGTTTAATTTATCTTTTAAAAACTGAATCATTTTTTCTAGATTTTCAATTTCTTTTTGTATTCTTAAGACTTCCTTTTCTTCGTCAATGGCACCGATTAAATAAATTTCACTTTCGCCCATGGTAATTAAAATATTTTTTCCTGAAGGCAATTCATTGCTTTGAGAGATTATTTCAATTTGTTCTAGGCCGGTCTTTAAGTTTTTAATTAAGTGTTCGTTGTTTTTTATTAATTCTGATTTAGGACTGATAATAAAAGCTTTTATTTTTTTATTAGCTTCAATTTTGTTTTCGGCTCGAGCGTTACGAATAGATATTATTAATTCTCGAATAAATTCAAAATCATGTTGCTCTTGAGAGAAATCATTAATTTTGATTTGTGGCCAAGAAGAAATCATTAATAATTCTGGTTCGCCTAGTTTTTCCCAAATCAATTCGGTAATAAAAGGAATAAAAGGATGCCATAATTTTAAAATATTTTTTAAAATATAGATTAATAATTTATTATAATTTTCGTCACGTTCAAATTTTTTAGCTTCTAGATACCAGTCAGCTAAATCGTTCCAAGTAAAATCTTTTAAACTTTCGCCAACTAAAGAAAATTTATAATCTTTCATCTGGTCTTCCGTTTCTTGCACCAGTTTTTCTAGTTTATTTAAAATCCATTTATCACTCAAACTCAATTTATTTTTGTCAAAATCATAACTTAGATTTTCTTGATCAGAAATAATAAAGCGACTAATATTCCATAATTTATTTAAAAAGTTGCGACTACTTTCTATTTTTTCTTCACTCATTCTCATGTCATTTCCTGGAGTGTTACCGATTAACAAGGATAGACGTAGGGCATCAGTACTAAATTGTTCAATGACATCAATTGGATCAATGCCATTTCCTTTTGATTTGCTCATTTTTTTGCCATTTTTATCTAAGACCATTCCATTTAGATATACTTTTTCAAAAGGAATTTCATTTAGAGCAAAAAGGGACATAATGACCATGCGTGAAACCCAGAGCGTAATAATTTCATAACCAGTTTCCAGTATTTGAGTTGGGTGGAATTTTTTTAAATCACCTATTTTCTCGCCATTTTTAAAATTATCTGGCCAACCTAAGGTGGAAAAAGTCCACATAGCCGAGGAAAACCAAGTGTCTAAAGTATCAGGATCTTGTGTCCACTCTTCGCCTAATGGGGCTTCTTCGCCAACGTATATTTCTTCTGAATTTTTTTTATACCAAACAGGGATTTGATGACCAAACCAAATTTGACGACTAATACACCAGTCATGTAAATTTTCTACCCAGTCTAAATATCTTTTTGTAAATCTGTCAGGGATAAAAATAATTTCTTTTTTTTGGGCGACTTCCGTAGCTCTTTCTTTTAGGGATTTGCCCCCGAGGCGATCCAATTTTTTATCAAGAGAGACAAACCATTGTTTAGAGGGCAGTGGCTCAATAGCGCTATCACAGCGATAACAGATGGAAAGATTATTATCAATTTCTTCTTCGCTAATAATCAAACCATTTTCTTTTAATTTTTTAACAATTAAATCTCTTGCCTCTAGGGCGCTAAGTCCAGAAAACTCAGCAAAGCCTTCATGGATTTTTCCTTCTTCATTTATTACTTTAATACTAGGAAGTTTATTTTTTATTGCCATTTGATAGTCAATCATTGAGTGGGCCGGAGTAACTCCTAGGGCCCCAGTACCAAAATCCATTTCTACATTAAAATCAGCAATAACTTTTATTTTTAAATTTTGTCCACAGAAATTAGCTGTTAGAGTTTGGCCAATATATTTTTGATAACGTTGATCTTTGGGATGAACAGCAATGGCGGTATCACCCAATTTGGTCTCAGGACGAGTAGTAGAAATAGTGATTGGGAAATTAGCGTCATATTTAAAGGTATACAGGATTGCTTTTTGTTCTTTGTATTCTAATTCGTCATCAGCTAGAGTCGATTTACAGCGAGGACACCAATTAACAATTCGTTCACCACGATAAATAATACCTTCGTGATACATGTCGCAAAACATTTTAGCGACAGCCTTTTGTCGCGCTTGGTCTAAAGTAAAAGCCTGTCGACTCCAATCAATTGAGGCTCCCATTTTTCGTGCTTGTTTTAAGATCGTGCTTTGAGTTTCTGATAAAAAATTCCAAACTTCTTTTAAGAATTTTTCTTTACCCAAATCATGTCTGCTTTGTCCGCTTTCTTTAAAAATCTTTTTCTCTACTACATTTTGTGTGGCGATAGCGGCATGGTCAGTTCCTGGTAACCAGAGAGTTTTATAACCTCGAAGACGATGATATCTAATAAAAAGATCTTCAATAGCAATAACTGAAGCATGACCAATATGTAGTTTATCGGTAATATTTGGCGGTGGCAGAACCATGCTATAAGTTGGCGCATCTTCGGGAAAAGGTAAATTATCGGGATTAAAATAACCCGAATCTTCCCATTTTTTATAAATTCGGTCTTCAAACTTTTTAGCCTCGTAAATCTTGTCCATTTTTTCGTTCATATTTTCTTCTTTTTCCTTGTTTTTAGCTTATAATTAGCCAATAAATCATAATAGTATCTTATCAAAATTAAGATGGTCGGTCAACTGGCTTATTGACTAATTTTTTAATTAAATATATAGTACTTAGTTAATAATTTGTTGGAAAAGATGAAAATAAATTATCAGTTTTTTAATTTGGTCAAAGAGGCCAAAAACATTTTAATTAGTTTTTCTACTGACTGGGATGGCGATGCTATTTCCAGTTCTTTGGCTTTGGCTTTATATTTAAAAAAAATTGGTAAAAATGTAGAAATTGGAGCTGAAAAAGATGGCCGATTGAGTAATTTTGGCACACCCCTAAACTCTTTTAAATTTTTACCTTCGTTTTCTGAGATAAAAACATCTTTAGAGAATCTTTTAAAGTTTGTCGTTTCTATTGATTTAAAAAATGCAACCGTTAGCCAAATTAAATATACTATTGATAATAATTATCTTAATTTTATTATTTCTCCCAAAAGTGGATTTTTTAAGTCAGAAGATATTCGTTCTAGCATGGAGGGCTTTAAATATGATTTAATTATAACCATCGCTAGCCATGATTTGGAATCTTTGGGACGAATTTATGATAATAATATCGATTTTTTCTACAAAACTAATATTATTAATGTTGATAATAATCCGGAAAATGAAGATTTTGGACAAATTAATTTAATTGATTTAAGCGCTGTTTCTTGTTCGGAAATTATTTATAATATAATTGAAAGCGAGGATAAAACTCATCTTATTGATGAAGATATTGCTACTTGTTTATTAGCTGGTATAGTTTTTAAAACTAAAAATTTTAAAACTTCCAATCTAACTCCACGGGCTTTGAAGATAAGTTCACAGTTGATTGAAATGGGAGCTCGGCGAGAGGAAATTGTTGCTAATTTATATCGTTCTCGCAGTTTAAATACTCTAAAGCTTTGGGGCCGAGTTTTGAATAATTTAAAGTCTAGTAAGGATGGAGCGATTATTTGGTCAAGTTTGTATAAAGATGATTTTATTGATGCTTCGGCCAGTGAAGAAAATTTACAGGATGTAATTGATGAATTAATTTTATCTATTCCTAGTGCTAAGCTAATAGTTTTGCTTTATTCTAATACGGAAAGCTTAAAATCTGCGAATGATCAAGCGTCAGAAAAAGAAAAAAACAATTTTGCCACTAAGGTTTTAGTCTATTCAGTAAAAAATATTGACTCTTTAGAGCTTATTAGAGGTCTAAAGCCTTTTGGTAACCATCGAATTGCCTATGCCAGCTCTTCTCGTTCTCTTCAAGATTTGGAGAAAGATTTAATTTCTAGCATTCAAAGTCAGCTTGAAAAAATATTTTAATAATGTTAAAATTTCTCATAGATTCTAAATAATTTATGGGTGTATAGCTCAGTTGGTTAGAGCGCTACGTTGACATCGTAGAGGTCTCCCGTTCGAGTCGGGATATACCCACTCTTTTACGGGCATATAGCTCAGCGGTTAGAGCACCGCCCTTATAAGGCGGGGGTCGACGGTTCAAATCCATCTATGCCCACCTATGTTTAAAGTTTTTTAAAAAAATAAAAATAATTATTATAAAATTAATCCAAGCAAAAATATGGAAAATTTTTCTCAAGATTGGTCGCAGGAAGAATTATCCGAGGGCCAGCTTTTGGTTGATGTTTACGAAACAGACGAAAGTATTATCGTAAAGTCAACTATTTCTGGTGTCAAACCAGAAAATTTATCAATCTCTTTGCATCGTGATATCTTAACAATCAAGGGTCGTCGCGAAGCCGATGCTTTATTAAAAGACGCTAAATGTCTTTTGCAGGAATGCTATCTTGGTTCTTTTTCACGGAGCATTATTTTGCCAGAAGAAGTTGATAACAAAAAAATGCAAGCTAATCTAGAAAATGGAGTTTTGACTATTATTTTGGAAAAAGTTTATAAAAGTAGTCAGATTAAGATAAAAATTAAATCTTAAATTATATGGAATTAAGTTTAGAGTTAATCGGTTTTCATGGCGACGGTCTTATTTTACGTGACTCTAGTGGACGTGATATTTTATGGCCACAAGATTCTTTTCCCGAAGGTATTAAAGTTGGTGATCGAGTTAATTTTTTATTAAGTGCCGCTAGTTTAGATGAGGAAAAACGAAGACAAGCCGCGAAGGATGTTTTAAATGAATTAATAAATATTGATGAATAATTTGATATTAAGATTAATAATATCAATAATTAAAATAGTGATATTAATAAAGAGTTAATAATAAAAGTAAATTAATGTCAAAAAAGATTTTAGAAAAAATAAAGTCAGAAAAGACTAGCTCAGATAGGGGAAAGACTTTTTCTGCCTTGAGAAAAACAATCGCTTTAATATTTTCAGCAATCTTGATATTGCTTATTTTTTTATTATTAACTTATTTATTTTTGGAAAAAAAGTTTGAAAATCGTATTTACCCCAATGTTTATTTAGCTAATATTGATTTATCAGGTCTTGATCGAGAGGTAGCCCAGCAATTAGTTGATCGGAAAATTAATACCTTTATTGATCAGGGAATAAAAATTAAATTAAATAACAAGGAAATAGTTTGGCATAATTTATCATCAGCTTTTGATCCTAATTTGGTTGTTTTACCTTTAGTTTATAATACCGATAATGCTGTTAGCCAAGCTTATTTGGTAGCTCGAGACGGATCTTGTTATGAAATTTTTAATAAAATAAAATCATTTTTCTTTAAAACCGAATTATCTTTAAATTTTGTTTTAAACAAGGAGGAATTGAAAAAAATTATAAAAGAAAATTTTTCTGATCAAGAACAGCCTCTACAAGAAGTTTCTTTAATTTTTGAAAAAAAGCTGATTGAGGGGCGTGAGCAAATCGTTTTTTCATTACAAGAGGGTCGCGATGGTTATGAGATTGACTATGATTTGTTTTTCTCTGATCTCAATAAACGTTTAGCAACCTTAGATAACTCTGATATTAAATTAAAACTTGTCAATAAAAAACCACAAATTGGTATCGCTGAGGTTGAATCCTTGCCACAATTGGCTCAAGAAGTTCTTAAAACAGCTCCTTTAAAATTATTTAGTCCAGAAAAGAAAAGAACATTTATTATTGAAGATACTGATCTGGCTTCTTGGTTGAAGATTGAGGACGATTTAAGCTTAGGTTTAAGCGAGGAAAAAATAGCTTTATATTTTGATGAAAAAATTAGTCCTTTTATTAATCAAGAAAGTCGTCAACCAAAAATAGAATTAAGTGGTGAACGTGTTTCGGTATTTGAACCAGGACAAGATGGTTTAAAATTAGACTATTCAGCTAGTATCGCCGCTATTTACGAAGCTCTTTTTAATAATGATTTAATATCGGATTTAGAGCAAGGGAAAGATAATAATTTAGAACAAATAAATTTAATTAGTCAGGTGGAAAAAATTGAAAAAATTAACAGTTCTAATGAATTAGGAATTTTTGAATTAATTGGTACGGGACATTCTAATTTTGCCGGATCTTCAGCTAATCGTCGTCATAATATTAAAGTTGGGGCTGATAAGCTTCATGGTTTAGTTATTAAGCCGGGGGAGGAATTTTCTTTAGTTAATGCTTTAGGAAAAGTTGATCGAGCAGCTGGTTATTTGGAGGAATATGTAATTAAAGGAAATAAAACAGTGGCTGAATATGGCGGTGGTTTATGTCAAATTGCTACTACCCTTTTTCGCTCTGCTATGGGCAGTGGTTTGCCAATCACTGAAAGACGTAATCACTCTTATCGAGTTTCGTATTATGAGCCAGCGGGGGTTGATGCTACTGTTTATTCACCACGACCTGATTTAAAATTTAAAAATGATACAGGAAATAATATTTTAATTCAAGCGCGTTTTGAAGGTTATAATGATATTTATTTTGATTTTTGGGGGAAGTCTGATGGTCGCTTAGCAACTATTACTCCTCCAGTTATTTATAATATTGTTCGTCCAGGGCCAACTAAAATTATTGAAACAAGTGATCTGGAGCCAGGAAAAAAGAGATGCACTGAAAGTGCTCATGCCGGAGCGGACACTTATTTTGATTACACGGTAATTTATAATTACGGTCAAGAAAATGAAAATAAAGTAGAAACTAGATTTCATTCTAAGTATGTTCCTTGGCGAGAAGTTTGTTTATTGGGAGTAGAAAAGAAAGAGGAGACTGAAACGGAGGAAAATCAGACTGAAGCAGAATCTGAAAAAAAAGAAGAGGTAAAAGATAAGGAAGGGACAGCCGAAGAAAATAATTCTTCTTCCGAGAATAAGGGAAGTGAATAAAATAATTTAAAGAATAAAAAATAAAAACCCCGTCAATAATTTATTGTTCACGGGGTTTTATTTTGCCTAATAAAAAAACCGACTTAAACGGGATAGGCAAGAAAATCTCTTTGAGGAATTTTAAAGCCTTAGCCCTAGAAACCCTTAAAGAAAATCCCATGCTTGTCGTGCCTGGCCCGTTCAAATCGGTTTTAAGTGTTTTAAAAGATAACTTAGTATTCTATCACATAAAGAAAAAAAAGTCAAGCCCTAAGGCAAGACTCTTCTTTTTTGTATAAAAACCCTATAAACAGGGCCTTTTTAGAGATTTTAAGCCAGGTCTAAATGAGAGTTTATTTTTAAATTTCTATAATTTTTTAAATTTTTTTTATTTTTTAGAAAATGAAAAATACCATTTAAAGCTATCATGGTGGCGTTGTCGCCGGAGTATTTTTGAGCTGGAGCAATAAATTTTATATTTTTTAAGTCAGGGTTATTTTTAATTTCATTGATGAAGGCTTTTTTTAAAGTAGAATTTGCTGAAACTCCCCCAACCAAAATAATGCTTTGCGGTCGATATTTTTTAACAGCTTTTAAAGTTTTTCCTAATAAAACATCAATAGTTGCTTTTTGAAAAGAATAACAATATTGTGGAATCTTTTTTTTCCAATTTTTATCTTTACGTAATTGATATAATAAAGCAGTTTTTAAACCAGAAAAGGAGAAGTCAAAATTATTTAAATTAAGCATCGGGCGAGGTAATTTAATTTCCTCTAAATTATTTTTATTTTCTTCTTGATACTTTTGAGCTAGTTTTTCAATGATTGGCCCACCGGGATAGCCTAAGCCCATCATTTTAGCCGCCTTATCAAAAGCTTCGCCAGCAGCATCATCTAAGGTTTGTCCAATAACTTTATATTTTAAATGATTGGTCATTAAAGCTAAAATATTATGTCCACCAGAAACAGTTAAAACTAAGGCGGGGAAATTGATTTTTTCTTTATTTTCTAAAAAAGCTGAATAAATATGACCTTCAATATGATTACTGGCAATTAAGGGGATATTATAAACAAAAGACAAGGCCTTGGCTGTTTCGCTAGCGCTGATTAGAGAGGTTATTAGTCCCGGACCTGAAGTTACAGCAATAGCTGATAATTGTCTCAATTCAATTTTAGCTTTTTGTAAAGCCTGATCAAGCACTGGCAAAATCATAGCGACATGTTCACGGGCGGCCAATTCTGGTACCACCCCACCATATTGTTGATGCATATCAACTTGAGAAAAAACGACACTTGATAAAACTTTAAAATTAGCTTTTCTATCAAACTCAATAATCGCGGCGGCGCTTTCATCACAGCTACTTTCTAAGCCTAGGATATAATATTTTTTTTCTTCCTTTTTCATTATTATTATAAAATATGTTTTGAATTATTTTTTATTTTAATTTAGCTAAAAAACATTGACAAGTTTTCAAAATCAATATATTATATTATTGCTTTAAAAAAATATTTAACCATCTGGCCCCTTCGTCTAGTGGTTAGGACATCAGGTTTTCATCCTGGCAACGGGGGTTCGATTCCCCCAGGGGTCACAGAACAGGTTTTTTTAAAACCTGTTTTTTTATTTGCCAGATTTTTATTTGCCAATTAAAAAATTACAGATATCACCATCGGAAACCACATAGTCTTTACCTTCGGTTCTGATCCAGCCCAATTCTTTCGCTTTGAGTTCAGAACCTGCTTCAATGAATTTTTCCCAATTAATTACTTCTGCGCGAATAAAACCTTTTTCAAAATCACTATGAATTTCGCCAGCTGCTTGGGGAGCTTTTGTCCCTTTTTTAATAGTCCAAGCTCGAGTTTCATCTTTTCCGGTAGTGAAAAAAGTTTCCAAACCCAATAATCTATAAGATGAATTAATTAATTTATCCAAACCACTTTTATCAATGCCTAATTCTTGTAAATATTCGGCCTGTTCGGCTTCATCTAATTGGGCGATTTCTTCTTCGGCCTTAACATTGATTCTAATAATTTCACCATCCCAATTAAAATCGTCAAGTGGTGCTGTGGTGTCGTCAGAGTTGAGAGCATAAATAATTGGTTTAATAGTTAAAAGATTTAAGCTTTTAACGAAAGCTTGGTCTTCATCTTTAATTTCTAGTTCTCGAACTGCTTTTCCATTTTCTAATAATTTTAGTATTTCTTCTAAAACTTCTTTTTGTTTTAAAGCTTCTTTAGAATTAGCTCGAACCTCTTTAATTACTCTTTCTAATTTTTTCTCAACAGTTTTAAGGTCGGCAAAAATTAATTCCATATTAATTGTTTCGCGATCACTTTTGGGGTTAATTTGACCTTCAACATGAATAACATTTTCGTCTTTAAAGTCTCTAATAACCTCACAAATCGCATCACATTCTCTAATATGTGATAAAAATTGATTACCTAAACCTTCTCCCTGATGAGCCCCTTTAACCAAGCCAGCAATATCAGTAAATTCAATAAAAGCTGGAATGATTTTAGTGGGATGTGATACTTGCGCAATTTTATCTAAACGAACATCTGGAACCTTGACTACGCCAACATTAGGATCAATGGTACAGAAGGGGTAATTAGCTGCTTCTACTTTTTTTTTGGTTAAGATGTTGAATAAACTTGATTTACCGACATTGGGCAAACCGACAATTCCAATTGATAATGACATATAGGAAAATTATTAATAAATTAATTTTATTTTGTAATTTTAGCCCATTTTTTCTTAAATAGCAATAGCTCTTGACACCCCATAGGGGTATTTGATATAATAAAAAATAGAAAAATTTGTTATAATAAAATAATAAAATATTATGCGAAGTAATGAGCAAAGAATTAATATTATTATTGGGCAATTAGAGGCTGTAAAAAAAATGTTAGAAAAAAAAGATTCTTGTTTTGCTGCTGTTATTCAATTAAAAGCTATTCGATCAGCTGTTTCTTCTTTGATGAATAAGGTTTTAGCTGAAGAAATTGATGTTTGTTTTTCTAAAAAATGTCCAAGCAATGAAGAAAAAATAAAAAAAGCTCTTTCGGAGCTAGCTAAAAATAATTAAAAGATTAATAATTAATAATTAAATTCGTTTTTAAATATTTTTTTAAAGCGAATAAATAAAAGTATGACAAAAGTATTAGAATTAAATAAAGATAATTTTACTGCCGAAGTTTTACAATCTGATTTACCGGTTTTGGTAGATTTTTATGCACCTTGGTGCATGCCTTGCAAGATGATGTCTCCGATTTTAGATGAACTAGCGGTAGATTTGGCTGGCAAGGTAAAAATTACCAAGATTGATACTAACGAAGCTGACAATCAAGAATTAGCTCAAGAATATGAAATTCAAAGTATTCCTAATTTAAAATTATTTAAAGCTGGGCAAGTGGTAGCTGATTTTGTTGGTTTACGTTCTAAGGATTCCTTAAAAAATGATATTTTGGCACACTTAAATTAATTTTAAAATAATAATTAATTTAAAAATATGTCACTTACAAAAAATACGCAAAAATACCTCAATGATTTAAAAGATTTTTTAAAGCTATCTGATAGTGAGATCAAAAAAATCATTGAGTCTCAGCATTCTTATTATCAAGAATTGAAAGTTGATGGAAAAAAATTTCCGGCTTGGAATGTTGTCTCCAGTCAGGCTTTGGGTCCAGGAAAAGGAGGTATTAGATTTCATCCTGAAGTTTCAGAAGAAGAAATCAAAACCCTATCTTTTTTAATGAGCTTAAAAAATTCTTTATTAGATTTACCTTTTGGGGGAGCTAAGGGTGGAATAAAATTTGATCCAAAGGAATACGATTTTAAGTTTTTGGAAAAAATTAGCCGAGCTTATATTGATTCTTTTTATAAAACTTTGGGTGAAAATAAAATTGTTTTAGGTCCTGATGTTTCAACTAATTCTCAAATTATGTCCTGGATGTTAGATCAATATGAAAAAAATATTGGTGCACATCAACCAGCTATGATTACTGGCAAGGCTGAGAGCTTGGGTGGAATTTCTTTACGTGATAAGGCTACTGCCAGAGGAGCTTTTTTAATTATTGAGCAAATTATTAAATATTTAAATTTAGAAAAAAATAAATTAACAGTAGCTATTCAAGGTTTTGGTAAAAATGGAATGAGTATTGCTAAAAAATTATACGAAGAAGATTTTAAAATTTTAGCAATTAATAATAGTCGTGGTGGTGTTTATAATCCGGCCGGAATTGATGTAGATGATTTAATTAAATTCAAAAAGGAATACGGCGTTATTTCAGCTTATTCACAAAACGAATCTATTAGCAATCAAGATTTATTAGCTTTAGAGGTTGATATTTTGATTTTGAGTGCTATTGAGGACCAAATTGATGAGTCTAATATGGAAAATATCAAGGCTAAACATATTATTGAAATTGCTAATGCTCCGATTAATTACGAAGCCAATAAGTTTTTATTTAAAAAAGGTATTATGGTGTGGCCAGATATTTTGCTTAGCTCTGGTGGTGTTGTTGCTAGTTATTTAGAATGGAGTCAAAATAAGGCGGGTAATGTTTTAGATGAGAAGTATTTGGGTGATTTATTGGATAGCAAAATGCTGAGAGCTTTTCATGATGTCTATAATCAGTATTTAAGTTTAGAAGGAAAGCTTGATTTACGAAGTTCAGCTTATATTTTATCATTGAATAAAATTATTGCCGCTGAAAAACTTCGGGGTAATTTATAATATATATTTTATGATTTATGACTTAATTATCATTGGGGCGGGGCCAGCTGCTTATACTGCTTCAATTTATGCTTCTCGTTTCAAAATTAATCATTTATTGATTGGCGAAGTTCCAGGGGGTTTGATTAGTGAGGCTCATAGTGTTTGTAATTTTCCTGGTGCCAATCAAGCTAATGGTTTTGAGTTAGCTCAAAAGATGCAAGCTCATGCCAAAGAATTAGGGGCAGAAATTAAGGAAATGGAAAAAGTGACAGAGATTAAAAAGGAAGGCTTAAATTTTCTTTTAAAAACAGAGTCTGGTCAAAGTTTTTCCGCTAAAAATATTTTATTAGCTATTGGCACTAAGCATCGAAAACTAGGTCTTCCTAATGAGGAAAAATATTTAGGACGAGGTTTAGCTTATTGTGCTACTTGTGATGCAATGTTTTATAAAGATAAAATAGTAGGAGTTGTTGGCGGCGGAAATAGCGCAATGACCGCAGCTTTATATTTAGCAGAAGTGGCTGAAAAAGTTTATTTATTGGTTCGAGATGGTGAATTAATTGGTGAAGTAGTTTGGATGGAACAAATAGAAAAAAATCCAAAAATTGAAGTGCGATATTATAATGAAGTGATAGAATTAAAGGGGGAAAATAAATTAGAAAAAATTAGTTTGAAAACTAAAGAAGGACCAGAAGAGTTGATGCTTAATGGGTTATTCATTGAAATTGGAACTCAGCCTGATCCTTTATTAATTAAACAATTAGCTTTAGAAACTGAGCATTCTTATATTAAGGTTGATGCTGCTCAAAGAACAAGCTTAGAAGGTGTTTGGGCGGCAGGTGATATTAGCACCAATTCTAATTCAGTGCGTCAGGTGATTACTGCTTGTAGTGAGGGGGCGGTAGCCGCACAAGATATCTTTACAAGTTTACAGAAAAATAAATAATAATTGTTTTTGTTTTTATAAAAATTATTTCAATTATTCTGGAGGGTTTGTTTGACTTTATGCTTTATCATTTTTATGCTTTGGCATCTTTATGGTTTTAGTTATAAAAAATATTTATTTATATTCTTAAGTATATAATTAAAAACTTTGGGAAAATTAAAAAGCCAACACTTAGTGTTGGCTTATTTTATTAGTATTATCTAATATATTTATTTTATTTCGTAAATAAGAGTAAAGTTGATTTTGATTTCGTTTTGTCCAGCTTGAATTTGAGGAGCAGCTAACCCATCAGATGCTGCTAAGTCATAAGACATCTTGTAATTATAGCTATAGTCAGGGCATTCTGTTGGATACATTTCCTCATAACCACTTTTTATTTTTCCTAACTTCATTCCAGATTGAGCAGCAATCAATTGAGCTTTTTCTTTAGCTTGAGTAATGGCTAATTCACGAGCTTGATTTTTTAATTCATATTCATCATCAATAGTGAAGTTGATGTTTCCGATTTGATTGGCCCCTTGCTCAGTAGTTTTAGCAATTACATCTCCAATTTTATCTAAATCTCTAACTTTAATGTTTAAGGTTTGATTAATTTCATAACCAACTAATTCTTGTCCTCGAGCACTAGTCCAGTTATAAACTGGTTGCAAGATATAGTTTGAGGTTTTAATATCTTTGTCTTCAATTCCTAATTTTTTTAATTCAGCGTTGATTTTGTTCATTTTTTCAGTGCTTTCCTTGGTAGCTTCAGCGGCTGTTTTAAATGCTTTGCTTTTAAGGCCAATTTGAATATTGGCAATATCAGCTCGAGCATAAACTGTTCCAGTGCCAGTAACCGAGAAGCTATTTTCATGATTTGATTTTAGGGCCATGAAGACAGAAGTAAGGGAAATAGCGGTTGCTGCTAAAATCACTAGAACTAGAACAATAGTTTTTTCACTTTTCATAGTTTTTAAATTAATTTTTAAACTTTATTTTTATTCACCAAAACCGTAATCTGGAGTAATGGTTGAAAGTTTTTCTGAGCATTCAGCTGGGGCTGAAGAAAAAGCAGTACAGATTAATTTTAATAAACTATTTGGATTACGCTCAGCGCTGACCATTTGTTCATTGATAATTAAAGTTGGGGATCCCTCAACCATATATTTTTCATTATCAGCATCATAAATTGGGAAGATTGGATAAAGACCTTCTAGCCAAGTGTTCTGGTCTTCGTAAGATTTAGTAATTTGGTATTCTTTATCAGTAGCCTTAACACAAGTTGTTATTTTTTTACTATCAATTTTGTTTTCACTTAAACATTTGGCTGAATCTTCGCTAGCATTAAAGCATTTTAGATAGGAAAGTAATTTTTTAGGATCTTCTTTTTGAATACAATATTGATTTAATTGTTCATTTAATTCTGCTTTATCATGCATAGCGTAATTATTGAATTTTAGGGTAAAGTCAACTTTGTCTTGAAGAAGCTCTAGAGCTGGAATAATAGCTTTTTCCATTTGAGTTCCGTAAGGACAGTGACTCATAACAAATAATTCAATTTTTGGTTTCTCACTTTTATTATTAACAGTGCTAACTTCCGCCTTAGAAGCGTTTAATGTTTCTTCATATTCAGCAATATTGATTGCTTGAGGGAAAAATAGTTCTCCATCTTGACTAATAAATGATTCAATAGGCTCACCTTCTTCATCAACCTTGACCATTATTTTGTATAAACCATATTCTTTTTCAATGTTATCAATACTAGCAGTAGTGCCAGGGAGCATCAAAAAATCATTAATAAAATTTTCTGCTTTTAGTCTAGCATCCTCAATTGGTAAAACGTTTTTATCAGGTGTAGTTTTAAAAATTAAAAACCCTAATAAAGCTAAAACGACGGCTGAGATGATAATAAGAACAAGCCTTCTTTGAATGCTTTTCTTTTCTACCTTCTCTACTTTTTCCTCGTTTTTTTCATTTTTTTCATTTTTTTCTTCCATAATTTTTTTAATTAATATTAAATAAACTTAATGTTTAATATTAGCATTTTAACAATTTTTGAAAGTTTTAGCAAGATTATTTGTTCATTAATAAAGATGAGTTTTTGTTTTTAATTAAATATTAATTAGATCTTATATCAAGAGAAATTATTTTTTTATTTTCTTTAAATAAAATATATAAAAAACTCCAACCAAAAAAGTAATAAAAATATATTTAATTATTTTTGCCTTATAATTTTGTTTTTCTATTTGCCAAAACTCATCGTTTATTAAGGTTCCTAAAGATTCTTCTTCGCTTAGGTTTTTACCTTTAATATGATCTATATTAATGATGCTTAATTTTAGCTCTGATCCCTTATAATTTAAGATCCCACTGATTGTAAAAAAATGTCCTTCACTTAAAATTTTGCTGGGAATTTGACTGCTTTTTTTGATTTTTAATAAAATTTCGGTTTCTCCATCATCTAAATAAATTTGATTGGTTTTGTTTTGCGTAATTTCTCCACTTATAGTTTGTAAAGATCCTATTTCCTGCCAACTAAGATCCTTTATCTTCTTAGTAGGAGGAATTTTTAAGTTTTGCTTTTCCGCAAGTAGCTTAATATCACCTGCTTCTTTTGTTTTAAGGCGATAAAAATTTGATCCAGGTGGGCAATTTTTATCAGAGTTAGAACAAAGTTCACTAATCCCTAATTTTCCCGAAACTCTAATTAGATCACCTAATTTTAAATTAGGAAATTTTTTTTGATAATTATATATTTGTAAGCCATAAATTAAATCATCTTTGGGGGAGTGGATATAAAAATATTGTGCTCCTAAAACACCCGGTAAGACACTCACTATTCCCTCTACGGTAATATTGTCGTTATTTTTTGCTTGTCCTAATTCCCATAAGTTTAAAAAATAACTATCATTTTTGGATTTTGTGGTCTTGTTTTTAGTAGTTAAATTTTCACTCAGAGGATTTAAAAACAATTCAATTTTTTGTCCTTGAGAATTATGTAAAATAATTTGTCCACTTATTATTTCATAATCTAAATTATTATTAGGTTTTAAAGAGTCAAATCTTTTTCGTCGCAAAACTTGATCACTTGAAATTTCGGGGGCCGCTATTTCAAAAGAATCAGAAGCTTGACCATAGGCCAATTTGTCAATAATATTTTTTTCAATGTCGTATAAAATAATGGTATTATTAGCTGACAAAGAAGAGTTGTTTTGATAGGCAAGGTCACAAGCGATGTCAGCACAAAATTCAGGGCTAGAAATTAAAAAATAAGATTGCGCCGGAATAATACCTTTAAAGTTTTTATTGGAAATCAAAAGGCTTTCAGAGCCAGATTTAGTTTTTTTGCGCAAAATATAATTGCTCAAATCAATATCTATGGGATTGGGATTATAGAGTTCAATAAATTCATTTTTAGCTGCCTGGTTTTGTCCGATCATTACTTGGTTGATGAATAAGATTTTTTGTTCTTTGTTTTCGTTAATAAGATTTTTGCTCTCGTCATTGGCCAAAAGAAGAATGGGGGCGCTAAAGAGGAAGAGGTAAAAAATGGTTTTGCATAATAAAAAAACTGCTCGCTTCATATTTTATAATTTAAGAATAAGGCAGTTTTATTATAGGTTGTTTGTTTTAAAATTTATTTAACTTTTTGCAAAATCTCTTCTAAGTCTGGACTTAAATCTATTTTAAATTCTTGTTTTTGTCCAGTTGGATCAATGAAAGCCAGGCGACAAGCCTCTAAAAATATTCGATCCAAATTAATTTTTGCATTTTTGATTTTGCTTTTTTTATTAGCGTATAAATTATCGCCTAATAAAGGATGACCGTAGGCTGAAAAATGAACCCTAATTTGATGTGTTCGTCCAGTTTTAATTTTAACTTTTAATAAAGTGAAGTTAATCAATCTTTTAATAACTATAAACTCGCTAATAGCTGAATTGGCTTTTTCTAAAGCTTTAAGATTACCCCTTCCTCGTCGAGATAGCTTTTCTTCTGCCTCTAAATCTTTATAATCTTTAATGTCGGAATAGTTTTTGGGACGAGGAATGGCCGCCATTTTATAACCATTTTTAGAGCGTTTAATTGGAAAATCTATAACATCTTCATCTTTACTAACTTTTCCATGAACTAAAGCAATATATTCTTTTTCTATTTTTCTTTTTTTAAATAAATCTTTGAAATATTCAAAGGATTTATTATTTTTTGGAATAATCATTAAGCCACTAGCTTCTTTGTCTAAACGATGAACAATAGCCGGGCGAGCTGGATCTTCTCCGACATTTTTTAAATAAGGATATTTTTCTAATAAAAAATCAACCAAGGTTTTTTCTTTGATATGATCACTGCCATGAACTATTAACCCAGCTGTTTTTTTGATGATTAAATAATCTTCATTTTCATAAATTGTAGTAAAATTTTTCTCCATTTTATATATTTAATAATTTATATAAAACATATTCCGCAATTCTTCTTCCGCGACCTTTCAGGAATTATTAGGATTATTCAGAACCTTTCTTTTGGAAAATTTCTAAATCTTCTTTTTTCAAGCCCTTAAATAAATATAATAATAAAAAGTATATTAATATCGCTAAAGCAATAATAATTAAAAGAAAGACCCCTCGTTCATATAAAAAGCGAGGAATTAAAAACATAAAAAGAGCCATACCCAGCGAAGCTAAAAGAACCGGCTTTAATATTTTAAAATTTATTTTTATTTTAGTAAGTTTTTTGGTGTAAAAAAGAGAACCTCCGAGAATTAGTAAATTACTATAAATAGTAACCAAAGAAGCTCCGATATAAGACATCTGGGGAATTAATAAAAAATATAAAACAATAGAACTCAGAGCGGTTATTAAGTATAATCTAATTACTTTTTTTTGTTGATCAATAGCAATAATGACATGAGAGAAAATACAACTAATAAATAAAAGAGCAATGGAGATTATTAAAATTTGTAGTGGTGGTCCAGCTGGAGCAAATTCTTTTCCAGCAATTAGTTTCATAATTTCAGTAGCCGTAAATTGGGTACCAATAATTAAGGGCAGTGCTAGAATAAGCATAAAGTCAAAAGATTTTTGTACTAATGTTTCAAAAAAAGGAAGGTTTTTGTTAATCCAATTAAGAGTAAAGAGAGGGAGCATTATTCCGGCAAACATATAGGGAATAGTGCCAATAACCTCAATAGTACGATAAGCTGCCCCGTAAATACCAACATCATTAATGCTCTTAAATAATGATAAAATAATAACATCCCCTTTTTGATAAATTAAATTTAAAATAATGGTGGTCGCCAGAGGCCAAGTCTTTCTAAGTATTTTTTTCCAAATAGAAAAATCAAAATCAAATCTTATTTTAGCTTCTTTTTTACTCAAAACCCAATTCAAAAGAAAGCCAATTCCAGCACTAAAAACCGAAGCCCATAAAACACCATTTAGGCCACTATCTATTTTAATAGCAAAAAACATGGCGAGCAATAAAGAGATTTTTCCGCTGACTTCAGCTATCATGGCCCGCCCCATTTTTAAGGTTTTTTGGAAAAGGGCAATAATAATTTGATTTAAAGCAGGAAAAATAAAAGAAATACTAGCAATCAACACCCCAATTTTTATTGTTGAGCTATAAGGAAAAAAAATAACACTAAGTGGAGCCAGACCTAAAAGCAAAAAAGCTGATATTAGACGCAAAGAAAATAAATTATTTAATACTTTGGCTTGATTTTCGTGGGGATCACTAATCATTTGGGCAGTGATTAGCGTTAGCCCTAAATCAGCTGACATTGCAAAAAAAGAAACAAAATTAATAACAGTGGAGTATTCGCCAAAACCATCCGTTTTTAAATAACGGGTCATAATAGCCAAAGACAAAACACCCAAGAGAGTTGATAGGGCTTTGCCAATAATTTGGACGACGGTGTTATAGGCAATTTTTTTCTTTAATTCCATTTGTCTTTTTTTGTAAAATAAGGTATAATATAAGCAGAAAATTTTATACTTAAATAAAATTTTATTTAATATTTTTGCCCAAAAAGATTTTTGTTTTTGAGTAAAATTTTCTATCAATAAAATTTTATCATAAATTTATGAAAAAAGCGAAAAGCATTATTTTCTTAATATTACCACTTCTTTTTTTTATTTTCCTCGTTAATAGTAAAACAGCTTTAGCTGGAGGAGCCGCTTGGGGTAGTCAAGTGGGAATGAGTAAAATTGGTGTTGTTTATGGTGATCAAAATCCAACCGATATTAGATATACTATTGTTAAGATTATAAACATTGCCCTTTCATTTTTAGGTATACTTTGTTTAGTTTTAATAATATTTGCTGGTTTTAAATGGATGACAGCAGGTGGCAATGAAGATCAGGTCAGCTCAGCCAAGAAAATTTTAAAAAATGCAGTTATTGGCTTATTGATTATTTTAGTTTCTTGGAGTGTTACCATTTTTATTATGGTTAGAATGAACGCTATTGCGAAAAAAGATCCACACTACTTAAATCCAGTTCATTATTATGGTCGATAGTTTTTGATTTATAAATATCAAAGATTTTTTCAGATATTGCTTTTTTAAAAAAAATATATTAAGATAGAAGTATAAAAGCTAATTGATAATACAATTAGCTTTTAATTTAGATTTAAAAATATTTAATTATTTTAAAATTATTAATAAATAACAAATAAAATTATGTCAGAATTAATAAGCGCCATTAAGCAAGTTTGCGAAGAAAAAAAGATTGAATATGATTTAGTTATTTCAGCGATTGAGGCTTCTTTAGCTGCAGCTTATCGCAAGGATTATGGCAATAAATTACAAAACATTAAAGTAAAATTTAATCCCGAAACAGGTCGGGCTAAAATTTATGATGTTAAAACTATTGTTGAGGATTTAAGTGAGGAGGAGCAAAGAGAATTAGAAGAAGCTGAGAGAAGAAGAGAGTTAGGTTTGGATCGAAAAGAAAAGGAGGAGCTTAAGAAGAAAGAAGAAAAAAAGGTTGAGGGTGAAGAAGGTGAAGAGACCGAACGAAGATTTAATCCCAAAACTGACATTCAGTTAAAGGATGCTATGTTGATTGAGAAGGGGGCTAAAGTTGGGGGCGAAATCATTTTTGATTTAGAAGAACCTGAAGGTTATGGTCGTATGGCTGCTCAAACAGCTAAGCAGGTTATTATTCAAAAAATTAGAGAAATTGAAAAAGAAACTGTTTTTAATGAATTTAAAGATCAAGAGGGTACTGTTCTCAATGGTGTTGTTCAAAGAGTTGAGGGACGTTTAGTTTTTATTGATTTAGAAAAAACTATTGGTATTTTGCCACTTGAGGAGCAAATCTATGGTGAAAGATATACCGTTGGTAATAGAATTAAAGTTTATGTTAAGGAGGTTCGTTTAGGAATGCGTGGTGCTGAGGTTGTTTTATCTCGTCGTTCGGAAGAAATTGTTCGTCAAATCTTTACCATCGAAATTCCAGAAATAGCCAATGGTTTGGTAGAAATTAGAAATATTGCTCGTGAAGCAGGGTCTCGTTCTAAGGTCGCAATTTATTCTGAAGAAGAAAATATTGACCCTGTTGGTTCTTGTGTTGGTCAAAGAGGTGTGCGTATTCAAACTATTATTAATGAATTGGGTGGAGAAAAAGTTGATATTATTGAGTATAGCGATGATCCGGCTAAGTATATTAGCAATGCCTTAGCTCCGGCTAAAATTATTAGTATTGATATTGATGAGGCTAATAAAAAAGCTTTAGTTAAAGTTTCAGAAGATAAATTATCTTTAGCTATTGGTCGTGCTGGACAGAATGTTAGATTGGCAGCTCGTTTGACTGGTTGGAAAATTGATATTGTTGCTCAAGGCCCTGATGGCGAAATTATTAAAACTGAAAGCTCAGAAGATGAGATAGACAACAAAGAAGATTCATCTGAAGAAAAGGAAGCTAAAAAAGAAGATAAACAAGAAGAGAAAAAAGAAAAGAAAGAAAAAGAAGAAAAGAAAGAAGTGAAAGAGAAAAAAACTAAAACTGAAACGGCGAAAAAAGAAACAAGCAAAGAAAAAAAAGAAACAAAAAAAGATTCATCTACTAAAAAAGAAAAAAAATAATAAAATATTTAAAATTAATAAAAATTAACTCAAAAGAACTATGTTAGAAGTTTTTATTTTTATTGTCGTTTCTTCCTTGGTGGCGATTGTTTTTGGGGCAATATTAATTGCTTCGATTATGCGTTTGCCAAAGGGAGACGCTAAGATGCAAGAAATTGCTCAAGCTATTCAAGCTGGAGCTAAAGCTTTCTTGAATCGTCAGTACAAAACAGTAGCTGTTGTAGCTATTCTTTTATTTGTACTAATATATTTTACTCCGTCCTTAGGAGCAAAAACAGCTTTGGCTTTTTTAGTGGGAGCTGTTCTTTCAGCCGTAGCTGGTTATATTGGTATGCATATCAGCGTTCGAGCTAATGTTAGAACTACCGAGGCGGCTAAAGGCGGTTTAAAAAAAGCCTTAAATGTAGCTGTTAAAGGCGGTAGTATTACTGGATTTTTAGTGGTTGGTTTAGCTTTATTAGGAACTTCAGTTTTTTATTTTATCACCAGAGACTTACAAGCTTTAATTGGTTTTAGTTTTGGTGGTTCATTAATTTCTATTTTTGCTCGTTTAGGTGGTGGTATTTATACTAAAGCAGCTGATGTTGGAGCTGACTTGGTGGGTAAAGTTGAGGCTGATATTCCTGAAGATGATCCTCGAAATCCAGCAGTTATTGCTGATAATGTTGGTGATAATGTTGGTGATTGTGCTGGTATGGCAGCTGATTTATTTGAAACTTATGCTGTTACTTCCATTGCAGCGATGGTCTTAGGAGCAATTTTCTTCTCTGGCTCTGATATTGCCATTTTATTTCCTTTAGTTTTAGGAGCTGTTTCTATTTTTGCTTCAATTATTGGAGTTTTCTTTATTCGTTTAGGCAAAAAGAAAAATATTATGCAAGCCTTATACAAAGGTTTAATTGCTTCCGGTATTATTTCGGCTATTGCTTTTTATCCAATTACTAAATGGTTAATGGTTGATAATGGAAAGTATCCATTTTTAAATATTTATTTTAGTGCCATAATTGGCTTAGTAGTCACAGCTTTGATGGTGCTGATTACTGAATATTATACTTCAACTAAATATGCTCCTGTTAAAGGTATCGCTGAAGCTTCTACTACTGGACATGGAACTAATGTAATTGCTGGTTTAGCAGTTTCTATGAAGTCAACTGCTTGGCCGGTTTTAGTTATTGCTGCCGCTATTTTAGGTGCTTATAATTTAGCTGGAATTTATGGTATTGCTATTGCTGCTGTTTCTATGTTATCTATGGCTGGTATTATTATTGCTATTGATTCTTATGGACCAATTACTGATAATGCTGGTGGAATTGCTGAGATGGCAGAATTAGATGAGGCCGTTAGAAATGTGACCGATCCTTTAGATGCTGTTGGTAATACCACCAAAGCGGTTACTAAAGGTTATGCTATTGGTAGTGCAGCTTTAGCTACTTTGGTTCTTTTTGCAGACTATACTCATAAGGCAGGTGATAAATTTATTTTTGCTATTGATAATCCTAAAGTTTTAGTTGGTTTATTTATTGGTGGCTTATTGCCTTATTATTTTGCTGCTTTAGCAATGAAAGCAGTTGGTAAATCAGCCGGATCAGTTGTCGAAGATGTTAGAGCTCAATTTAAGGAAAAGCCAGGAATTATGGATGGCTCACAAAAACCAGATTATGGTCGCACGGTTGATATTGTTACTAAGTCTGCTTTAAAAGCGATGATTATTCCAGCTATTATCCCAGTTTTAGCACCGATTTTAATTGGCTTTTTATTAGGCATTGAAGCTTTGGGAGGTCTTCTAATTGGTTCTATTGTTACTGGTATTTTCGTGGCTATTTCAATGACTTCTGGTGGTGGTGCTTGGGATAATGCTAAAAAATATATTGAATTAGGTCATTTTGGTGGTAAGGGTTCGGAGGCTCATAAAGCAGCAGTAACCGGAGATACGGTTGGTGATCCTTATAAAGATACCGCTGGACCAGCTATCAACCCAATGATTAAGATTATTAATATTGTTGCTTTATTGATTATTGGTTTATTATTGTAAATTTTGTTTTTTAAATAAAGCTTAGAAATAATAATAACCACCAGTCGATAACTGGTGGTTATTTATTGACTTATCCCTATCTTTAAATTAATATCTTGAGACCAGATAATTGTCTATTAAATCATTTTTTATTTTAAAAAAATTTGATATAATAGAATTGTCTTTATTTTAAGGATAAATTTGCTTTATCCATTATTAAATAAATTTATTATTAATTTAAAAATATGAAAGTAACAAGAAAGGATTTAGAAAAATCACAAATTGAATTATTAGTTGAGGTTTCCGAAGAAGAGTTAGCTCCATATATTAATAAAGGGGCTGAATCTTTGTCTAAGGAAATAAAAATTGAAGGCTTTCGTTCTGGCAAGGCTCCTCTTAATGTTTTGAAGCAAAAAATTGGTGAGATGGCTATTTTAGAAGAAGCTTCTCGTCTTTTAATTAATAAGCAAATTTTTTCACTTATTGATGAGCATATTAGCGACAAAGAGGTTGTTGGTCAGCCAGAGGTTGATATTGTTAAGTTAGCTCCTGGAAATCCAATGGAGTATAAAATTAAAGTTAGTATTTTGCCAGAAATGAAATTAGGTGCTTATAAGGATTTTGCTATTAAAAAAGAGAAAGTTAAGGTGGAAGAGGCCGAAGTGCAAAAAGTTTTAAATGATTTAATGGAAATGAGGGCCAAAGAAAGCGTTTCTGACCAAGCAATTAAAGATGGTGATAAAGTAATTGCTTCAATTAATTTGTTTTTAGATAAGGTGCCTGTTGAAGATGGACAAAACCCAGAGGTTACCTTAATTATTGGTAAAAATTATTTTGTTGAGGGCCTTGATAAAAATTTAATTGGTTTGAAAAAAGGTGAGAAAAAAGATTTTAATATTGTTTATCCTAAAGAGCATTTTCAAAAACATTTAGCTGGTAAAAAAGTTGAATTTAAAGTTGAGATTAAGGAGGTTTATAATCGAGAAATCCCAGCTTTAGATGATGATTTAGCTAAGATGTTTCGCTTTAAAGATGTGGCCGAGCTTAAGAAAAATTTAAGTAAGACCATCTCTGATCAAAAAGAAAGAGAACAAGGACAAAAATTAGAAATTCAAATTATTGATAAAATCATTGATAATTCTAAGTTTGGTGAGATCGCTGAAAGCTTAATTAGAAGTGAATCAGAAATAATGATGCGAGAAATTGAGCAAAATGTTATCTCTCAGGGCGGTGTCTTTGATGATTATTTAAAAAGTATTGGTAAAACCTATGACCAACTAATGTTAGATATGATGCCCAATGCGGTTAAGCGAGTAAAAAGTGCTTTAATTTTTAAAGAAATTGCAAAATTAGAAAATATTAAAGCTGATGAAGATAAGATTGATAAGGAAATTGAAGGTTTAAAGGCTCGTTATGCACAAGATGCTGAAGCCTTAAAGAGTATTGGTAGTCCAGCATATCGTTCTTATGTTACTACTTTCTTTTTAAATCAAAAAATTGTTGATCATTTAAAAAAACTAAATCTTATTGAAAAATAATCAATATTTTTTAATTTGAGAGTTTTATGAAAATATTAGCCTTAAATAAAAAAGCAAGCTTTGATTATCAGATTTTAGAAACTTATGAAGCGGGCTTAGTTTTGTTTGGCTACGAAGTTAAGGCGGTTCGGGCAAAGCAGGTTAGCTTAAAAGGATCATATATTTCCTTCAAAACTAATGCTAAAAATAATACTGAAACCTACTTAATTTCTTCGCACATTTCTTTGTATCGGGCTGCGGGAAAGAGAGATAATTATGATCCTGAACGTCCTCGTAAGTTGTTGCTCAAAAAAAGAGAATTAGATTATTTAGTAGGTAAAAAACAAGAGCAAGGCTTGACACTTATTCCGATTAAGTTGTATACTAAGAACAGTTTTATCAAGCTGGAAATAGCTTTAGCCAAGGGTAAAAAGGCTTTTGATAAACGAGAAGATTTAAAGAAAAAGGATGCTGAAAAGCACATTAAAACATTAATGAAAAGGAAAATTAAAGAAGCCTGATAATGTTTATTGGGGATGACTTGGCTTCGATAATAAGACTTTTTTAAATATGCAAAAGGTAGAGAATGCCTACTTAAAAACATTCAAAAAATAAGTGTAAAAAACACTATGGCTAAAGCGGCCTTCTCTTGGAAGGTTCCAGCTTTCGCACCTGTTACTGCTTAATAAATTGCGGTAGCCATCGGTCCAGTAACTCCTTATAG
>CAYTRX010000009.1:0-33171 GCA_964440365.1 uncultured Gammaproteobacteria bacterium | reverse complement strand
ACCTCCGACCTCAACATTATCAGTGTTGCGCTCTAACCAACTGAGCTAATTGCCCGCTATTTTTTAAAAACACTAAAAAATAGACATTCTTATCTATTTGTTTTAAATATATCAAATAAGTTTAAAAAAAGCAAGAGTAGCCCCTGTTTTTAAATATTAAAGATTAATAAGTTAATTATAGCTTTGATATTGGGGCTTCCTTGGCGATTAGCCAACTCGGTTTCTGCTAAAATATTTATTATTTTTTTTAATTGTCGAGCGCTAAAATTTTTAGCTTGATTAATTCCTTTACTAATAATATAGGGGTGTAATTTGAGAGTCGCATTTATTTTACTGGTATTATAATTAGCATCTAGAAGATCTCTAATTTGTAATAAAATTTTAAATTGGCGCAAAAGCATAGACAAAATATAATCAGGCTCTGAGCCAGCTAAATATTGTTCCTCCAAGATTTTACTAGCTAGTTTACTATTTTTGGCAGAAATAGCATCAGTAAAAGCAAAAATATTTTCACTAAAAACGCCAGAAGAAATATTTTTTATATCTTCTTCGCTAATTTTTTTGTCATTTTCCTTAATTTCTTTTTTTGCTCCATCTTTTTTAAGAGCAATTTGTCCTAATTTAAAGTTTATTATTTTTTTTAATTCATTGGAAATATTCCAAGCATCATCACCGCTAATCGCTAAAAATAATTGTAATTCTTTTGGGTTTATTTTTAAGCCATTTTTATTTATTTCATCTTTTATTAATTGAGCCAGTTCGCTTTCTTTAAATTTTTTAAATTCTTGAGAAAATTTTTGTTTTTGTAAAGTAGAATAAAAATGAGCCTCTTCTTTATTTAAGGGACTATCTTTTCCAGCACTTGTTTTTACTAATGTTCCATCAGCTTTGTTTTTAAGACTTTTTTCAATAAAAACAAAAATATCACTTGAATCACTGACCTTGTTTTTTTCTAAGTGGTTTAATAATTCTTTATAAATATTTTTTTCCTTGTTTTTTATTAAATCAAAAATAAAAATCATTTTCTTATTAGAAAACAGGGAACCACTAATAATTTGTGCTGAAATTTCTTCTATTTTTATCTTTTCTCCAGCAAATTTAAAAACATTTTGTCCGTCAGTATCAACTTCACGGATAAATTTTTCTTCCAGCTCTTTTGTTTTTTGGCTGATTTTAAAATCATTTTCACCGTAAAAAAATATTATCATAATTTATTTTTATTTCTTTTTATTTTTTCACTTCTTCTTGAAAGAGTTGGCCTCGTTCTTTATAATTTTTGAACAAACCAAAACTAGCACAAGCAGTTGATAGTAAAACTATGTCTCCGTCTTCTACTTGTTTTTTAGCAATAGTAACGGCTTCGGGCATACTAAAAACCTCAATCATTTTATTTTTTGGGTATTTTGTTTTTTGTAATTCGGTTTTGATTCTTTCGCTTCCGGGGCCGGCTAATAGTATTAAAAATTTTACTCTTTTTTTAATTTCTTTAGCTAAGGGCAAAAAATTGGCCCCCTTATCAGCTCCACCGGCAATTAAGACTATATTGTTTTTGAAAGATTTTAGATCTAAAATTGTGCTTTCGGGGGTAGTCGAAAAACTATTATCAAAATAGGAAACGCCATTTATTTCTTTGACCAACTCCAAACGATGATTGAGATTAGAGAAATTAGCAATACTTGTTTGATAAAGATTTTTTTTAATTTTTAAAATTTTGGCCACCTCGATTGCTGCAGCAATGTTTTCTAAATTAAAGTCTCCGATTAATTTAGTTTTAATTTTTGCTTTTTTAAAATAAATAATCTTGCTCTGAATTTGATAAGAAGAAATTTTGTTTTTTAATTTTGTATTAGCTACGAGATAATCATTTTTATCTTGCCCAAGACTTAAGTTCATTTTAGCTTTAAAATATTCTTTAAAACTACGATGAAAATTTGGATTTTTGGGATCAGCTGGTGAGAGATGTTCTTTAAAAATATTAGTAAAAACAGCAATTTTGGGTTTAAATTTTAAGTCTTCTAACTGAAAGCTAGAAAGTTCTAAAACTATCCAGTCACTTTTTTTTATTTTATCAATAAAACTTATTGGTGCAATACCAATATTTCCAGCTAAAAAACATTTTTGGCCAGAGTCTTTAATAATTTGATAAATAAGGGAGGCGCTTGTTCCTTTTCCTTTACTTCCGGAAACAGCAATAATATTTTTACTGGGACAAATTTCAAAGAAAAAATTCATCGGACTGGATAGTTTGACGCTGTTTTTGATAGCTGATTGAATTCCGGGGCAAAGTATCGGCCAGCCAGGAGAACGGAATAGGATATCAAAATTTTCTAAAGCAATATTAAAGTCAGCTCCCGTTTTCCATTTTAATTTTTTAATTTTTTTTAATTGTGGATAGGTGTTTAAAATTTCTTCTTGATCACGAGCATCACAAATTGTTATATCTAAATTTTTGATCTGGTATTTTTTTAATAAAAAAAATAATAAAGCTTGGTTTTCTAAACCCAAGCCTAGTAGGGCAATTTTATTTTGTGAATTGAATTTATTTTTCATATTTAAAATCTTTATTGATCAATTTTTTCCATCTCACCCCAATTATCTCCGCTATAAGCTTCAACCACTAAAGGAATGTCTAACTTAACAATATTTTCCATAATATTTTTAATTTTTTTCTGATAAAAATCTACTTTTTCTTTATTTACTTCAAAAATTAATTCGTCATGAACCTGAATGAGCATTTTAATATCCGAACTATCTTTTATTTCCTCATAGATTTTAATCATTGCTAGTTTTAATAAATCAGCTGCACTGCCTTGAATTGGACTATTGATGGCCATTCTTTCGGCAGCCTTTTTTTTCATTACTTCGCTAGAATTAATTTCTAGCAAAGGTCTTTTGCGACCAAACATAGTTTCGGTATAGCCATTCTCTTCAGCAAATTTTATAGTTTTATCAATATATTTTTTTACTCCTTGATATTGAATAAAGTATTTTTTAATAAATTCTCGAGCTTCTGAATATGATAGTCCAGTATTTTGGCTTAGACCATGAGGGCCTTGGCCATAAATAATACCAAAATTAATTGCTTTAGCTTGATTGCGAGTTTTTTTATCTATTTCATTGGGATTTTTAGAAAAAATTCTAGCAGCAGTGGCACTATGAATATCTAAGCCCTGAGCAAAGGCATCTAATAAATGTTTGTCTTTTGAAAGATGGGCCATGACACGCAATTCTATTTGTGAATAATCTAAACTTAATATTTTTTTTCGTGGTGGAGCAATAAAGGCTTGACGAATTTTATTTCCCAACTCAGTTTTGGTAGGGATATTTTGTAAATTAGGATCAGAAGAAGATAGGCGTCCAGTAGCGGTAATAGTTTGATTAAAGTTAGTATGAATGCGACCACTTTTTTTATTTACTAATTGGGGGAGGGCATCAACATAAGTAGAGCTAAGCTTACTTAATTCGCGATAATCTTGGATTAGCGAAATAATGGGGTGCGCTTCTTTTATTTTTTCTAATTCTTCGGCGGCAGTTGAAATTCCAGTTTTAGTTTTTTTAAGACCGATTGCCTTAATTTCCATTTTTTCAAACAAGATTTCTCTTAGTTGTTTGGTGGAATTAATATTGAACTCCTCACCGGCTAAGTACCAAATTTGTTCACTAATACTTTTAATTTCTTTTTCTAATTGTTGACTTAATTTTTTTAAAAAAGTTAAATCTAGTAAAACACCATTTCTTTCCATTTCAATTAGGGTTCTAATAAGGGGAATTTCTACCTCATTAAACAACCTTTCTAATTTATTCTTTTTTAATTTTTTTAGTAAAATATTTTTTAATTTTAAGGTAAAATCAACATCCTCGCAAGAATAAATAGCTAATTTTTCTAAATCAACTTGGGAAAAGTCTTTTTCTTTTTCAGGAATCAAATCATTGGCATTTATTTTTTCCCAATTTAATTCAGAAAAAGCCAGAGCATCTAAATTATGTTGTCGACTTTCGGGATTTAGCAGATAAGAAGCGACCATCGTATCAAAAATAGGTCCAGCAATTTCAATATTATAGTTTTGCAAAACTTGCCAATCATATTTGATATTATGAGCAATTTTAAGTATTTGTGGATCAGAGATTACTTCTTTTAAAGCTTGAAGTTTTTGCGGATCTTCATCTTTTAGGTCAACAAAATAAGCTTCGTCAGCCGTAAAAGAAAAACTAATACCCAATAATTTAGCCGAAAAAATATCCAAGCTAGTAGTTTCAGTATCCAAAGCAATTTCCTTTTGTTTTTTTAGTTTATTAATTAATTTTTTAAAATCAGCTTCACTTTTTACTAAATTATAATTAAATTTTTCTTTATTACGAGCAAATTTATCAATAGCACTCCCTTCATCTCCTTTAATAAAATTTAAAGCTAAAACTCGAGAAAGCAGTGATTTAAATTCTAATTTACTAAAAGTAGAATTAATTAAATTTTTATTAAGTCCTTTTATTTTGGCTTTCGTTAAAGAAAAATCAATTGGTGCTGCTAAATTTATGGTGCCCAATTCTTGACTTAAATAAGCTAAATCTTTATTGGCCATTAATAATTCCCTAGTTCTTTTTTTTATTTTTTCATTGTTAATATTTTTGTAAATATTGTCTAGATTATCAAAATTATGTAGCAATTCTACAGCTGTTTTTTCCCCAATTCCTGGTACGCCGGGAATATTATCGGAAGCATCACCTTTTAAGGCTTTAAAATCAATTAGTTGTTCGGTTTTAAGAGAAAATCTTTCTAATATTTTTTCATCATCATATAAAATAGCTTCGGATAAACCACGACTCATGGTATAGACTTTGGTTTTTTTATTAACCAATTGTAAGGTATCTAAATCACCAGTCATAATAATTACTTCCATTTTGGGAAAATCTACATTGATTTTTTTAGCAATGGTTCCAATTAAGTCATCAGCCTCAAAGCCATCTAATTCAAAGATGGGGATAGAAAAAGCAGTAGCAATATCTTTAACCATCGGAATTTGATCATATAATTCTTGAGGTGCTTTCGCTCGAGTTGCTTTATATTTTTTGTAGACTTTATGACGAAAAGTTTCGGCTTTACGATCCAAGGTTAAAACAACGTGACTAGGTTTTATTTCGCCCAAAGCTTTTATTAAAAAAGAGGCGAAACCATAGGCCGCATTAGTTATAATTCCATCTTTAGTTGCTAAAGTGGTTGGTAGGGCGTGGAAACTGCGATGAATAATAGCGTTTCCATCAATGATTAAAATTTTTTCTGCCATATCATTATAATATCAACTTATTTCAAATCTTTCAATGTTTATTTTTTGTTTAAATTTTACTAAATTTTACTATACAGATACAAAAAAATTTGTTAAAATTGTATCAATGAAGGCTAATTTTGAGAAAAATAAGGATCCTTTTGTTGTTAAGGAAAAAAAATATCGTTTTGGTAACCTTAAGGATTCTTCATATCATTTAGGTTGGATGGAGGACTCATTTTTAATGGGAAAAGATGATAAAGAAACTTTACGTAGCACTTTTGATTTACAAAAATTAAGCAGTGTTTTTTTAATTTTAATTTTAGCTTTTTCTTTATTAGGTTTACGTCTTTTCTGGTTACAAATTATTAAGGGTAATAATTATCGTGCTTTAGCTGAGGGTAATCGTATTCGAGTAGAAAGCATTGATCCTAAAAGGGGTATTATTTATTCATCTAATATGACGCCCTTAGTGCAAAATGAGGCTAATTTTGTGTTGTATTTAACGCCGATAGATTTACCTAGAGATACCTTGGTGCGAGATGAGTTATTAAGAAATTTAGCCACTATTTTGTCTGGTTTGCCCCAGAAAGCATCTCAAAATAAAGTTAATTCTGGGGCAGAATTGATTAGTGATAGCCCTTATTTTTTTGAGATTAAACAAAAATTAGACAAAATCAAATATGGTTCTCTGGAATCGTATCGTCCTTTATTTATTATGGATAATATTGATTATGATTCAGCTATGATGCTTTATTTAGAGTCTCAAAAAATGCCAGGAGTTTCTTTGTCAATAAAAATGAGGCGAAAGTATTTAAGCTCAGAAGAGAATCTTTCAAGTTTGTCTCATCTTATTGGTTATACGGGCAAGATCTCTGAAAAAGAATTAGAGATTTTTGGTGATGAATATTCGCAAATTGATTATTTGGGTAAAACGGGTTTAGAGAGTTTTTACGAAAATGAATTAAAAGGACTTAAGGGGAAAAAATATATTGAAGTTGATGCTTTGGGGCGAGAGAAAAAAGTAGTATCACAGAGCTTGGCTGAAGATGGCCATAGTCTTCTTTTGAGTCTTGATCTTGCTTTGCAAAAAAAGATTGAAGAGCTTGTCAAAAAGCATTTAGCGAATAATCCCGGCATGAAAAGAGTTTCGGTGGTTGCTTTAAATCCACAAAATGGAGAAGTCTTAAGTTTATTTTCTTGGCCCTCTTTTGATAATAATAATTTTTCTCGAGGTATTTCGCAAAGTGAATATAGTCAACTTATCAATGATCCACATCGTCCTTTATTTAACAGAGCGGTGTCTGGAAACTTTCCTTCGGGGTCTACTTTAAAACCAGTTATTGCCGCTGCGGCCTTGCAGGAAAATATTATTGATGAAAGAACTAGTATTAATAGTTCGGGTGGCATTCGGGTTGGTGCTTGGTTTTTCCCCGATTGGAAAGCTGGAGGGCATGGTCCCACCAATGTTAAAAAAGCGATTGCCGAGTCTGTTAATACCTTTTTTTATTATATTGGTGGTGGCTACGATAAATTTAAGGGTTTAGGTATTGATAAAATAATAGAATATTTAAATTATTTTGGCCTAGGTCGTCAAAGTGGTTTGGATTTACCCCAAGAAGCTAGTGGCTTTATTCCTACTCCGGAGTGGAAAAAAAATAATCGAGGGGAGTCGTGGTATATCGGTAATACTTACCATGTTTCTATTGGCCAGGGAGATATTTTAACCTCACCTTTACAAGTAGCTAATTTTACCGCCTATTTTGCTAATGGAGGAAAACTATATCGTCCACATTTAGTACAAAAAATATTAGATAAGGATAATAATATACTTCGAGAAATAGAAAAAGAATTGATTAGCAAAGACTTTATGAGCGAAAAAAATGTTAATATTGTGCGTGAAGGAATGCGTCAAACAGTTGTCTCGGGTTCTGCCCGCCGTTTAAGTGCCTTACCGGTAGAAGTAGCTGGAAAAACTGGAACAGCACAATGGAGCTCTACTAAGGACCCCCATGCTTGGTTTACTTCCTTTGCCCCGTATAATGATCCCAAAATTGCTTTAACGGTTTTAGTTGAAGAGGGGAAGGAGGGCAGTAGAATAGCCACCTCAATTGCTAATGATATTTTATATTGGTATTTTGTTAGTGATGAAAATGATAATTTTACTGAAGGGGGAGAAGGGGAAATTAGCGAGGCTGTTGAGTTAAATTTTCCAGAAAATATTTTAAATGAAGCCAATTTGAACGAATAAATCTCTTAAAAGACTTTAATTTAAATAAAAAAGGCTTTTAAATAAGGGATTTTTTCTCTAGCTCTTGCTTTTTTTTTCAAAATATGTTATAATGGCTTTGTTATTAATTTAAGATAAAAATTTAATAAAGTTTATTATAATAAAGTGAAAAATATGGATAAACATACGCCTAAATTATTAAATGATTTTGATCGTCTGGTAGATAGTTTTGTTTCTTTTTTTGATTTATCAGGTCGGTCAGCTGAGGAGATTAAAAAAATTAGAGTACTTAGTGAAAATGCCTTAAGTGATCGAATAAGCTTATTTATTTTAAAAAATCTACACGGAGAGCACTTAGAACAATATAATGAGATGTTAAAAGAGGAGGGGGTTGAGCCGCTTAAAATTATTAAATTTTTGGAAGAAAATATTTTTGATTATGAAAATAGACTAACACAGAATTTACAAGATTTACAAAAGGAAGTATGGGAAAAAGTAAAAATAAATAATAAATAATTCATATACAGATTTTATAAATTAATTTTAAAAATATGAATTTTGAAAAAAATAATAATATTAAGACCGCTAAAGTTGAACAAGAAAAAGGATTAGAAGAAACTTCCTTTTTCGATAAAGCGGAGGCTGGGTTTTTACTTAAACCTCAGAGCATTAAAAATGAGTTAGAAAATTTAAGAGAGGAAATTAAAAATATGGAAAAAAGCTTTGCTCAGCCCGGTAGTTTGAAAAGTGAAAATGAAGAGATTGAAAAATTGATACCAATTAAAGAGTCTCAAATTAGAAAATTAGAGACAGTTTTAACTGTTACTGAAGATAAAATTAAAAATGATTATGAGAAAAAAGGTCCAAATAATGTTGATTTAATTATTGATCAAGAAGAGAAGATTTTACAAGTTTTAAAAAAAATGGAAGATTTGGAGGGCGCTGAATTAGCTTTTGTTCCTATGGCTCGTGATGTTATTCATGAATGGAATGTGACTGATAGCAAAAATTATTTTACTAATGAACGAAAGATAGCCGAAGTTTTATTAATGGTTTATAGAAATAAAAAAAATAAAAAAGATTTCCCAGTAGAAACTCCTGAGAATAAGTCTACAAAGAAAGACACAGAGAGTCTTGTAGAAGATATTAGTGGAGGTGATGTTGAGAGCGTTAAGGATAGTATTATAAATGCGGAAGAGGGTATCGAAGATGGGGAGGATCAAGAAGGTCAGGAAGATGAAGATATGGAAAGCGTTAATGAAAATGTTGATAATGATGAAAATGTAATAGAGGTTAATATCGGAGGTGATGCCGAAAGTGTCGCGGTTGCTGAAAATGATACGGAAAGCGATATTGAAAATGATACTGAAAATGATATTGAAAACAATGCAGAGGTTGATACCAAAAAAAGAAATAGAATTTTTGATCGTATTCGGGGAAGCAAAAGATTAAAGTGGTTAATGATGCTTTTAGCTTTATCCTCTTGTAGTTTGGAAAAATTAGAAAACAACGAAAAGGAGAGTGAAAAAAATAAAACAGAAAATACTATTGATGTTAATGAAAAAAACGACATTGATTCAGATAATATTGCTTATCTAGATGCAAGTGATTTTAGTGCTTCAGAAAATCTCGATACGGCAAAAGTATTTGCTTCTGATATTTCTGAAAAAATTAATTCAGCTGTGGCTGATACTATCAGCAAAGAAATTACTTCAATTGCTAAAACCGTAGTTTTAGCAAAGGGTGATGGTGTTGGTTTGATTAATGATTATAAGATGCCCAATAATCACAAAGTTAACTTTATTGATGGTCGAACCGGGTCTATTCACAAAGATTTAGCCGCTATTTCAAAAACAGTTCATGAAGGTGATGTTGTGATGCAAAGTGAAGATGGTGGTATCTATGTTCTTTGTTTTAATGGTGTTTCTGATAGTAAAATAGATGCTTATGAAGATTCAAATAATATTAGTCCCGATTTAGCATTAAAAAATGATTCAGAATCTAATTTGGAAACAAATATTAATGCTGGTGCAGATAATAATAATATTGAGCAATCAAATACATCATCTAATATTGAATCAGATAGTATTGAAAATTCTACAATTTCATTAGATAGTGCTGAAGTTATTGATTTAACTCCAGCTCTTAAAGAATTCAGAGCTCAACAAAGAGCTGAGATGGGAGATACTTTAGCAAAATCTAGTGATAGCCTTAATGTTAAAGACGCTGATTTAGATTCTAAACTTGAAACATCAGATAATGCTCCAAGAAAAAAGAATTTTTTCCAAAGATTATTTCAGAAAAAAGACAAAAATAAAAAAGAAGAAGTATTAAGCACTCAAGATGAATCAAATAAACAAGATAATTCCAACAAAACTGAATCTAAAAAAAATGATACTTCAGTAAATAAAAAAAGAGTAAATAATGAGGTAAAGTCTAATATTGATGTGCAGGATTTATTGAAGAGAATAGAGGCTGGAAAAGTTGATGGCCTTAAAATTGAGGAAGGGAAAAAAGTAAATATAGATAAAGACACTCTTGTATCGCTTAATGAAGTAGTAAGCTCTTTGGACACTTTGGAAGCGGTTAGCATAAAAGAAAATACTAATATTTCTTCAACTACTAATAACTCTAAAGATCCAAAATATATTATAGAAAAAGTTTATGATAATAAAGAGGTTCTGCCATATCAGGTTCAGACAACATTAACCTTTAGAAAAGTTAATGGTGGTTATTTTGTTGAAAATAGTGATGGAACTAATTCGTTCCTCACTATTGAAGATAGCGTCATGAAAAAAATGGATGGCTACGGGCAAGAAGTAATTACTAATGTTAAAATTAATGATACTTGGCATTCCGTTTTAAAAGAAGTAAAACCTTAAAAATACTTAAAATAAAAAAGGGGGACGGCTTTATAGTCGTCCTTTTTTTGTTGCTTTTGTTTTTTCTTTTTGTTAATCTATTGATATATGCTGAATAAAACAAAAACAAAAAATGAACAAAAAAATGTGAGAAAATGGGATTGGTTTTTATTAATAATAGTTTTTTTAAGTTTAATTTTTTTTATTTTAGCCGCTACTTTGCCCTATTTTCAGGTAAAAATTGATTTTGTTAAATTTTTTTCCCCTGATGAGAACGCCAATTATGTTTTTTCTAAATTATATCAGGAAAGTGGCGATTTATTTATTTTTGAAAAATATAATTATGTCGCCTCGGAGGTCATCCATCCTCGCAGTTATTTTAGTCAGGAAGGCAATTTAAAACCCCTTAGTTTTTTGGGTATTATTATAATTTATGGAAATTTAGCCAAAATTTTTGGACAAGCAATTATTCCATTTTTGACCCCTCTTTTTGCCGCCTTAGGATTTTTATTTTTTTATTTGTTAATAGAAACCTTGTCTAATAAAAGAATAGCTTTTTTTTCTAGCTTGATTTTATTTTCTTTTCCGGTTTTTCTTTATTATTCAGCGCGGAGCATGTTTCACAATGTTTTATTTTTAAGCTTATTAATTATCGGTTTATATTTTTTGCTTCGTCTTTTTCAATTTCCGCTTCTTAAAGCCAAATTATTAAAAAATAAAAAAGAATATTATAAAAATATTTTATCAGTTGATGTTTTTTATTCAGCTGTGGCTGGATTTTTTATTGGTTTAGCCATTGGGGTTCGCACTTCTGAAATTATTTGGTTGGTACCAGCCGGCCTTTTGCTTTTAATTTTAAAAGCCAAGAAACTTAATTTTTTACGCCTTAGTAGTTTTGTTATTTTTATGTTTCTAGCCTTGTCTCCGGTACTTTATAATAATCAAGTTTTATATGGCTCACCCTTTTATGGCGGTTATCGAGAGATGAATCAGTCTATTGAAAGCATTAGTCAGACGGGATCTGCTTTTTGGCAGTCAATTTTTTCTGGCGATTTTTCAGCGATTGGGCTTTATATTAAAAATATTTTCAACACCATTTTTTATTTTGGTTTTTATCCTTATCAATCATTAAAAATGTTTTTCCATTATTGTGTTGAAATGTTTTGGTATTTATTTATTCCAGCTTGTTTAGGGGTTATTTGTTTATTTACTACTAAAAGAAGATTATGGAAAAAAATTTGGCCCTATGCGGTATCTTGGCTATTTTTGTCTTTTGTTTTAGTTTTTTATTATGGTTCCTGGAAATTTGTTGATAATCCGGATCCTAGCAGATTTACCATTGGTAATTCTTATACTCGTTATTGGTTGCCAATTTATCTTGGCCTTATATTTTTAAGTGCTGTTTTTATTGATTCGGTTTTAGATTTTATTAAGAAAATCAAAAACAAAAAATTATTTGTTTTCGGAAAGAGTATTTGGTTAGGATTTTCTTTTTTAACAATTACTTATTTATCTTTTAATTTTGTTTATCAGGGATCAGAAGAGGGTTTAAAACATTATCCCCAAAAAGCTTTGGCTGCTCAAAATGAAGTGCGTCAAGTTTTATTTTTGACTGAAGCTCGTTCGGTAATTATTACTGAATATCACGATAAATTTTTATTTCCAGAAAGAAAGGTTATTGTGGGTCGTTTTGATGATAATAATATGAACCGAGCTTATAAATCTCTATTACCCCATCTGCCAGTTTATTATTATAATTTTACTTTTCCGGAGTCTGATTTAAAATATTTAAACGAACGTCGTTTAAAGGATTTTGGTATGCAAATAGAATTATATAAAGAAATAAATTCAGTTTTTTCTTTATATAAACTTTCTTCTTATGACCTATAATACAATAATCATTGGTTGTCAGATGAATCGGGCGGATGCTGAACGTCTTTCTTTTTATTTGGAAGATTTGGGTTTTAGTTTTGAAGCTGATTTTTTAAAAGCTGATCTAGTAGTTTTTCTTTCTTGTGGTGTTAAGCAGGCAGCTGAGGATCGGGTCTATGGCTTAGTGGATAGAATTAGAAAGAAAAATAAAAAGGCGGTAATAGTTCTTAGCGGTTGTCTGAGTGATCGAAAAGATGTTAAGTCTCGTTTAGCTGAAGATGTTCAGATTTATTTTAATATTTCTCGATTAGTAAATTTAGATCAAGAATTAAAAAAATATTTTCCTAAATTAAAAAAGAGTTCCTTTAATAATTTAAAAAGTTATCTTGATATTTCTACCAAAAATTCTTCATCTTTTTCGGCTTTTGTTCCCATCGGTAATGGTTGTAATAATTTTTGTTCTTATTGTGTTGTGCCTTATGCTCGTGGTCGGGAAGTGTATCGACCTTTTTCTAATATTATAGCTGAGGTGGAAGATTTAGTTCAGCGAGGCTATCAGGAAATAAACTTAATTGCCCAAAATGTAAATAGTTATCATTCTGGGGACAAGGACTTTCCTGATTTATTAGCAGCGATTGATAAAATACCGGCCAATTTTTGGTTGAGGTTTTTTACTAGCCATCCGAAAGATGTAAGTCCTAAATTAATAAAAGTTTTGCAAAAGAGTAATAAGGTTTGCGAGCATCTTCATTTGGCTTTACAGTCAGGCGATAATGATATCTTACAAGCTATGAATAGAAAGTATAAAATTGAGGACTATAAAAAAACGGTAGAAAAAATAAAGCAGGCTTTAACACGAAAAGATGCGCCAGCACCAGCTATTACTACCGATATTATTGTTGGTTTTCCCGGAGAGACTTTAAAAAATTTTTCTAATACTAAAAAAGCTTTTACTGATATTTCTTTTGATATGGCTTTTATTTCTAAATATAGCCCTCGTTTTGGCACTGCTTCTTTTAAAATGAAAGATGATGTTCCCTTGTCGGAGAAAAAGAGGAGAGAAGTAGAGTTAAATAAAGTTTTAAAAAAATGTGCTTTAGCTAATAATAAAAAATATTTAGGTTTAGAACTTGAAGTTTTGCTTGAAGGTTTGAATAGAAAAGGGGAATTATTTGGTCGCACTAGAACAGCCAAGATGGTCAAAATTTTACCAGAGTCCTTTTCTGGTGATAAAGAAAAGAGAGGCGGATCTTTTAATAAAAAAGATTTGATTGGTAGTTTTGTTAAGGTTAGAATTATTGCTATTAAAGAATTTGAACTTCTGGGAGAGTTGGTGTCTGATAAAAAAAAGGTTTTAGCTATTTTAGGCCCAACTGCTAGCGGAAAAACAGATTTAGCGATTAAGCTAGCCTACCATTTTAATGGTGAAATTGTTAGTGCTGATAGTCGTCAGGTTTATATTGGTATGGATATTGGAACCGGAAAAGATTTGCCTAGTTATCATTATCAAGGTAAAGATATTCCTTATCATTTAATTGATGTTTGTTCACCAAAGAAAATATTTACTTTAGCTCAATATCAAAAAATGGCTTTTGCAGCCATTGATGATATTTTGGCTCGAGGAGCTTTACCAATTTTAGTTGGTGGTTCAGGTTTGTATTTGGAGGCTGTGATTGATAATTATGCTTTATCTGAAGTTAAGCCGGTTTTTGGTCAAAGAGAGGAATACGAAAATTTAAGTTTAGCTGATTTGCATCAAAGAATAAAAAAGCAAAGTCCTCAATTTTTTTCTAATTTAAATAATAGTGAATTGAAAAATAAACGTCGTTTATCACGTTATTTAGAGCTTTTGGAAAGTGAAAAAGATTTTACGCCTAAAAAAAATGAGCCACGTTATAATTTTTTAATTTTTGGTTTGCAGCCAGAAAAAGAAATAATGAAGGAAAGGATTTATCAAAGATTAATTAAAAGATTAGAAGAGGAGGATATGATTACTGAAGTAGAGAATTTAAGAAAAACCGGAGTGTCTGATCAGCGTTTAGAAAGTTTCGGTTTGGAATATCGCTTTATTGCACAATATTTACAAAAAAAGATAAGTTATCAGCAATTAGTTGATAAACTTTATATCGCTATTTGTCAGTTTGCTAAAAAACAAAAATCTTGGTTTCGTCGTTTTGAAAAGTTAGGAGCTGATATTTTATGGTTAGAAACATATTTAGAAGCTAAAAAAGAATTAAAGAAATTTTTAAAATAGTTTTTTGACAATTTATTATTTTAAATTAGTTTATTATTTTAAAAAGACCCTCATTAGGTCTTTTTTTGATATATTTTGTTTTATTATTTTATATTTTATTATTCAATTTTTATAATTCCAGAAGGGACTGCTTGGTAAGTTCCTCCATCTAAATCAAGTGTCTCATCGCTAATACAAAAAGTTAAAGTATAGGTTTTGTTTTCGGCATCATAGGAATATTGGTATTCTTCATCGGGGCAAGAACCATCATCTCTCGGAATAGGATTTTTGGGAGTCATCGCTAAAATTATTTTATTGTTACTTGGACTTTTAAGAGGTCCACCAAAATTTAAAGTATCAGGATAGGAGCTTTCGTATTTATAATATTCTTCTAGGGATAACTGAATTTGTTTAATGTCATTAATCCTGGCAGTATTGCGAGAAATTTCCTCAGTATTAGTAAAGGATATTATTGAAAGATAGACAATTACTCCAATAATAAAAATAACCACCATCATTTCTATTAAAGTAAAAGCTTTTTTAAATTCTTTTTTCATTTTTTTATAATTTTATAATACCAGAATGATTAGCTTGATAGCTTCCGGCTTCTAAATTGCCCACCGAATCACTAATACAAAAACTTAAAGCATAGGTATCATTAGAGCTATTATAAGTATATTGATAATCTTGATCAGGGCAGTCACCGTCATCTCGTGGTCTAGGATTATTTGGGAGTTTTTTGATAAAAATAGTACCAGTTTCTTCATTTTTAAATTCTTCGCCAAAATTAAGCTCATTTGGATAATGGCCACTTTCACGACGATACATATCTAGGGCAAGCTGGATTTGCTTAATATCACTTACTCTTTTAGTGTTCCGGTTTTCTGCTTTTAAGCCAGCAGAGGAAAAAACACTAAGAGCGATTAGTATCGCCAAAATGCCCAGAATTACTATCATCTCCACTAAGGAAAAAGCTTGATTTGTTCTATTTTTCTTCATAATGTTTTTTAATAAGTTCAATTATTTTTTCGGCTTTATAACGACCTCTAGTTTCAGCCATGATTTTACCAATAAAGAATTGAAGCAAAACCTCTTTACCATTTCGATATTCGGTCCATTGATTGGAGTATTCTTGTTTAATTTTTTTAAATAAATCTTCTAGTTCTGAAAAACCACCATCATTTTTTTGTTCTAAACCTTGTTCCTCCATAATATTGGTAGGACTATCTCCGTTTTCAAACATTATTTGTAAGATTTTTTGCCCAGCTGTGGAGTTTATTTTTTCTAAATAAAGTAAATGAATTAATTCAGCAAAGTTTTCAGCACTAATTTTTGTTTCATTAATATTTTTTTTGTGGGCTCGTAAAAGTCGGAAAAGTTCGTTTTTTAACCAGTCAAAAGTTAGTTTGGTTAATTGTCTTTTTTTATTTTCCCAGGATTTTTCTTTAGCGCTTAACCATTCTCGTAATTCTGAAATAACCATTTCTATCCATTTGGCAACCTCTTTATCTTCAACCAAAACTTCAGCTATTTCGGCACTACAAGCATATTCTTCAATAAAACGTTCTTTTTTGCGATGAGGTAATTCGCCAATTTTATTTTTTAAGGAAAGCAAATCGTCCGATTCTATTTTTAATGGGGTAATATTTGTTTCAGGGTAGTAGCGATAATCAGCGCTTGATTCTTTCATTCTTTGATGAAAAGTTTCTCCGCGATCTTCATTATAACCCCTGGTTTCCAATAAAACTTCTTCGCCACGATCCAATAATTCGCTTTGTCTTTTTATTTCAAAATTAATTGCTTTTTCTAGTGCTTTGAAAGAATTGATATTTTTTAACTCTACCTTATTATTTAACTTTTTGTTTTTTAAAGTTTTGATGCTACCATTTTCATGATACCAAGAATTTTTTTCTTGTAAGCTAACATTAGCTTCGCAACGCATTTCACCTTTTTCCATATTAGCGCCACTAATGTCTAGATATTGTAATACCTGCTGGAATGTTTGACAAAACATTTTAGCGGTAGTGGCATCACGAATTACTGGGGCGGTAACCAATTCTAATAAGGGGACGCCAGCGCGATTAAAATCAATTAAGGTATAGGCTTTACCTTTAGGGTGGTTTAATTTAGCCGTATCTTCCTCTAAATGAATTCGATTTATTTCTATTTTTTGTTTATTAACTTCTAAATAACCACCATAGGCTAAAGGTAAATCTTCTTGTGAAATTTGATAGGCTCTTGGTAGGTCAGGATAAAAATAATTTTTTCGATCAAATTTGCTTAATTTATTAATTTGGCAATCTAAAGCTAGTCCTAAAAGAAGAACCTTCTCAATCACCTCTTGATTTATCAGTGGTAGTGTCCCTGGATGAGCTAAACAAATCGGACAAACATTAGTATTTGGCTCAGAATTAAAAGGGTCATTTGGACAAGAGCAGAAAGCTTTACTAGCAGTTTTTATTTCGGCATGAATTTCTAAGCCGATAATAACATCATATTTCATATTATTAAATTATTTTTTTTACTTCGGAGAAAATAAGTTTGGCAACTTCTTCAATTTTAAGATTGGCATTAATTTTTTTCCAATTATATTTTTTTCCCAAATCAAGATGAATTTGCCTTACTTTTTTCATAAGTTCATTATTTGTTTCATGTTTATGATTTTTTTCAATTGCTTCTTCAAATCTTTCACCATCAAAGAGAATAGCTAGGTCTTCTTTTGTTAAAAAAGAATTTATTTTTTCTAAAAACTCTAAATCTACCCCAGCTCCGAGGCCCCAAGCAATTCCAGTGCCAATATAATCTTCTGCAATAATATATATTCCATTTTCTAATTTATTTTTTAAAGTTTCTTGATAATGAGCTCGATTTATTAAGTAAAGTAATTGGGCTTCACGGGCGCTAAGATTAAAAGGATTATTTTTTCGTAAATAAGAGTCAATCATTGACCCTGATGGCTCCAATTGATAAAGAGGATATTTCAAATATTCGGCCTTAATACCCAATTCATTAAGTTTTTTTAATAAAATTTTGGCTTGACTAGTTTTTCCTAGATTATTGGTGCCGTAGAAAACAATAAATTTTCCTTTTTTAGTCATAAAAATTAACGATTATCACCATTTCCCGAAAGCTGATTTCTTTTTAAACGTGATTGTAGTTTTTCTATATTTTTTTGAACGATATCTTCTAGTTCAATATTAAACTCAGTGGCTGTTTGTGACAAGTACCACAAAACATCACCCAGTTCTTTTTTAACTTCTTCTCTTTTTTCGTCGCTAATAATACCATTTTCATCGCGAATTATTTTTTTTACTTTCTCAGCTACTTCGCCAGCTTCTCCGGTTAGGCCTAGAACTGGATAAATATAATTATTGCCCTTATTGGGGTAAATGGCTGTTTTTTGAGCTTGTTTTTGATATTCAGCAAAGGTCATATTATTTTTCTTCGTTTATTTTTTTAACTAAGGCGTGAATTTGTTCCCATAATTCTTCCCAAGTACCATCATTTTTTATAATAAAATCAGCGTGAGCCATGGTTTCGGGAATTTGAGCCTCAGTTTCAGCTGCGTCATCTTGTAAAAATTCAGCAAAGGTTTTTTTGTCATCTCCTGGGTTTTCGTTTCTGGCAACAACCCTTTGATATCTGGTTTTTTTACTAGCTTCAACACTAACAAGAAAAAAGCCAGGAATCTCTCGCAGATATTTGATATCAGCTAAGCGCCTAATTCCATCAATAACAATAAAATTATTTTTATCATTATTTTTAATATCTTCAGCCATGGCATTAGCTAAAATTTCTTCACCAAAAGTTTGACGTAAAAGGGTTGACAATTTTTGAATATTTGTTCGACTTTGTTCAATGTGAAGACGAATTAAAATGTCTCTTAAAATTGTTGAAAAACGAAAATCACTAGCCTGATAATTTTCAATTAAAAAGTTTTTAATAACGCCTTTTCCGCAGGCAATTTGGCCAGTTAAACCAATAATTATTTTTTTGTTGGGCATAAATTTATTTAATGAATTACATTTTGATGATAACAAATATTTTTGGACTTAGCAAATGCTTCCTTTTTTGTTTTTGAAGTGTTATAATAACAATAAATTAAGAGTAAAAAATTATGAAAAGAAGAAATTACTTTGTTTTATTTTTGCTTTTTTTCCTTTTTTGTCCCGTATTTAGCTTAAATGCAGGTTTAGCTCAAGATTTGTCGGGACAAATATTATTGGATGTTGAGCGAAATGGGGAAGCTTGGTATATTTATCCTAAAGATCAAAAAAGATATTATTTAGGTCGTCCGCAAGATGCTTTTAGGATTATGCGCGACTTAGGTTTAGGTATTTCCGAATTAGATTTTCAAAAAATTGCTTCGGCTGATATGGAGGTAACAGGCGATTTGGAGTTAGCTGAAAAATTAGCAGGCTATATTATTTTGCAAGTTGAAAAAAATGGAGAAGCTTGGTATGTTAATCCTTTGACTTTTAAAAAACATTATCTAGGGCGACCTGATGACGCCTTTGCTTTGATGCGAGACTTAGGGTTGGGAATTAGCCGGAAAAATTTATCATATATTCACAAAAACACTTTTAATGAAAGTATTGATCAATACAGTTCTTATGAATTTAAAAACTTGGCCAATGTTGAAGGGCAGGATTTTTCTTTTGATTTAGTAAAAATTGATCTGAATAACCCCAATTTAAAAATTATTACCGATTCAGCTAATTCTAGTGATTGTGCTGGACCTTGTCCGGCTAAAGCTTTAATTGATTATGTTTTAGAAAACAAGGCTTTTGCTGGTATTAATGGAACCTATTTTGATACTTCCAGAGCTAAATTAAATTATTATTTTTTTCCAATTTATAATTCACCGCATCAAACTTTTATTAATGCGGATCAATTAAAATATCATAGCACTGGTCCAATTATTGTTTTTGATAAAGATAATAAATTTTATTATTTTAAGGACAGCCGAGATTTTGCTGGAGTTTCTCATTTTGAAAATGTCTATCAAACAAAGATACAGGCAGCTATTGGTAATAAGCCACGTTTAATTGAGGAGGGCAAGAGCTTATTAATTGATTGGGATTTGGATAATAGCCAGACTAATGTTAAGGCTTTAAGAGCTGCTTTAGCTTATAAACCGGGGACTTTTTCAAATGACAAGGGATGTATATATTTGGTGGTAGCTCGTCGAGCTACGGTGGTTGATTTGGCAGAAATTTTAAAAACAATGGGGGTCCAATATGCCATTAATTTGGATGGTGGTTATTCAACGGCTTTGTATTATAATGGAGAATATATGATTGGACCGGGACGCAATATTCCCAATGTTATTTTATTTGCTGAGTAAATTTATCAATAAACATGTTAAAGGATTATCAAGCTAAATTAGAAAAAGAAGGCCTGATTTATTTGTCGTGCAAGGTTTTTCCTGGAGCTGGTGAAAATAAAATTAAAGGATTTAAAAAAGATAATGTTGCTGGCAAAGATATTGAGGTATTGCAAGTGAAGGTTTCTGCTAGTGCCGTTAAAAATCAAGCTAATAAAGAATTGCTTAAGCTTTTAGCTAAGGCTTTTAATCTTAAAGTCAGTGATATTTTAATTATAAGTGGTGCTAGTAGTAGAGTTAAATTATTAAAATTAAAAAAATAATATAAAATTCTTTTATGAATTTATCAATTATTATAGTTTCTTATAATGTTAGAGAAAAATTGAGAAAAAATTTAGAGTCAATTTTTGCTTCTCAATTTCCTAAAAGTATAAATTTTTCACTAGAAGTTTTTGTGGTTGATAATGCTTCAGTTGATGCTTCGGCTGATATGGTAGAAAAAGAATTTCCAGCTGTTAAATTAATTAAAAATAAAAAAAATCTTGGCTTTGCTAAGGCTAATAATATCGCCATTAAACAATCGCGGGGGGAATTTATTTTATTATTAAATCCCGATATGCGACTTTTTCCCGAGACTCTTTATAATGCTTGGCTTTTTGCGCAAAAGAATCCTCAAGCCTTAGTGTCTTCTTGTTTATTGATTGATAGTAATAATAAAGCAATTAAACATGTTCGTCGTTTTCCTAGATTGTTTGATCAATTAGCCGTTGTTTTAAAATTACCTCATCTTTTTCCCAAAATTTTGCGACGTTATTTGTGTTTAGATTTTGACTATAATTTAGCACAAAAAGTTGATTCGGTTCGTGGTTCTTTTTTTATGATTAATAAAAACTCCTATCAACAATTAAGTGGATTAGATTTGCCTTTATTAGACGAAAGATATTTTGTTTGGTTTGAAGAGGTTGATTTTTGTAAACAAGTTCAGCAAATGGGAGGGGAAACTTGGTATAATCCAGATGCTTTTTGTCTTGATTATGTTGGTCAGAGTTTTGCTTTATTAAAAAGAGGTCGGGCCCAAAAATATTTTTCTAAATCAATGTTAAAATATTTTAAAAAATGGCATCCCGCTTGGCAATATTATATTTTAAAAATTGTTTGGCCCTTAGGCAAGTTTTTAGCTTTTGTTTTTTCGGTTTTTGCAAAAAAGAAAAAGACAAGTTAATTTTTTAGTTGAGTATGGCAAAAAAAGTTGCACTTATTTTAATAAATTATCAACAATATGCTAATAAATATTTAGCTGATTGCTTGGCTAGTATAAAAAAACAAGATTATCTAGGAGAGATAAAAGTATATATAGTTGATAATGCCAGCAGTTTAGAATCCTTTCATTTTTTACGGGAACAAGCTCCTGACGCTGAGATTATTCGTAATGAAAATAATGATGGTTTTGCTAAAGGAAATAATGATGCGATTAAAATTGCTTTAGATGAGGGTTTTGAGTATATTTTATTGCTCAATATGGACACTATTTCTGATCAGAGCGTTGTTAGTAAAATGGTGAGCTTAATAGAAAGTGATGAAAAAATTGCTGCGGTACAGGCTCGTTTAATGCTTCATCCAGAAACTAATTTAGTGAATAGTTTAGGTAATAACACCCATTTTTTAGGCTTTGGTTATTGTCAAAACTATCGGGATGACTATAAACAAACATTAACCCAAAGAAAAAACAAAAAGAATAATAAAATTTTTTATCCTTCGGGAGCGGCGGTTTTATTTCGTTCTAGTGTTTTACAAGAAATTGGTTTATTTGATGAATCTTATTGGATGTATAATGAAGATCAGGATCTTGGTTGGCGTGTTTGGTTGGCTGGTTATTCTTGCTTATTAGCTGAAGAGGCGGTAGTTTATCATAAATACGAATTTAGTCGTTCTATGAGTAAATATTATTTTATGGACAGAAACAGGCTTATTAGTATTTTAAAAAATTATCATATCATAACTTTGCTATTAATTTTTCCAGCAGCTTTGCTTATGGAGTTAGGGCTTTTGTTTTTTTCTATTTTTAATGGTAGCCTTAAGGAGAAGCTTAAAACTTGGTTTTATTTTTTAAATATTAAAAATTGGAAGAGAATTTGTTCACAACGTCGTCAAATTCAGAGAAATAGAAGACGCAAAGAAAAAGAGATAATAAAAATGATTTCCGCTCGCATTTGGTATCAAGAAGTGGGGAGTTTCGGTCTTCGTTTGGCTAATTTATTTTTTAGTATTTATTTTTATTTTGTTAGATTAATAATTAATATTTTAAATGTTTAAAGTATTTAAAAACGGGACTAAGATTTAGATAAATAATCAATTCGTATGGATATTTCAATTATTATTGTTAATTATAAAAGTAAAGAAAAAACTCGAGCCTGTTTAGAATCAATTTCTCAATCTGATTTAGTAGGTATTAATTATGAAATTATTATTATTGATAATGCTTCAGGGGATAATTTATTAGATTTAAAAAATATTATTGATTTTAAGCTTATCAATAGTCCAGAGAATTTAGGCATGGGTGGGGGCAATAATTTAGGCATTAAAGAAGCTCGGGGAGATTTTCTTTTGATTTTAAATCCCGATACTGTTTTAATAAAAAATGCTATTAAAATTTTATTTTTTTATATAAAAGACAATGAAGATGTGGCTATTATTGGTCCACGTTTATTAAATCCTGATGGCAGTTTGCAATATTCTTGTTCTCGCTTTCCTAAGTTTTATACCCCCTTAGTTCGTCGTACTTTTTTAAAAAAGATTTTTAAGAGACATGAAGATTATTTTTTGATGAAAAAGTCTCCACGTGATATAATAAAAGAAGTTGATTGGTTGATGGGTTCTTGTTTATTGATCAGAAAAGATGGTTTTTCTGGTTTTGATAAGAGATTTTTTATGTATTTTGAGGATATTGATATTTGTCGTCAAGCTCATCAGAAAAAAATGAAAGTTATTTATCATCCCCAAGCTGAAGTTTTTCATCATCATACTCGGGCTAGTGCTCAAGCTCCTTGGTATCGTTCTATTTTTGTTAATAAAATGGCGCGAGAGCATATTAAATCTTGGTTGAAGTATTTTTTGAAGTGGGCTTGTCAAGATTCAAAAAATAAAAAAATTAATTAATAAATTTAATATTCTTAATATGAAAAAAGTAAAAAAAGTAATTATGCCGGTGGCGGGTTTTGGTACTAGATTTTTGCCAGCGACTAAATCCCAACCTAAAGAAATGTTAACGGTTATTGATAAGCCAGTAATTCAGTATTTAGTAGAAGATGCAGTATCAGCTGGAATTGAGGAGGTTATTTTTGTTACTAGTCGCGGAAAGGGAGCGATTGAAAATCATTTTGATCATTATTTTGAATTAGAAAAAACATTAATTGAAAAAAATAAACCAGAATTGTTGGAAGAAGTAAGAAAGGTGGAGTCTTTAGCTGATTTTGCTTATGTTCGTCAGGCCTTACCCTTAGGTGATGGACATGCCGTTAATTGTGCTTCACATTTAGTTTTTGATGAAGCGGTGCTAGTTGTTTTTGGCGATACTTTATATGACGCTGAAATTTCGCCAGCTCAACAAGTAATTGATGCTTATCAAAAATACGGACATACTATTATTGGCTTATCTGAAGTTAATCCTGATGAGGTTAGTCAATTTGGTGTTATTGATGGCGAAGATTTGGGCGATGGTATTTATAAAATTACTAAATTTATGGAAAAGCCCAAAAAAGAAGAAGCGCCCTCTAATTTGGTTCAAGTGGGCATCAATGTTATCACTCCTGAGGTTTTTGAAATATTAAAAGATATGAAGGATGGTAAGTCAGGCGAGATTCGTTTAGCCGATGCTTATGAAATCATGTTAGAAAAAAATATCCCACTTTATGGAAAAAAAATAGAAGGGGAGTGGTTAGATACTGGTAATAAATTAAATTTTGTTAAAGCTACTTTAAAGGTGGGTCTTAAACATGAGGAACTAGGCGAGGATTTTAAAAAATTAATAAAAGAAATAGCTAAAGATATTTAATTAAATTATAAAAAAATGTCATATCGTTCGCGTAATATTTTATTTTTATTTTTTGTTGTAGTCTTTATTATTATGACCACTTTTTTCTCTCTATATATTAGTGGTTATCGTTTGTCGTGGGATAATATTGTGCGTGGTAAAACCCTAATGCAAAAAACCGGAATATTAGTTTTAGACTCTAAACCCCGAGGGGCTTATGTTAGCCTAGAAAGGCAGTTTCGCGGATTGTTTCTTGACCATAATGTTTTAAAAAATAAAATTATCAAAACACCATATAAGGTAAAAAATTTACTACCCGGAGAATATCTTTTAAAAATAGAAAGTGATGATTATTGGCCTTTTGAGCAAAAAATTGAAATCCATCCAGGACAATCTACTTATTTAGAAGATATTATTTTATTTAAAAAAAACCTACCCGTTCTTTCCATTCCTTCTTATTCACAAAAAATATCAATTGATTCAGCTTATCAAAAGATATTATTAGAAAAGGATAATATCTTAATTAATCTAAAAGGTGATAGAATAGTAGAGATGATGGACGAGATTGAGACAGCTGAATTTATTGGAGATAAAAAAATTTTATTAAATAATAATATTATTTTTGATTATGATAAAGGAAAGCGCCTTGATTGGCGAGGCGAAGGAGAGCAAGGTTTGAGTAATATTAAAATTATTAATAAAAATCTTTTTTATTTAAAAAATAATAAAGATTTATTTTCTTGTGATTTTTCTGGAGAGGAGGCTAAATTACTTTTTTCTGAAGAAAACATAATTGATTATAATTTTTATAATAATTTTTATTATTTAATTCAAGAGAAGCAAGGTTCTTATTCGCTAAAAGTTTATTATAGAAACAAAACTTTGTATAAAGAATTTGCTTTACCGACATCTTCTTCTTATCAAATTTTGCCGATTATTGGGTCTTCAGCTTTTGTTTATATTTATGATCAAAATTTTAATAATATTTATATTATCAATACTGGCTCTCGTTTAAATTCTATTTGGGCAACAATTAATAATGTCAAAGGTTTCAATTTTATTAATAATAATACTTTATTATATTTTACTGATTTTGAGATATTTATATTTAATACAGCTATTGCTGAAAAAAGCCTCGTGATTCGTTTGGAAGATAAAATTAATAGCGCTGTTTGGCATCCCAAAGAATATGTTATTTATTCTACTAAAAAGGGAATTAATATTCTTGATTTAAAATATGAAAAAAATTTAATTAATCTGAGTTCTTTAAACGCTAACTCTGATTTATTAATGGATCGCTTAGGTGGAGTTTTATATTTTTCAGGAAAAATTGGCAAGCAAGAGGGTCTTTTAAAATTACTTATAAAATAATTTTAAAATAAATATATAATTAATTTTTTTATTATGGCAAAATTTTTAATAAATGGAAAAAAACAATTAAAAGGAAGGATAAAAGTAAATGGAGCTAAAAATTTAGCGTTGAAAGTTATCCCAGCCGCTTTACTCTCGGCGGACAAAATGACCATCATTAATTTACCGCAGATCGAAGATATTTTTAAAGCTTTACAGCTGGTAGAAGAGTTAGGTTTTTCTGTTAAAACTGAGAATGGAAAAGCTATTATTGAGGCCAAAAAAGTAAAAACAACTAATTTACCACCAAAATTAGCTGATAAATTTCGCACTTCAATTATGTTTGTTGGTCCGCTATTAGCTCGTTTTAAGAAAGTTCGTTTTCCTCATCCTGGTGGTTGCGTGATTGGAGCTGGTGGGCGTCCGATTGATTTATTTATTGATGGTTTTACCGCTTTTGGAGCCAAGATTAAAAAGGAAGATCGTTCCTATTATATTTATGCTGATAAATTAAAGGGTTGTGACTTCTTTTTTCCCAAAATTTCAGTTACTGGAACAGAAAGTTTAATGATGACTGCTTGTTTAATTGAAGGGCAGACTACTTTAAGAAATTGTGCTATGGAGCCAGAAATAAAATACTTAGCGGATTATTTAAATCGTTGTGGAGCTAAAATCTCTGGAGCGGGAACACCAACTATTACTATTAAGGGGGTAAAAAAACTTAAAGGGTCTGATATTAAAATTATGCCTGATAGAATTGAAACTGGATCTTTTGCTATTATGGCGGCTGCGACCAATTCTGAGATCACTATTACTCATTGTAATCCAGAAAATATTTCAGTTTTATTAACCATTTTTAAAAGAATTGGGGTTAATTTTGAGGTTGGCAAAACTTGGATTAAGATGAAAAAGAGCAAAGATTTAAAACCATATAATATTCAAACTCATGAGTATCCTGGTTTTCCAACCGATTTACAATCCCCTTATGTTGTTTTGATGACTCAGGCACAGGGAAACTCTTTAATTCACGAAACAATTTATGATCGTCGTTTAATTTGGACTGACATGTTGTCTCAAATGGGGGCTAATATTACGATGTGTGATCCACATCGAGTTTTGGTAAGTGGACCAAGTAAGTTATATGGTAAAAAATTAATTAGTCCTGATATTCGGGCCGGCATCGGTCTAGTAATAGCAGCGTTAATTGCCGAAGGAAGTACTGAAATAGATAATATCTATCAAATTGATCGAGGCTACGAACGGCTTGATGAAAGACTTAGAAAGTTAGGAGCTGATATTTGTCGGATTGATTAAAATTTTTTATGAAAATAAAATATTTAAATTTTTCCAAAAAATCTCAAGAGGAGAGAAGTGGTATTTTTTTAATATTATTTTTTATTTTCATCCTCTTTTCTATTCTTCTTTTTTCAAATTTTTATATTGCCAAGTCAGGAGTTAATCAATTTACTGAATTAGCTCGGTCTTTTATTAATGGTAAATTATATTTTCTAGACAATTCTATTTTTAATAATAATGTTTCTGATAATGTTTTTTTTAATGGTCGATATTATTGGCCACTTGGACCCTTTCCGGCTATTGCCTTAATTCCTTTTTTTTGTTTTTTTTTATTTTTAGATTGGTCAATAATTTTTATTCAAGCTTTGGTAAATATTATTTTAGTTTTTCTGTCCTTTCTCCTAGTTTTTAAAATTGCTCAAAAAAATAAGTATAATTGTGAAGATGCTCTTTTTTGGGCTATTGCTTTTGTTTTTGCCTCAGCTTTTGCTGGCGTAGCCTTTTCTCCTTTTTCGTGGTTTTTGGCCCATTCTGTTTCCGTCTTTTTGCTTTTATTAGCTTTTTGGGAATATTTTAATAAAAAAAGATTATTGTTAATAGGCTTACTGATGTCTTTAATTTTATTAACTAGAGCTACAGCCTTTTTGGCTATTTTATTTTTTGCGGCTGATATTTTGTTTTTGGAAAAAGGCACTAAATGGAAAATAAAAATAAAAAAATTAATTGAACTTTCTTTTTTCCCCTTTCTCGCTTTGCTTTTATTATTTCTTTATAATTATTTACGTTTTGGCGATTTTTTTGATCAGGGATATATGGGGCAAATTCTTACGGCGGGTTTTATGTTGGATAAGGAAAATTATGGTTTATTTAATTTAAAATATTTACCTCGTGGTTTATATTATTCCTTGTTCAGCGCCCCTTTGCCAATTATTAGCTCGGAAACTCATATATTAACTTTTCCTTTTATTAAGGCAAATCCTTGGGGTATGAGTATTTTTTTTACTTCACCCTACTTGCTATATTTATTTTTTGCAAAAAAAATAGATAAAAAATCTTGGTTTTTAATATTGAATTCGCTTTTTATCTTTTTTCTTATTACCTCTTCTTTTTTTATTGGTTACTCTCAATTTGGTTTTCGTTATTCTTTGGATTTTTTTCCTCTTTTATTTCTGGCTTTAATTTCGGTTTATCGTAAAAATAATGACAAAATGAGCAATGGGCTAAAGTTAACAATTATTATTTCAGCTTTACTTAATTTATATTTATTATTCCCTTTTTATTTTAAAATATGAGAAAAGTTTTGGTTATAGGTGCTGGCCCAGCCGGCTTAGTGGCAGCTTATCAGTTAATACAAAAATCAGATATTAAACCAATCATAATTGAGGAGTGCGATCAGGTGGGAGGTTTGTCAAAAACAGTAAATTGCGCTGGAAATCGTATGGATTTAGGCGGTCATCGTTTTTTTTCTAAATCAGAAAGGGTGAATAAATTATGGCAATCAATTTTAATGCCAGAAAACGATTTAGGTCAAGGCGATTTTTTAACTAGAAAAAGAGTGTCTCGCATCTTTTTTTTAGGAAAGTTTTTTGATTATCCGGTGGCTTTAAATAAAAATACAATTTTAAATTTAGGGCCTCGTCGTATTTTTAAAATATTTATTAGTTATTTACGTATAAAAATTCGTCCCATTAAGGAGGAGAAATCGTTAGAAGATTTTTTTATAAATCGTTTTGGTCGAGAGTTATATTCCACTTTTTTTAAAGATTATACAGAAAAATTATGGGGCGTTAAATGTTCGGCGATTGATCCCGAGTGGGGGCAACAGAGAATTAAATCTTTTTCTATTTCTGGGGCGATTAAGCATATTTTACAAAATAGTCGTTTTTTCTCTTTATTTTTTAAAAAAAAGAAAGTAGAGACAACTTTGATTGATTCTTTTTTGTATCCTAAATTTGGTCCAGGGCAGATGTATGAAGAAATGGCTAAAAAAATACAAGCAGGTGGGGGAGAGATTTATTTAAAACATAAACTTATCGCTATTAATCATGATAATAATAAAATTAAAAGCGTTAAAATAAAAAATTTAATTAATGGAGATGTTTTTGAAAAGGAGGTTGATGTTTTGTTTTCTAGTATGCCAGTAAAAGATTTAATTTTTAGTTTACAGCCAACTCCTAACAAAGAAATTTTAGATATTGCCGATGGCTTACTTTATCGTGATTTTATTACCGTCGGCGTGTTATTGAAAAAATTAAAAATTAAAAATAAAAAGAAGGGTAAAAACTTTAATGATTTAATTCCTGACAATTGGTTATATATTCAAGAAAAAGGGGTGCATATTGGTCGATTACAGGTGTTTAATAATTGGAGTCCTTTTTTGGTAAAAGGAGACAATGTTTGGTTGGGTTTAGAATATTTTGGCAATTTTGGCGATACTTTATTTTCTCAAAATGATGCTGAGTTTAAAAAAATGGCTATATCCGAATTAGTAAAAATTGGTATTATTGCTGAGGAAGATGTTCTAGATAGTTTTATCATTAGAGTCCCAAAAGCTTATCCAGCTTATTTTGGTAAATATAAACAATTTCCACAAATTAGAAGTTTTGTTGATTCAATTGATAATTTATTTTTAATTGGTCGAAACGGAATGCATCGTTATAATAATATGGACCACTCTATTTTAACAGGACTAGTAGCGGCTGATAATATAATTAATAACATTAAAGATAAAAGCGCTTTGTGGCAAATTAATACGGAAAATGAATATCACGAAGAAAAATAAATTTAAAAAATTGGTATTAAAGGTTGTTAATAAAGAATTTTTAAAGTATTTATTGGTTGGCTTTACCTCTGTTTTGTTAGACTTATTAAGTCTTTTTCTTTTTGTAGAAATTTTTCAATTTCCCTTAACTGCCTCTGTTATTATTAATCAAATCATTGTTTATTTTTATGTTTTTTCTTTAAATAAGGTTTTTGTTTTTCGAGTTAAAGGCGATTTAGCTAGGCAAATACTCAGATATACCCAATTAGCATTATTTAATTATATTATTAGCGTTTTTTGGATGTATTTTTTTGGCGAAATTTGCCAGCAAAATTACTTATTAGTTAGAATTTCTAATATTATTTTAGCTACGATTTGGAATTTTTTACTTTATCGTGCTTTTGTTTATAAGAAGATAAAGTAATAAATTATTAATAAATAAGTTAGAGGATATTTAGAAAATTAAATAATCAAAATGATGCGGATTAGCGCAATCTATTGACAATTATAAATAGTTTGATATTATAATATTATTAAATATTAAGTAATTTTAGCTCTCAGGCTTGCTGAGATGATAGAAATTCAAAAAATATGGCAAAAATTGCAGTAATTAAAACTGGTGGAAAGCAGTATAAGGTTAAAGAAGGCGATGTTTTAAAGGTAGATAAAATTCCTTTAAAAGCTGGAGAAAAAGTAAAATTTGACACTTTATTAATCGCTGATACTGATGCCTCTAATGTTGAAATTGGTCAACCATCTTTAGGGGAAAAAGTAGAGGCTGAGATTTTGGGCGAAGGACGAGGTAAGAAAATTTTAGTAGTTAAGTACAAAAATAAAATTCGTTATAAGAGAACACTTGGTCATCGTCAAGATTATACTCAGGTTAAGATTGCTAAAATATAGCATTGAACAGTCTAAAATAAAAAAACAGGGTTTTACAACTCTGTTTTTTGTTTTATTAGGGAGTTTTCATTCATAATTTAGATAATAAAAGATGTATTCTTGCGAGCTTTCTGGCGTTTTTTTATTTAACTTTTTAAAATAAGTTTTATTTTAAAGTATTTTTTAAATAAAAAAACCTCACTTTATTTATCAAGATTTTGGCAAAACTCGTTACGAGTCTCCGTTTACACGGAGTTATTTAAAAATTAGAAAAAACAGAACGAACCATTTTAAAAATCCTTTAAATAAATTTGCCTCAACTTTTATACTTATGACCACGGTCATAAATAGGAAAAAGTCTAAAATTGTTGTTCCAAAACTTGATAATAAGCAAGGTTTTCTTATTTTTATTATAGCATTTTAGGGAATTAAAAACAAGAAAACCCTATAAAATTGTAGTTTTATAGGGTTTAAATAGTTAAATATTTGCTTATTTTAAGGAATTTTATTACGAAATTTTAAAGCATGTGACAAGGTGTATTCATCGGCATACTCAAGACTAGCTCCACTGGATAGACCTCGGGCCAGTTTACTGATTTTTATTTTAGGGTTCTTTAGTATTTTTTGTAGATACAGTGAGCTAGCTTCGCCTTCCATGGTGGGGGAGAGAGCTAGGATAATTTCTAATGATTTAACCTTTTTTAATTTAATATTAAGCTCTTTTACCAAAGCTTTGATATTTAAATCTTCCGGACCTATTTTATCAATAGTATTTATTAGACCACCTAAAACAAAGTATTTTCCCTGATATTGTTTAGTATTTTCAATAGCTAAAAGATCTTGAAAATTTTCCACAATACAAAGTATATTCTCTGCCCTTTGAGGATCGGCACAAATAGAGCAAATGTTTTGCTCTGATAGGGCTAAACATTTTTGGCAGAATTTAAAACCCTCGCTTAATTCGTTTAAATGTTTAGCAAATAATTTTATCTGTTCAGGTTTTTGTTTTAATAAATGAAAAACATAACGCTCTGCTGTTTTGCGTCCTACTCCCGGTAAAAAAGAGAAGTGTTTGATAATATTTTCTACTGATTTAGGATAATCAATGGGCATGTTTTTAGTTTAAACCAGGAAAACCACCCATTTCTTGCATTTTTTTAGCCATAATTCTTTGGGTTTTTTTGATAGAATCGTTAAATAAATCTTTACAGGTTCGGGCGATGTCTTCTTTGCTTAGATCGTTATTAATACTTAATTCACTGATTTCCATATTTCCATTCATTACTAAATTGATGCCGTTTTTTTCTAATTCTATTTTTTCGTCAGCTAAAGCATTTTGCATACTTTTGGCTTGGCTACGTAAATCTTTTATTTGTTTTAGTTTACTAAACATAGTTTTGAAATTAATTATATTATTAAATTATTTGTTATTTTTTTAAATTACTCATCACTTTTTTTACTAATATTTTTAAAGCTAGCTGTTTCTTCAGAGAAGAAAAGATCAATCTTGCCGGTTGGGCCATTGCGATGTTTAGCAATATGAATTTCGGCCTTATATCTTTCATCAATAGCTAGGTCATTAACATTGAAGGCTCGGTCAGTAGCTTTGCGGTAAATAAACATTACAACGTCAGCATCTTGCTCAATAGATCCAGAATCACGCAGATGAGATAGGCGGGGAATAGAAGGTCCGCTTTGTTGTTCAGCAGCTCGAGAGAGCTGAGCTAAGGCTAAAACTGGAATATTTAATTCACGCGCAATTCCTTTTAAACCACGACTAATTTCAGAAATTTCTTGAACGCGATTATCACCATATTTTCCTCGCCCTTCCATTAATTGTAAATAGTCAATGACGATTAAACCTAAGTTTTTTTCTGCTTGTAGACGGCGACATTTAGCTCGAATTTCCATTACCGAAACATTAGGGGAATCATCAATGTATATTGGTGCTTCTGATAGATAGCCCATTGCTTCAGCGATTTTAGTAAAATCATTATCTTCTTCCTTGTCAGATAGGTTTCCGGTACGCATTTTCCAAAGATTAACATTGGCTTGAGCACAGAGCATTCTATCAACTAATTGTTCTTTTCCCATTTCTAAAGAGAAAATTCCGACCCCCACTTTATTTTTAATTGCTGCTTGGCGAGCAATATCTAGGGCGAGGGAAGTTTTACCGACACTCGGACGAGCTGCTAAGATTATTAAGTCTGATTTTTGTAAACCAGCCAATAAATTATCTAGGTCGTAAAAACCAGTAGATAGACCACGTAAATTGCCACTTTTTTTGTGTAGTTCGTCAATTCTCTCAAAAGCTTCACTTAATAAGGTGTCAATTCCTAAGAAAGAATTTTTAAGATATTTGCGGGAGACACTAAAAATTTTCTTTTCAGCTTGGTCTAATATTTCATCAATCTCTCTTTCTTCTTCAAAGCTCATGTCCATAATTTCGCTAGCGGAAATTTGTAGGCGACGCAAGGTTGCCTTTTTTTGAATTAAATTGGCATAATAAACAGTATTAGCTGAACTAGCAACAGCATTGGATAATTGAGCTAGATAAGTGCGTCCACCAATTTCTTTGATTAATTTTTTTTCCTCTAGGCGATTGGAAAGAGTGATAATGTCAATTGGTTCTTGATTATTGAAAAGCTCTATCATTGCTTCAAAAATATGTTGATGACTATTATGATAAAAATCTTCCGCTTTAATAATATCAACAACTTTAAAAATAGCTTCCTTATCTAACATTAAGCAAGCTAGCAATGATTGCTCCGCTTCAATATTTTGCGGCGGTATTCTTTCAACGATGTTTTGTTTTTGCTCTGACATGCCTATATCATATCTTAGTTACTATTATTTTTCAAGTTATTTTTTTCTTATTCATCCACTAATCATCCACTAATAATCCACTATTTTAATAAATTGATTTTAGCTCTTGCCAAAAACATTTTTTTTATTTATAATTAAATTGATCATAAATATCTTTATGATTTGTTTTTGTTTTGCGCTCATAGCTCAGCTGGTAGAGCAGCTGCCTTTTAAGCAGAAGGTCGCAGGTTCGAATCCTGCTGGGCG
>CAYTRX010000008.1:0-34002 GCA_964440365.1 uncultured Gammaproteobacteria bacterium | reverse complement strand
TTCTTAACTCAGCTGATTTAACAGACTGGAAGGATTTGGTTGTTAGTGGTAAAACTTTATATACTAATTATATAAGAAACGCTAATAATGTTATATTAAAACCATAATTTAAAATTATATTTATAAACCACAGCTTATACTAATGATTTTTTTTATAAAAATATTTAAAAAATTTCTTATCTGATATTTATTTTTATCTTGTTGGTTTCTCGAGCCTTATCATTCCAGTCAAAAAATTCAGCAAAAATTTTATAAGCCCCTTCTTCTGGTTTATCTAACCAAAACATATTTATTTCTTTTTCTAAAATTTCATTAGTTGATTTTATAATTTCTCTTTTTCCATTTTCGCTTTCTAAAATTAAATTTATTTTTGTGATTTGTTCGGGATTAGTTGAAAACATTTGTATATTTACTGGAAAATCAGCTTGATCAAAATTGCTACCACTAAAAGGAGAGTTTAAATTTAAACTAATTGGCAATTTAGAATTATTAGATAATAGTAAATTAAAATTTAATGACTGCTCAGAACAATTTAAAACATCATCACAAACTTTTACTTTCAAAGTATAATAAGCATTTTCTAAGAAAGAAATATTTTTTTCCAAATCAAAAGGAAAGGATGTTTTTCTTTCTAATAAATTATCATTAATATAATATTCAATTTTATTAACTCCTCGAGGGGCGCTGGCTTTTACTTTTACATTAAAAAATTCATTCTCAATGGTTTGATTATTTTTTAAATTAATAATTTCAAAAATCGGTTTATTTTCAGGATTATATAAATTATCAGCTTGATTAATAATATCAGGGTTATAATCTGGGTCTTTTTTCTTAGCCCATTCTAAAACTCGATTCTCCCATAAAGCAAATTGAGGATCCTTTTCTGGTTTTTTGGGATTTTCTCCTAGGGGGTCATTTGGATTAACATAGTATAAAATAGAATGATGTTCAGGAAAAAATTTTTCCTCAATTAATTCGTCAGGAGTATTTTCGGTAGCAATACTGCCGTCCTCTTTATTTATTTTAATTGTTCGGCCGATTAATTCGCCATCAATTATTGCTTTTCCGGTTTTTTTAATTTCTGGTTCCTTAAAAGTTTCATTAGGAGTGCCCTCTAAAACTTTTCGCATAAATTCATTCCAGATTGGAGCGGCAACCACACTCCCATCAGCGCCACTATTCATTTTTGAACTATCATTATTACCTACCCAAACTCCACTAATAATTGAAGGAGTATAACCAATTGTCCAGGCATCTTTAAAATCATTGGTGGTACCAGTTTTAACTGCCACTGTTCTTCCGGGGATAGTTAAATTATTTTTTTCACCAAAAATAAAGCTTCGAGCTGAATTGTCTGATAAAATACTATTAATCATTCTTGAAATATTGGCGTCAAAAACATTTCTTTTTTTTGCTTGCCATTCCTCTATCACTTTGCCATTTTTATCCTCAATTTTTAAAATACTAGCAATAGAGTTAACTTCACCTTCTCGAGCAAAAATACTATAAGCATTAACGTGTTCAATCATCCTAACATCAGCTCCTCCTAAAACGAGAGATAAGCCGTATTGTTCGGGATTATCCAAGGTTGTATACCCAGCTTCCTTAGCTAAAGCACTAACATTATTTATTCCAGCTAAATATAGAGCTTTAACAGCGGGAGTATTTAAAGAGCCAGCTAAAGCTTTACGAGCTGAGATGGGGCCATATTCTTGACCATTATAATTTCTTGGTTCATAAGGTGTGCCAGTAGAAAAATTAGTTATTACATCATATAAAATAGTATCAGGAGTATAGCCTTTTTTAAACATGGCCGCGTAAACAAAAGGTTTTAAAGATGATCCAGGTTGTCTCAATCTTACGCTAACATTAACTTGACCATCAATATCTTGATTAAAATAATCTTTTGAACCAAGCATCGCTAAAATTTGACCAGTTTTTGGATCAATAGCAACAAGAGCAGCATTATTAGCATTATATTTACTAGCATTTATTTCAGCTTGTTTTTTAACGGCCTCTTCAGCTATTTTTTGTTTTTCAAAATCTAAGGTAGTATAAATTTTAAAACCACCTTGTTCAATTTCTTTTTCGCCATATTTTTCTGATAAAATTTCTTTAATATACATCACAAAATGAGGGGCAATAATATTGGTTTCTGGTCCTTTAAATTTTACCTCCTCAGCTTTAGCCCGATCTCTTTCTTCTACTGAAATATATCCCTGTTCTTCCATTAAATTTAAAATATATTGTTGACGACCAAGTAATAAATCTTTGTTAGGTCCATAAGGCGAATATCTACTTGGAGCTTGAGGTAGGGCAGCCAAAACAGCACTTTCAGCTAAACTAATATCTTTAGCGGATTTACCAAAATATTTTTGACTAGCAGCTTCAATTCCGTAGGTATTTGAACCATAAGGAATTTCGTTTAAATACATTTGTAAAATCTCATCTTTATTAAATTTCTTTTCAATTTTTTGAGCAATAATAATTTCTTTAACTTTGCGAGAGAATTTTTTTTCAGAAGTTAAGAGGGCGTTTTTTACAAATTGTTGTGTTAGGGTTGAGCCACCAGCTTTTTGATTATATAAAATATTGGTTACTAGTGTTCTAAACATTGCCCAAACACTAAAACCTTTATGTTTATAAAAGTTTTTATCTTCAATCGCAATTGTTGCTTGTCCAGCATAAGCAGGAACATCTTCTAACTTTACTAAGGTTCTTTTTTCTTCACCATGAAATTCATATAAAATATGCTCTCCACTTCGATCGTAAATAGTGGTGCTTTGAGCAATTTCTCGATCAATTAATTGATTAGGGTTTGGTATATTGCGAGAAACAACGGAAACAAAAATAATAATCGCAATAATTCCTAAAATAAATAAAGTTGAGAAAAACTTAAGACAGGATCTATTAAAAAGAAGGGCCTTGATTGGGTTTTTATGACCCGTTCTTTTTTTAGTTGCTTTTACTTTTTTATAAGAACGTAAATTTGGTCTTGAGTTTAAAGATTGACGAGAAACGGTTTTAATTGTTTGGGGGCGATAATATTTTCCTTTAGTATTTTTATTTTTTATGGCTGAGCTCATATTTATTTTTAATTTTTTATTTTTATATTTATATTTTAACAAAAGACTATCTTTTTCGCAATTATTACATAATATAATAAAAAACCCTGTAAAACATTTAGTTTTTCAGGGCAATATTTGGGAGCGGGTAGGGGGAATCGAACCCCCATCTTCAGCTTGGAAGGCTGACATAAAAGCCATTATACGATACCCGCAAAGAGCGGAATGGACGGGACTCGAACCCGCGGCCTCCTGCGTGACAGGCAGGCGCTCTAACCAACTGAGCTACCACTCCTTATGGAAAACAAGAAAATCATAACAAATTTTTTAAGACTTGTCAAAACTTTTTTTATGTTATATAATATAATATAAAAATTGATTGAAAAATCAATGTTTTAATTTTTAATAAAAAACTGTATGACAGAAAAAATGTCAATGGATACAAATAAAAAAGAAAAACTGGATTTAGAAAAAATAAAGAATAATTTATTATTAGAAAAGAAACAGGCCTTAGAAAGTTTAGAAGCTATTTCTCAAAAAGATGCTAATCAATTAGATGGACAATCAAGTATTTTTCCAGAATTTGGTGATAAAGCTGATGAAAATGCCCAAGAAGTCGCTGAATTTACTACGATGATCGGTAGTCAAGAAAACATAGAAAAGAAAATCACTGATATTGATAAAGCTTTAGCTAGAATTGAGGCTGGTACTTATGGAATTTGTAAGTATTGTGGTTCCGAAATTGGAGAAAAAAGACTAGCCGTGAGACCAACTGCTAGTTCTTGCGTAGCTTGTAAGACAAAATTGCAGGAGAGTGAATAAAGCAAAAATTTTTGATGAAAAAAAATAATTATAAAAATTTTTGGCAAATAAAAAACATAAGCATTATTATTTCGGTGCTTATGTTTTTTGTTTTAGATCGATATTTAAAATTTTTAGCCAAAAATTTAGATACTGATATTTCTTTAATTAAAAATATTCTTAGCTTTACTTTTCATCCCAACAAGGGCATCTCCTTTTCCCTAGCTTTCCCTAGCCCTTATTTAAAGCTAATCATAATTATTTTGTTAATAGTTCTTATTATTTATTGTTGTTATTTATTTATTAAAAAAGAATATTCGGAATTTCTGGCCCTTTTTTCTATTATTTTAGGGGCTCTTAGTAATTTAATTGATCGTTTTAAATATTCTTATGTAATTGATTATTTAAATTTTTTCAATCTTAATATCTTGAATTTAGCTGATGTTATGATTAGTATGGCGTGTTTGTATATAATCTTTTTTAAAATATTTTTTCAAAATAAAAAAATAAACTCAGGTTCACTTAAAAATTAAATTAGCTAAAAATTTCTATTTTTCTTTGTCCCGCTAAGCCGGAATCGTTCGACTTAATAATAGAAAAATTAAGCCAAATTGATTTTGGGGGTAAATATTTTTTTATTTTATCTGCCCATTCAATCACTATAAGGCTCTTTGGGTCATTGATAATGTCAAAAAAACCAATATTCTCTAAATCTCTTTTTGTTTTTAAGCGATAAGCATCAATATGATAAAGAAATTTAATATTTTTATTTAATCTAGATTTAACTTGATATTGATTTAAAATTACAAAGGTTGGGCTACAGACCTTTTTTTTAATATTTAAAGCCTGAGCAATGCCTTTGGTAAAACTTGTTTTTCCTGATCCTAGTTCGCCTTGAAGAGCTAAAATTTCGCCACCCTTAAAATTAAGTGCCAAATTAAAAGCTGTTTTTTTTGTTTCTTTTTCGTTTTTTGTATAAATTATTTTCATATTTAAAGTATATAAAAAAAGAGAAAAAAAGGAAAGTTTAAGCATATTTTTTATTGACTTTTGTTTCTTGTTTTGGTACATTAATTTATATCAAGCCCCTGTAGTTCAATGGATAGAACGTCAGCCTTCTAAGCTGGATATCTAGGTTCGATTCCTAGCGGGGGCACTATCTCATTAATTTTAATAATTAAAAAAATCAATTATGTTATATCTTCTTATTTTAATTCAAGTGATTTTATTTGTTATTTTGATTTTTGCTATTATTCAATTTTACGAGATTGTGTTTCGAGGTTTTGCTCCTTTTATTTCCACTAGTTTTCGAGCGATTTTACTTATTATCAAAGAATTAAATTTAAATGGCAAAGAAAAGGTTTATGAATTAGGTTCAGGTAAGGCTGGTTTTTTACGAGCAATAGAGGAAAAATTTGGCAATACAGAATTATATGGTTTTGAAAAATCATGGTGGCCTTATTTTTTATCCAGAATTCAATTATCTTTAATTAATAGTAATATAAAAATATTTAGAAAAGATTTATTTAAAGTTAATTTAAAGGAAGCCGATGTAATTTATTGTTTTTTAAGTCAAAAAATAATGTCTAGATTAGGAAAAAAAATAAAGGAAGAATGTCGTCCTGGAACTCTGATTATTAGTTATTGTTTTTCCATGGAAAATTTTGAGGCAGAAAGAATCTTAAAGGATGGTAAAAATAAAATTTATTTTTATCGAGTATAATTTTTTAAAATTTTTATGGTGGCTATAGTTTAGCGGCTAGAACGTCGGGTTGTGGTCCCGAAAGTGAGGGTTCGATTCCCTCTAGCCACCCTCTTATTTTAAAAATAATCCCGTACCTAAAACGGGATTTTTTTGTTGCGAAAAATTATTATTTTTTATATAACATAAATTAATCAAGTATTATTTATTTATATTAATATATTTCTATTAAAATTTATTTTTATAGATTTTAATAATATTTTTAATTTTTGTTTTTATGTTTAAAAGAAAAATTTATTTTATTATTCCAAAGTAACCAGCACTTGGACTAATAACCAGAAATAAGGTTAATGGTTATTAGTTATTTTTTGCTTGATTTAAAGCAAAGCCTATTTTGATAAATAAAATTTTTTAGCTTTTCGATACGTGCCTATCGACCCACACTAACAGTGTGGGTTTTTAATTTAGGGTTTTTTTATGCTTTAATTTATGCTATGGTATAAGTATTAATTAAAAAATAAATAATATAAATTTATGTCAAATTTAGATTTTGTGTTTAAACCAAAATCAATTGCCATTGTTGGTGCGTCAACCCGAGAAGGAAGCGTCGGCAATGATATTTTAAAAAATGTAATTAATGGTTTTTCAGGAAAAATTTATCCAGTTAACCCAAAGACAAATAAACTTCTAGATTTAAAATGTTATCCCAATTTAGAGAGTATTTCTGGTAAAATTGATTTAGTAATTATTGTAGTGCCAGCTCCAATTGTCCTGAGTATTTTAGAAAGCGTTGCTAAATTAAATATAAAAGGAGTAATTATTATTTCGGCTGGCTTTAAGGAAATTGGAAATATTGAGGCGGAAAATAAAATTAAGGAAATTTGCCAGAAAAATAATATTGCCTTAATTGGTCCTAATTGTTTGGGTATTCTTAATCCAAGTATAAATTTAAATGCTTCTTTTGCGGCTTTTTCTCCTCAGCCAGGAAACATCTCTCTTATTTCACAAAGTGGGGCTTTATGCTCAGCCATTTTAGATGCAGCTGATGATTTAGGCTTGGGCTTTTCTAAATTTATTAGTATTGGTAATAAGGCTGTGCTTGATGAGTTGGATATTATTAATTATTTAAAAAATGATAATAAAACAAAAACTATTGCTATTTATGCGGAACATTTAAATAATAGTGAAAAGATTATTCAAACAGCTAGAGCTTTAAGCGTTACTCCTAATCCTTTGCCATTAATTATTTTAAAATCAGGTCGAAGTTTAGCTGGATCTAGAGCAACGGCTTCTCATACTGGAGCCTTAGCCGGAAATGATTCAGTTTATGAAGCTCTTTTTCGCCAAGCAGGAATTATTAGAGCCAATAATTCACAAGAGTTTTTTGATTATATAAAAATATTTTCTAATAACAAGATTCAGTCAGCTAGTCGGGTGGCTATAATTACCAATGCTGGTGGTCCAGGCGTTTTGGCTGTTGATGCTTTAGCTGAGACTAATTTAAAATTGGCTAAGCTTAGTGTTGCTAGTAAAAAATCTTTACAGCAATTTTTGCCAAAAGCTGCTAGTCTCGCCAATCCAATTGATGTTTTAGGTGATGCTTTAGCTGAAAGATACGATTACACTTTAAAAACTGTTTTAAATGATAAAAATGTTGATTCAGTTTTACTAATTTTAACTCCCCAATCAAATACCGAGATTGAAAAAACTGCCGAAGTTATTTTGAAAAATTATAAAAAATGTAAAAAACCACTAGCGGTTGTTTTTATGGGGAAGAATTTGGTGTATAATTCTATTAAATTTTTACAAAAAAATAATATTGCTGTTTATTCATATCCTGAAGCCGCTGTTAAGTCCCTGTCCGTTTTAGAAAATTTTTATCAAAATACTAAAATTAAAAAAGAAAAAATTAAAGATTTTAAGGATGTTAATAAAGAGCTTGTAGCTAAGATTTTAAATCAAGCCAAGGTTGATGGTTTAAGTTTTCTTCCCGAAGCATTAGCTACCAAGGTTTTGCAGGCCTATAAATTACCAATAATTCCTTCAGGCTTAGCTAAAAACAGAAAAGAGGCAGAAAAAATTGCTCAGAAAATTGGTAAAAATGTTGTTTTAAAAATAAGTTCTAAACAAATTTTACATAAGAGTGATTACGGAGGGGTTATTTTAGATGTTGCTCCGTCAGAGGTAGGTGATAAATTTGATGAAATGATAAAAAATATTTTACAAAAATATCCTGACTTTGAAATTGATGGCGTGTTAATTTCTGAGATGATTAAAGACGATGGTTTAGAGATAATCTTAGGCAGTGTTAAAGATCCTGGTTTAGGGCAGGCTGTCATGTTAGGTTTAGGCGGAATTTATGTGGAATTAATGAAAGATTTTGTTTTTGGTGTTAATCCTTTAGGAAAAAACGATATTTATAAAATGATTGATTCGCTGAAAGCTAAAAAAATATTAGATGGTTTTCGTGGACAAGAAAAACTTGATCAAGCAGCTTTGCTTGAATGCACTTTACGTTTTGCTCAATTATTGCGAGACTTTCCGGAGATTAAAGAAATTGATATTAATCCCTTATTACTTCTTCCGGTTGGTCGAGGTATAAAAATTTTAGATATTAGAATTATTATTTAATAAAAATAAAATTAATTGTATAGCTTATGATAAAAACTGAAAAAACAAAAGTTGCTTATTTAAGCATGGAAATTGCTCTAGAGACCGACATCAAAACTTACGCCGGTGGATTAGGGGTTTTGGCTGGTGACACCTTGAAGTCAGCCGCTGACTTAGAAGTTCCGATGCTTGGTATTACTCTTTTAAATGATCAAGGTTATTTTAGACAAAAAATTTCTAAGACTGGAGAACAAATTGAAGTGCCAGTTAATTATAATTTTAAAAAATTAAAAAAATTAAAAAATGAGATTTCTCTAAAAATTGGCAAGGACAATGTTAAGGTTGGAGTTTGGAAATATATTATCAAGGGTCGTACCGGACATTTATTGCCAGTTTTTCTTTTGGACACCAAAATTAAAGACAATAAAGAAATTTATCAAAAATTAAGTGGACAGCTATATAATGCTGATAAAGAATATCGTTTGATGCAAGAAATTATTTTGGGTCGTGGTGGGGTTAAGATCTTAAAGTCTTTGGGTTATAAAAATATTAAAAAATATCATATTAATGAGGGACATGGTAGTTTAGCGGCGGTTGAATTATTTTTAAATTCAAAGAAAAAAAGTATTAAAGATCGGATCAAGGATGTTCAAAACAAATGTGTTTTTACTACTCATACTCCAATTAGTGCTGGTCATGATGTTTTTTCTTTGGATTTCTTTAAAAAATATCAATTAAATTTTCCTTATGCCTTAGAAAATTTAGTTGTAAATAATGAAATTAACATGACCCGAGTTGGTTTGTATTTTAGCAAGTATATTAATGGTGTCGCTTTGAGTCATAAAATTGTTTCACGAAAAATGTTTCCTGATTTTCCAATTCATGCTATTACCAATGGTATTCATTCGGAAACTTGGACTTCCGATGAATTTAAAAAGCTTTATGATAAATATATTCCTAATTGGCGTCAATCCAATCAATCTTTACGCAATGCTTTTAATATTCCTTTATCAGTAATTTGGGAGGCTCATCAAAAAGCTAAAAAGAAATTAATAGATTATATTTATAAAAAGCAAAATATTAAATTAGATTTAAATGTTTTTACCATTGGTTTCGCTCGTCGTTTTACTGCTTATAAAAGAGCTGGGCTTTTATTTTATGATATGGAAGAGTTATTGAGAATTCATAAAAATGTTGGACCAATTCAAATAGTCTATGCTGGCAAGGCTCATCCTCGTGATCTTGATGGTAAAAAATTAATTAAAAAAATTCATGAAATAAAAGAAAAGTATAAAGATCAAATTAAGATAGTTTTTATTGAAAATTATGAAATGGATTTAGCTAAGTTGATTATATCTGGTGTTGATATTTGGCTTAATACTCCGCTTCCACCAAATGAAGCTTCAGGTACCAGTGGAATGAAGGCGGCTCATAATGCGGTGCCTCATTTTAGTACACTTGATGGTTGGTGGGTAGAAGGTTTTATTAATAGAAAAACTGGTTGGGCGATTGGTGGTCGAAGAGCAAATGAAAATAAAAAAAATCAAGATAGAGAAGATGCCGATAATTTATATTTTCGTTTAGCCGAAAGAATTTTACCTCGTTATTATCATGAGCCAACTAAGTGGCGCGAAACTATGCGTCATACTGTTGCTATTAATGCTTCATATTTTAATACAGAAAGAATGGTCCAGCAATATATTCAGGAAGCCTATATGAATTAAAATATTTTTCCAAATAAAAATAAAAAGCACATGAAGGTTAAAAGAAAAATATTTTTTATTTTACTTTTTCTTTTGTTTGCTATTATAATTTTTATTATTTTAAATTTTATAAGCAAAAAAGAGAAGGAAGTTTTTTCTCAAGCACGAATTAAGGGCGTGGTGATTGATTTAGAAATTGCTGATTCAAATTATGAGCGATATCGTGGACTCAGTCATCGATCGGGTCTAGCTCCTTACTCTGGAATGCTTTTTTTATTTCCTGATAAACAGAAAAGAAGCTTTGTTATGCGTGATATGAATTTTAGTTTAGATATTGTCTTTATTGATGAAAATAGAATCACTGATATTTATCAAAATCTTCCTTTCGCTAAAGACCAACAAGAAATTTTATATAGTTCCTCAGTTCCGGTTGATAAAGTTTTAGAGTTGCCAGGAAATTTTTGTGAAGAAAATAATATTTCAATTTCAGACCTTGTAGAATTTTTTTAAAAAAATATTTTTTTGCAAAAAACTATTGTTGCTTTATTTTTTTTATGGTATAATTAAGATAGACTTTTATAGGAATTGGTCGGTTCCTATTTCTAAAAATAAATAATTTTTTTGAATATGAAAAAAGTTGCTAAAAAACCAGCAGCAAAAAAAGCAGTTGCTAAAAAACCAGTTGCAAAGAAAAAACCAACAACAAAAAAAGTGGTTACTAAAAAACCAGTAGCAAAGAAAAAAACAACTGTAAAAAAGGTAGTTAAAAAAACAACAAAAAAAGTTGTAAAAAAAGTTGCTAAAAAACCGGTTGCTAAAAAAACAACAAAAAAAGTTGTAAAAAAAGTTGCTAAAAAACCAGCAGCAAAAAAAACAGCTGCTAAAAAACCGGTAGCAAAAAAGAAAAGCGCTAAAAAATAAAAGCTTTTTCCTTTAAACAAAGCACCCGCCCTTGAGCGGGTGTTTTGTTTGGTCTATAAACCCAATTTCAGATTATGTTTTTAATTTATCCCATTAATTGCCTTAAAATTATTTTTTTTGTATAATAAAATCAGAGCTTAATACTGCTAAAAGCCTATGCATTTAGCGGTTTTATATTTTAAATAATTCTTATGTATTTAGAAAAGCTAGAAATTCAAGGTTTTAAATCTTTTGCTAATAAGAATAAATTATTATTCTCTGGTTTTGTTGATGGCAAAAAAAGAGGGATAAGTGTTATTGTCGGCCCCAATGGTTCTGGTAAATCCAATATCGCCGATGCTATTCGTTGGGTTTTAGGGGAACAAAGTGTTAAATTATTGCGTAGTCGAAAAAGCGAGGATGTAATTTTTTCTGGATCTGATCGCAAGAGTCGTTTGAATATGGCCGAAGTTTCTCTTTATTTAAACAATGAAGATGCTTCTTTTTCGGTCCCACAAAAAACAAAAGAGTCTGAAATTTCAGAAGAGCTCAATGAAGCAGAAGATCACCCGGCTTTCGATCATAAAATTAACAACGAAGGTGATAGAATTGATACCCTTTTATTATTGCCCGAGATAACTATTACTCGCCGTATTTTTCGTGATGGCTCAAGTGAATATTTAATTAATAATAATAAAGTTAGGTTGAGCGATATTCAGATTTTTTTGGCGAAGGCTAATTTTGGTCAAAAGACATATAGTGTTATTGGACAAGGAATGGTGGAGAATTTTTTAAACAATAGTCCAGCAGAAAGAAAATCGTTTTTTGACGAAGCAACTGGGGTGAAACAATATCAAATTAAAAGAGATATTTCTTTAAATAGACTGGAAAATAGTCAGGAAAATTTGGCTAAGGTAGAAATGCTTTTAAATGAAATTGAGCCTCGCCTTAAAAGCTTAACTAGACAAGTTGCTAAACTAAAAAAGAGAAAAACTTTAGAAGAAGATTTAAATAAAAATCAATTAAATTATTATGGTCAACTTTGGCAGAATATTAATTTTCGTTTAGGTGAATTAAAATTAAATATTTCCGGATTAGAGCAAAGTCGTGAAGAAAAAGAAAAAGATTTAGAAAATAATAAATTGAAGATGGAGGAGTTAAACCAAGGCGAAACTTTGGGGGAGGAATTTTATGCTCTACAAAAGAAATTTTTATTTTTAAAATCAGAACAAGAGCGTGCTCGACAACAAATTGAAAAAGTTTCTCTTTGTTTGAGTGCTTTAGATCAATTACAGAATGAAGATGACGCTGATATTATTTTAAAATTAACAACAGAGCGAGATGATTTGAATAAAAAAATAGAAAGCCTTAATACTGAATTAGAAGAATTAAAAAATAGTAATCAAGAGCAAAATTTAAGAGATTTAGAGGCTAGTCTAGCGCTTTTAGAACAAGATAATCAAGCTAAATATCGTGAATTAGCTAAAATTGAAGCTTGGATGGAGATTAAATTAGAGAAACAGGGTAAATTTGATCTTTCTTTTTTGAACTCTCGTCTTAGTGAGCTTAAAAAAGATGTTCAGGATTTTACTAATCAGTTTGAAGTGCAAAATAATAATCTAGAACAAAAAAATATCAAATTAAATAAATTAAAAAACACTAAAGATGAATTAGAAAGCAAAATTTCAGATTTAGAAAAAGAATTAAATCGAGTTAATCTTGAGGAAAGTCCAAGTAATATTCAGAAAATTAATGAAGAGTTAAAAAGATTAATAAAAAAGATTGAGGCCCAAGATGATTTTTCTAGTTTAGATTTATTAAAAAAAATAATTTTAGAAATTGAAACGGAAATTAAAAAACTTTTACAATTTTCTTCGGGAGATAATTATCGCTATCATTTAGAAAATATTAATAATAAAATATTAAAATTAAAACAGGAAAAGGAAAAAATTTCTGATGAGATTTCCGATCTAAGTTTACAAATTGCTCGCACTGAAGATCAATTAAAATCTTTAGATTTGAATATAAAAAATTCACAAAAAGAAATAGCTGAAACTGAAGAAAAAATTAGTCTTAATCAAGCTGGCGAAGATTTATCATCTAGTCAAAATCGAAAAAAAGAATTAGAAAAAGAATTAGAAGATTTAAATCAAAAAATAGCCAAAATAAAAATTGATATTGATTTAGCCAAGAGCAATTTAGATGATTTTAGGCAGAATATTTCCGAAAAACAAAGAGATTTACAGTCTCAACAACATGATTTAAATAATTTAAATTTTCAATTAAATAATTTAAAAAGTAAATCAATTAAGACTCAGGCCCGATTGGATGATTTGTTTGCCGAAATATCTAATAAAGCTTTTTTACCCGATTTTTCTAGTGATCTTAGCCGTGATTTACTAAACAAAGAGCTTCAAGCTAGCGAAGATTTTCAGAAAGAGAACCTAAAAGAATTAAATATTTTACAAGAAAAATTAGATAACTTTAATCAAGAGCAAGAGAATAAAAAAAGACTTTTATTTGATTTGCAAAGAGAAATTAATGAACAGGAAAAAAGTTTAGCTACTATTAATTATGATTTAAATAATAATAAGATATCTTTAGCTCGTGAAGAAACCAGAATTGAAGAGGTTGAAAATAATATTGCTTTAGATAAATTAAATTTAGAACAAATTAAAAAACATCAAGTGGCAACTGATTTGGATCATGATAAGTTGAGAGCTGAGATTGCTAATCTTAAAAATCAATTAGAAATGATTGGTGGTATTGATCCGGAAACTGAAAAAGAATATGAAGAAACTCAAAAAAGATTTACTTTTCTTTTTGATCAAACAGAGGATTTAAATAAAACTATTAAATCTTTAGAAAAACTAATTGTGGAGCTAGATGCTATTATTAAAGAACGTTTTGAAGTTGAATTTAAGGTCATTTCAGAAAAGTTTAATGAATATTTTAAAATACTTTTTAATGGTGGTAGTGCTAAAATAATTCCCTTAAAAGAAGACGAGACCAATGAAAATGAAGCTGGAAAGAAAAATGGGGAAGCTGAGGGTGGTGAACAATTAGCTTTGAATAAAAATTCTCAATCTGAAAAAAATATTAAATTAATCAAATATTTAAAGAAGCATAATGCTGTTGGTCTTTCCGGTATTGATATTATTGCTTGTCCACCTGGAAAAAAAATATCTTCAGTTAGCATGTTATCTGGAGGAGAGAGAGCTTTAACCGCGATTGCTTTAATTTGTGCGATTATTAGTGCTAATCCGGCTCCTTTTGTAGTTTTAGATGAGGTTGATGCAGCTTTAGATGAAGCTAATTCCAATAGATTAGCCACTATTTTGGATGACCTTTCTAATAAAACTCAATTTATTGCCATTTCTCATAATCGAGCTACTATGCGTAAGGCTAATGTGCTTTATGGGGTAACAATGGGAAATGATGGAGTTAGCAAGCTTCTCAGTATTAAAATGGATGAAAATTTAAAATAAGTATAACATTTATTAACTAAAATTTTTTAAAAACTTCGTGTCCGCGGAGTTTTTTGTTATTAAGGAATTTTTATCCATAATCTAAATAACAAAAAAGAACATATTTTTTCAAACTTTCTAATATTTTTATATTAATTTATTAAGAAATTTTTATTTATTTTAAAATTTACAAGAATTTATCAGAAGTTTAAGAAAAGTTTTATTATTATTTATTTTTATTTTGCTATCTTTTTATTAATAGTGTTTTTATAATTTAAACGCTCTAAATAAAATAATTAAAAAATAAATAATATGTCCAAAAAAGTTTTATCACTTGCTTTATGGGGCTTAGAAGCACAATTAATTGAAGTTGAGTCTGATTTAGGTGGTGGTGAATTGGGCGTCTTTTCAATTGTTGGTTTACCCGATAAATCAGTTTATGAATCACGAGAAAGAGTTCGCAGTGCAATTAAAAGCTTAGGCTTAAAATTTCCGCAAAGAAAAGTTTTAGTTAATTTAGCCCCAGCTGATTTTAAAAAACAAGGTCCTTCTTATGATTTACCAATTGCTATTAGCGTTTTATCTTTAATAAGTGATTTAAAGGAAGATTTTTCCCAAAGTGTTTTTTTAGGAGAACTGGCTTTAAATGGTGATTTGCGAAAAATAAATGGTGTTTTAGCTTTAGTTTCATATTTAAAAAGTAAAAATATTAAAAAAGTTTATTTGCCACAAGCCAATGCTGCCGAGGCTAGCTTGATAGATGGAGTTGATGTTTTTCCAGTTAATAATTTAAAAGAGCTATATTTACATTTATTAAATAAAAAAGAAATTAAGGCGGCTAAAAAAATTCAATTTAATTTTACTAATAAAAAAAGTAAATATGACATGAAGGATATCAAAGGACAACAACAAGCCAAAAGAGCTTTAGAAATTGCAGCCGCTGGTTCTCATAATATTTTAATGTTTGGTCCTCCCGGCTCTGGAAAAACTTTATTAGCCAAGACCTTAGTCTCAATTTTACCTGATTTGAATTTAAATGAAGCTTTAGAGATCACGAAAATTTATAGTGTGGCTGCTTGTTTAGAGGATAGAAGTTTAATTAATTTTCGTCCTTTTCGTTCACCACATCACAGCGCTTCTTTAGTGTCAGTTTTGGGTGGTGGATCTTGGCCTCGTCCAGGAGAAATATCCTTAGCTCATCGAGGAGTTTTGTTTTTGGATGAATTAGGTGAATTTTCTCGTTTTTTACTTGATAATTTGCGTCAACCAATAGAAGATGGCGTGATAAATATTTCTCGCTCAGCTCAATCACTTAGCTTTCCGGCTCGTTTTATGTTGGTAGCTGCTATGAATCCTTGCCCTTGTGGTTATTTTGGTGATAAAGATAAAAAATGTTTATGTACGGCTGCTCAATTAGCTAATTATAATAAGAAGATTTCTGGTCCGATTTATGATCGCATTGATATTTTTATTGAGGTGCCTAGGGTAAATTTTAAAAATCTTAGCGATCAAGCTAATGCGGAAAGTTCTGAATCAATTAAAAAAAGAGTAGAAAAAGCTAGAGCCATTCAAAGACAAAGATTTTGCTTAAATAATATTTTTTCTAATTCGGAAATGAGTAATGAATTAATAAAAAAGTTTTGTCAAATTGATCAAGCTAGTGAAAAACTTCTACAAAAAGCAGTGGAAAAAATGAATTTATCAAATCGCGCTTATTTTAAAATCTTAAAAATAGCACGAACCATTGCTGATTTACGTGGAGATGAAAATATTTCATTTTCTGATATCGCGGAGGCTTTGCAGTATAAAACACCCCTATCTTAAGACGGATATAAAGTAGCATAAAACACCTTATCTTAAGATAGATATAAAAATGAGACCTGATTGATAAACGATTTTTACTTTTTTTGGAAAAAATGTTATAATGAGAACATAATTAATATTAAAATCTTGTTTTTATGAAGAAAAAAATAAGCATTCTTTTGTTACTTTTTGTTTTTTTATTAAGTAGTGGAGCTGCTTGCAAAACGCCAACAGTGGAAAAAGTTACTAAACCAATAACCTTAAATTATTGGCGTGTTTATGATGGTCAAGATGATTTTGCTGAAATTATAGCTAAATATAATGCCCAACATCCTTATATAACTATCAATTATCGTAAACTTCGTTTTGATGAATATGAAGAAGAGCTGTTAAATGCTTTTGCTGAAGATCGGGGACCAGATATTTTTTCCATTCATAATACTTGGATGAAAAAATATGAATCAAAAATAGAGCCTCTGCCAAATCAAACTACCATGGTTTTTGAGGTTAGTAAGGGCACTATAAAAAAAGAATTAGTTTCCGAAACTAGAGTAATGCGCAGTTTAAATCTTAGAGAGTTAAAGCAAAACTTTGTTGATGTGGTTTATTCAGATGTTGTGATTAACGATAAAATTTATGGTTTGCCACTTTCAGTTGATACTTTAGCTATGTATTATAATCAAAATTTATTTGATCAAGCTGGGATAGTAGAAATACCAAAATATTGGAACAGAGATTTTCAACAATCAGTCAAGAAAATGAGTAAACAAGATTTAAAGGGTAATGTTTTGCAGTCAGGAGTGGCTTTAGGCGGAAGCACCAATATTGAAAGATATAGCGATATCTTATCAGTTTTAATGATGCAAAATGGAGCTAATATGATGAGTGATTCAGGACAGGTTTTATTTAATACAGTTCCTGCCAATTCCCCAAGTGGTGATTATAATCCTGGTTTGATGGCTTTACGTTTTTATACCGATTTTGCCAACCCAATCAAAGAAGTTTATTCTTGGAATAATAATTTAGAAAATTCACTTAATTCTTTTGCTTCTGGAAAAACTGCTATTATGTTTGGTTATGCTTATCATTTACCGCTTATTAAAACTATGGCGCCTAAATTAAATTTTATGATTGCGCCCTTACCACAAATCGAAGGCTCCAATGTTTCAGTTAACTTTGCTAATTATTGGGTAGAGGTTGTTTCTAAAAAAAGCAAATATGTTAATGAGGCCTGGAATTTTATTCAATTTATGAGTAACGGAGAAAATGTTTCTTCTTATTTAAATAAAACTAAGAAACCATCGGCTCTTCGTTCTTTGGTCTCTAAACAAAGAGATGATTTAGAAATTGGTGTTTTTGCTGAACAAGCTTTAACAGCTAGAAGTTGGTATAAGGGAAGAAACGCTAATCTAATGGAAAAATTTTTTGCTGAAATGATTGATGCCGCCCTAGCTGATATGGAAAATAAATTATTAGATATTGTTAACTTATATGCTAGTCGTATTCAACAAACAGTTAATTAAAATTAATTAAAATATATGAAGATAAAATTTTTATTAATTTCTATTTTGTGCTTATTTTCAGTTTTAGTTATAGATTCTTTACCAGTTTTAGCTAGCGGTAGTATAGAGCCTCTTGTCCCAATGAAAGGGGAGCAGAAAAAAGCTTATGATACCGGAAATTATACTCTAAACGACCTTGTCCAAACGGGTATTAATATTACTAAAATAATATTGGGTACCGTTGGTTCTTTAGCGCTTTTAATGTTTGTTTATGGTGGAATAATGATGCTAATTTCTTCGGGAAATAGTGAGAAAGTTTCTCAAGCTAAAGGTATTATTATGGCAGCGGTTATTGGCCTAGTGATTATTTTCACCAGTTATATTATTGTTAGGTTTGTTATTTCAGCCTTAGAAGGGAAGCCGAGTCAAATTGGAAACTGGACTAATACCGGAATTGAAATACAGGGGGAGAGTAAAAATACAGAACAAAAATAAGATTAATATTTATGGCCGATTTTACTAAAAGAACAGTTTCTTTAGATCAGGATTCCATTGGTGCTTACATAAAAAGAATAAGAGAAAAACGAGGTTTAGATTTATCGGAAGTAGCTGCTGATATTAATATTAATATTAAATATTTACAAGCGATTGAAGCGGGAAATTATCGTGAGCTTCCCAGGGGTGCTTATGGAAAAATATTCTTTAAAAAATATATAGAGTATCTAAACATTCGGCACAAAAATATTGTTAATGAATTTGTTAAAGAACAAAACAGAGGTCAAAATTTTGAGAGCAATATTTTTTTTAATAAAGTTGTTGATTGGAAAAATTTACTATCTCTACCAAAAGTTTTGCGAAACATTTTGATTTCTTTAATAGTGGCAATTTGTTTTTTTTACCTTTTTGTTTATTTTAAAAATATTTTTGCGGCTCCTTTTTTAGAATTAAGTGTGCCACAAGATAATCAAATTATTTTTGATTATAATATTACTGTAATTGGAAAAACTGAGCCTGAAAGTGAATTAAAAATTAACGGAAATTTAGTTTTAATTGAACGCGATGGTTCTTTTGCAGAAGAAGTTCATTTGAAATCAGGGGTTAATATTATTGTGGTGTCAGCTAAGAAAAAATATAGTCGGGAAAAAGAAGTGGTTCGTCAAATATTATTTGAAAGTAGATAAAACATCGTTAAAATAAATAAATTTAAAATTAATTTAAAAATATGGGTTTAGTTAATAATAATATATTAATAGACATTAATTTATTATTAAATAAAATTGTCAAAAATGATTCTGAAAAAATTGCTGATTTGGGTTGCGGAGCCTTTGGTTATTTTGTTTTTTCTCTAGCCAAAAGAATTGGTCGTCACGGTAAGATTTACGCGGTTGATATTATAAAATCAAATTTAGATAATATTAAAAGAACTGCGAGTTTGGAAAATCTAAATCAAATTGAGACCGTTTGGGGTGATTTAGAGCTTCATCGAGGAATAAAGATAAAAGACGGCTCTTTGGATGCGGCTTTATTGGTATCAGTTTTGGGACAATCTAATGATTTCCGAGCAATTTTAAAGGAGGCTCACAGAATGCTTCGTCGTGATGGACGACTTTTGATTGTTGACTGGGATGATAAGCAGTCACCATTTGACATTAATCCAGAAAAGCGTTTAAATAAAGAAATCTTAAAAGAGGTAGCTGATGATTTGGGCTGGCAAATTGTTGAAGATTTTCCAGCTGGTAAATATCATTACGCTTTATTATTAATAAAATAAAATTATGACAAATTTATTTACTTTTAAATATTGGTTTAATTTTAACCCCCCAGCTTTTATTGCTCCGGCGAGAATTGCTTTAATTGTTTTTTTAAGTCTTCTTCTTTTGGGGACTATATTATTCCTTATTTTGAAAAAGAAGGCTACTCAAAAAAAGAAATTATTTCAAAGTTTCTATAATTTTTGTTCTTTAAATTTGTTTTTAGGTTTATTATTGTTATTTTTTGAAGTTCAGAGGATTAGTTTTTTTTCTGCTCGTTTTTGGTATCTTTTATGGTTTATTTTTATGATCTGGTCTTTATTTGTTATTTATAATAAACAAAAAAAATATTTAGCTCGACAAGAAGATTGTCGTCGCGATAAGGAATTTAAAAAATATCTTCCCTAAAATGAATGATCGACAAAAGGTAGGAGCACAAGGGCAAAAAATCGCTGAAGAATATTTACTTAAAAATAATTATCAGATTTTAGAAAAAAATTTTCGTTTAGGTCGTTTAGAAATTGACATTATTGCTCTTGATCAGGCAAATTCTTGCCGAGTGTTTTGTGAGGTCAAAACTCGGACGAGTAATTTAGCGGATATTAACTTAAAACAAGATCAAATACAAAGATTAAAAAAAGCCATGCTTATTTATTCGCAAAAGCATGGCTTTTCTATTGATCAGTGTCGTTTAGATTATATTGAAGTTTTTCTACATCAGAAGGATCAGGTAGCTGATTTACAACATTTAAAAGATATTTTAAATTAAAATTTCTTTTTTAGTCTTTTCTTGAGTTTTATTAATTCTTTTATAAAAGCTAGAGAGTCACGAAAAACCTTAATCTTACTTTTTCTTTTTTCATAACGATTTTCCGACCAATCAACCGCTATTTCTCCAATTTCTAAGCCTTTTTGTTTGGCAAAAATCAACATTTCAGTATCAAAAAACCAATTTTTATTTTGAATGAGATGGCCAATTTTTTGCCAAGCCTCTTTTTTTATACCTTTAAAACCACATTGCAAGTCAGAAAAAGGGTGTTTAAAAATAATTTTTGAAAGTAAAATATAAATTCGAGAGCTTATTTCGCGATTAAAGCTACGATCAGTTTGTGCTCCTTTTTTTAAACGCGAACCAATGACAATATCTTTATTTTTTTTTAATAATTCTGTTAATAAATCGTCAATATTTTCTAAAGATACGGCCAAGTCAACATCCATATAAATATTATAATCAGCCTCGCTACGATCCAAAAAACTTTTAATGGCATTACCTTTCCCTTTTTCTTTGATAATAATATATTTTATTTTTTCTTCTTGACTTGATAATTTTTGGGCTATTTTTTCTGAATTATCGCTAGAATCATTTATAACTAAAAATATCTTCCAAGCAAAAGAATAATTTTTGGAATTTAAAAAATATAAAAGTTTTAGAGAATTTTTCTCTAAAAGCTGTTCTTCGTTACGTGAGGGGATAAAAAAATTAATTTCCATTTTTATGATCTAAATTATTTATATAATTTATAAATAAGACTAGTTTGATCTTCATAAATTTTTTCTAAATTTTCGTTTGCTTCCAGAGCTTCTCTAAAATTAGTATTAATTTTAAAATCACTTTCCTTTAAGCCAAATAAGTTTTTGTCTAACCAGCTTAATTTAAAAGTTTGATTAGCGTTTATTAAAAATAATTCTAAATCATATTCTTCTATTTTTTCTTCTACTTGTCCAGCATTTTCTTTATGAAATAATAAATATTCTTCAATATAGGAATGATTTTTAAAGGGTTTTTGCGGTTGTCGACCATCAATAAATATTTTTTGTTCAGGATTTTCATGAATTAAAAAGCCGCCCCAAGCATATTCATTAAATAATCTTAATTTATTTAATTCAGGATTATCTCTTATAAAAGAAACAGCTGCACAAGGATATTCTCGGCAAAAACTAGTAAAGGGATTTTTAGTAAATTTTGTGGTTTGAAATATTAGAGCAATCACAGCTAGAAAACAAATAATTAAATAGGTGTTTACAAAAATAATAGTTTTACTCTTTCTCTTTTCTTGTTTTTCCTTTGTTTCAAAAAGAAAACCAAAATCTTTAAATAAAAATTGGGCGACTAAGGGAAGTGAGGCAACAAATAATAAGGGGAAATGTCTCTTTGATTTAAAGGCTAAAAATATAAATAATAAGGTGAGAGAAAAATTCCAAAGATTTAATATTTTGTTTTTATTTTTATTAGAAGAAAAAATAGTGACTATTAAAATCATAGCAATTATTCCCATATATAATAATTGCCAATACATAAAAGGATAATAATGTTGTGGAAACCATTCAGTTATAATTCTTAAATAAGCCGTATTTTTATATTCAAATAAAAGATGAAATAATTTAAAGCCATAGGGGTTTAATAGAGTGCTTAGGGCGGCCAGAATGGAAAATAATAAAAAAATTAGTAAATTTTTATAAGACAAGACTTTTTTAAAAGATAAGAAAGAATTTAATAATTTATAAAGACCTGATTTTGGGTAATTACTAATAATTTTTTCTACTAATTTAACACCAAAATAGAAAAACAATAAAGCAATACCTAATAAAAATCCGGCATGCATATTAGACCAAAGACAAATAAGAGGAATTAGCCAAAATAGTGTTTTCCAATAATTTTTTTTATTATTAAGACTTGCTTTTTCAAAGTTTGCTATTATTAGAAATAATAAAACTAGAAAGAGAACGCTTAATTCTTGAATTCTAACGCCTAAATGAGGCAAAGATGCTTTTAAGCCAATTAATTCTATGGGAAGAAGAAAGAGGAGAAAGTTCTTATTCTGACTAAGGTTTTTAACAATAAAATTATTTAAAAGAAAGATTGCTAAAATAATAATTAGAGCAAAGACAATATTAACAAATAGATAACTAAATTTAGAATAAGCTTGAAATAATAAGAAGTCAGATAGGGTTTCGTGGTTTAGCCAATAATTTTCGTTTTCTGAGAAGATAAAATTATAATAATTAACATAATTAGCCTTTTTTTCTAAACTAATATCCTCCCCCATTTTTAGATGCCAACCAAGATCAGGGTCTAGGTAAGAAAATGAATTTTTTAATAATAATACAAAAAATAAGAGGTAAAATAGAAAAATAATAACTTGATAAAATTTTATTTTTTTTAACATTTTTTGATTTTGTTTTAATTTTTTAGTTTTGCTTTGTTTTTTAAAATTAGAGTAGGCAACATTGTTTTTATTATAACAAATATTGTCTATTTTTTGAATATATGATATAATTATTTTATAAAAATTTAAAAATTAAAAACTAGAAAGGTGGTGAATTATGAAGAAAAAATTAATTAGTTTATTCATTATTTCCTTATTAGTTGTTCCATTTTTAGCTTTACCAGCTAGTGCTACTAGCAATAATCCAAACAATATTTTTGGTTTAGGTTTTGTTGATGGCACTGAAGCTGATACTGAGGGAATCAACTTAGGAAATAAGGACCCACGTACCATGATAGCTCAAATTATTAATGTTTTATTAACATTATTAGGGGTTATCGCTGTGGGTATCGTATTGCTTGGTGGTTTTAAATGGATGACCGCTGGAGGAAATGAAGATAAAGTTGGCGAAGCCAAAAAATTATTAGGGGCTGGTGTTATTGGTTTAGTTATCATTTTAGCCGCCTGGGGAATTGCTCGTTTTGCCTTAAATGAATTGATTAGGGCTACAAGGTAAAATTTGACAATCAAATTTTATTTCTAAACTCGAATTTGGAAGTTATGGTGCTTATTTCTAAAATAGGCACCATTGTTGCCGATATTTATTGTTTATAAGTGTTGGCAACAATGTTATTAAATGTTATTAAAAGTAAAAAACTAGAAAGGTGGTGAATTATGAAGAAAAAATTAATTAGTTTATTCATTATTTCTTTATTTATCGTTCCATTTTTAAGCATCACTCCAGTTAATGCTGATGCTGATTTTGGTATCGGCCACCTGGATGGAACTACGGAGGACAGTGAAGGCTTGGTTTTAGGCAATCGAGATCCACGCAGTATTGTTACTCAAATAATAAATACCGCTCTAGGGTTTTTAGGGGTTATTGCAGTAATTATTGTTTTATTAGGCGGTTTTAAATGGATGACTGCTGGAGGAAATGAAGATAAGGTTAAAGAAGCTAAAAAATTATTAGGCGCTGGTATTATTGGTTTAGTTATCATTTTAGCCGCCTGGGGAATTGCTCGTTTTGTTTTAACACAACTTATTAATGCGACAAAATAAAAGTATTGATGCTTATTTCTAAAATAGGCATCATTGCTATTAGCACTTGTTTACTGATAAGCGCTAATAGCAATGAACTTAATTTTAATTAAATATGAAAATTAATAAAAAAAATATAAAAATAGCTTTAATTTCCTTTTTATTCTTTTCTTTTTTGCCACTGGGGGTTTTAGCTAAAGACACTAATTATGGTTTAGATAAAACTGTTTCCGCTGGTGGCGATACATTAAATAAAGCTTTTAGTGTTAAGGCTATTGGTTCTGACGCTAGCGCTTTTTTATCAACTCGAGTTGGCTCCATTATTGGTGCCCTTTTATCTTTTTTAGGGGTGCTTTTTATGGCCCTTGTTATTTATGGTGGAATTTTATGGATGACCGCTCGAGGAAGTGAAAAACAAGTAGAACAAGCTAAAAATTTATTAGTTAATGCTATTATTGGTTTGATTATTGTTTTAGCCGCTTATGCTATTACTGCTTTTGTTGGTGGAGCTTTAACTGATGCTCAGCCAGTTGGCAATCAATCATCTGAGGAGAGTTCCCAGACTCCACCACCAGAATTAGAACAACCAGGGGGATAGGATTATAAAAATTAAGAAGATTTTTTTGTTTTCTTCGTTCTTGTGAATAAAATAAGTTTTAGAGATTTTGTTGTTAATATAATATTATATTAAATACTTAGTTTTAAATCATATTATTTTTTTTATTTATGTTTAAAAAATTTTTACATAAAATTAAATATCTTGGTTTGATTTTATTTTTTCTTTTTCCAGTTTCGGCGCTTTTAGCACAAAATTTTTTTGAAGATAGCTCAGGTCTTAAGGTGACAGCTGAAAAAACTGGTCATACTAAGCAAAAAGTATTTTCTGGAGGAGATTCGCTTGATACTGGTATCGGACAAATTATTCAAATAGTTTTATCTCTCGTTGGTATAGCTTTTATGATCTTTTTGTTTTATGGTGGAATATTATGGATGACTGCCGCTGGTAGTGAGAAAAGGATAGAGCGAGCCAAAAATATTATGAGCCAATCAATCATTGGTTTAATAATAGTTTTAATGGCTTATGCTATTTCTTACTTTATTATTTCGATTTTTGCCCAAAAAGGAACTATCAATTAATTCTTATGAAAAATATTATTAATAAAAAAATATTATATAGTGCTTTTCTTTTCTTTTTATTCTTTGTTTTAGTTTTTCCAGTTAAAGCCGATTTATCAGATGCTTTTAGTGTCAATAAAGGCAAGAGCTTTGGCCTGTTTGCCAAAAACATGGGATATGCTACTGGCGATCAAGCAACGACAGTTGAGTCATTTGTAGCTATAGTTATTGAGGCAGTGCTAGGTTTATTGGGTGTTATTTTTATTATTTTTATTTTTTATGGTGGAATTATGTGGATGACCGCTGGTGGAGGTGAAGAAAAAATAAAAAAAGCTCAAACTATTATTAAGCGAGCAGTTATTGGTTTAGCGATTACCTTACTTTCATACTCAATTTCTTACTTTGTGATTAAAATATTTACAAATTAAATTAATAAATATATATGAATAAAAAAAATATTAAAGCAGTTTTACAATCTTTTTTGATGGTTTTTATCTTATGTTTACCATTTTTTGTTTTTGCTCAAGTATCAGGAGAAAAAACTGGTATTGTTGGTAAATTAAAAAATGTTGGCACTGCTGGCGGTTTTGCCGAGACCACTAACGAAAATTCTTTAGTAACAAATTTAGGCTTAATTGTGAATGTGGTCTTATCTTTATTGGGGGTGCTTTTTATTGTTTTAATAGTTGTTTCTGGTTTTAAATGGATGACTGCTGGTGGAAATGAAGACCAAATTAAAAGTGCTAGAAAAAATATTACTAATGCTATTATCGGTTTGATTATAGTAGTTTCTTCTTATGCTATTTGGATGTTTATTAATACATATTTTATAAATAGAACTTAATTTTATGAAAAATATATTTAAATTTTTTATTTCTCTTTTTTCTGTTTTTTTATTTCTTTTTTTAATTTTTCCAGCTAATGCTGGTATAGTTAAGACTAATTCTAGCACAACTGATGCTTTTCAATCAGCGGCTGGTTTTTCAAGTAGTATTATGGTTGATGATATTATAGCGTCAGCAATTAGAATTGCTTTAGGATTTTTAGCTATTATTTTTATTGTTTTAATAATTATTAGTGGATATCAATGGATGACTGCTGGTGGAAATGAGGAAGCGGTTTCAAAATCTCAAAAAAGAATTAAAAATGCTATTATTGGTTTATTGATTGTTATTTTGGCTTATGCGGTAACTGCCTTTGTTTTCAAGGTTATGCCAGGTGCTGGTTCAGGTGATACCACACAAACAAATCCTCCACATGAAGGATAATTGTACAATTTATTTTTTAAATAATATCTTAATTATATAAAGCATCAATTTATGGTTGATGCTTTTTGTTTTTTAAATTTTCAATAAAAAAAGCGCCTTTTATAGACGCTTTAAAATTTTTCGTTTTAACCATATTAACACACTAATTTGATAGTGGTTGGGTTAAAACGAAGGAGTATTTTTTTCCTCCGTATAACCCATATTTATATGGGTTTCCTACGGTTACCGTAACTGGCGGGCTAGGGGTTTTCCCTGCCTGTATAATTTGTGTTGTTACAGTATATGTCCCCCTAAAGGGAAGAATTACTTCTTCTTGTCCCCTTGCGGAGACTTGAATGGTTATTTCTGGATAACCACCAGGTCCTCTTATAGTAAAGATTACATTTCTGTAATCCTCATTTTTAAGGAGTCCTGGAAATTCCTCCTTTTCATTGTTATTAATAGCATTAGCACACGCCTCCATGTATTTGGCGTTTGCTTCTGCCATTACCGCAGTAGCATAGGCATCTGCGGTTTTTGTGATATTCATACCGCCTCCCTTAATGTTTGGCAGGGAGAAATCCCCACCAAACTTCCTTTCTTTTGAAGGAAGGTTAGTGTTTGAAGAAGAAGTAGTAGTAGAGGAAGTAGGGGAAGTAGGAGCTATTTCTTGATCCATGGCCTTTTGGATTAGTTCCTTATAAAAAGAATCAATCCTTTTTATTTCTTCCTCTTTTTCTTCCTCGGGGGCGTTTCTTTTTTGAACCGCCTTAATTTCTTTAGCTCTTTCTTTGAGTAATGCTTTAGAGCTTATTTGCCCGAAAGAAGTTAATGATGTGCTTGCTACAAGCAACATCATTAAAAAGATAATTTTTTTCATTTTTTAAATTTTTTTTGGTTAATATTTGCCAAGCCTTTAATTATAAAGAATTAACAAATATTAACCAAAATAAGAATTTTGTCAAAGAACTGTGATGACCGATAATTATATCACATATATATTTTTTTGTCAAGACCACGTATTGATCCTAAAAAACCACTTCCTCTTGCTCTATTTTTTTTTGTATATTATTATAATAACATAGAAACAATTGCGGACGTGGCGAAACTGGTAGACGCACTTGCCTTAGGAGCAAGCGGAGCAATCCATGAGAGTTCGAGTCTCTCCGTCCGCACATGTTAAAAGCTTTCCATAATTTTGCTCCACAACCCTTAATGTTTTCCTGGGGGCTGATAAGAATCTATTGGTATGGATTTTTTATTGTTTTAGGATTTTTAGCTGCTTTTGCTGTTTTAAAATTTCTAGCCAAAAAACATAAGATTAATTTAGACGATCTCGTCTCTTTGGTTTTTTATCTTTTTATTTTTGGTCTTTTGGGAGCTCGTATTTATGATGTTTTTTTGGAGTGGGAGTATTATCTCAAATATCCCCTAAATGTTTTTAAAGTTTGGGAGGGAGGCATGGCTATTCATGGCGCTATTATTGCTGGTTTTTTTATCACTTATTTTTTTGTAAAGAAAGGAAAATTTAGAGATTTAAAATCCAGTTTTTTTGATAATTTTTTTCAGATTTTAGCGCTTTTAGCTTGTGTTATGCCCTTAGGTCAGGCCATTGGTCGCTTTGGTAATTATTTTAATCAAGAATTATTTGGTCGCCCAACTAACTTACCTTGGGGAATATTTATTAGTCCAGAAAAGCGACCCATAGAATATTTAAATGAATCATTTTTTCATCCTACTTTTTTGTACGAGTCTTTAGGAAATTTATTTATTTTTATTTTATTGTTTTCTTTACAGCTTTATTTTTTAAAGAAAAACAAGGTTAGTTTCAAAAGTAATTTTTTAATTAGTGCTTTATATTTAATTTTATATTCAATTTTAAGATTTAGTTTGGAGTTTATTAGAATTGATTTTACTCCCAACGTTTTGTCTTGGCGTTTTCCACAGCTTATCAGTTTGTTAATAATTTTATTAACAATAGGTTCAGCCATTATTTTTAAAAGAAAAAATAAATTTAACACTTAATATTTTTATGAAAATCAAAAAAGAAAAAAATAAGCATGTTAGAAATAGTTTGATAATTATTTATTTAGCTAGTTTTTTTCTGGCTTTAGCTAATGCTTTACCAGCTTATATTAATTCCAGCATGATTGAAAGTGCGGTTAATGTTCGTTATGTTGGTTTTTATTTTGCTTCGGCCAATACTGTTACTTTTTTTGCTATGCTTTTCTTTCCTCGAGTTATTAGACGGATAGGTAATTTATTTTCAACTAAATTAATGTTAGGCTTGGGGGTGGCATCATCTTTAGCCTTAGCTTTAAGACCAGCCCCTTTATATTTGCTTATATTTTTTGTTACTACCTGGATGGCTACTAGTTTATTGTTTAATAACATGGATATTTTTTTAGAGAGTTTTACTGATAATCATAGCACTGGAAAAACGCGTGCTATTTATTTTTCTATAATGAATTTAGCTTGGATATTTGCCCCCTTTATTGCTTCTCGTATTGTAATGATCAATGATTCTTATGGTTTAGTTTATCTAATTTCATCCATTTTACTCCTTATTTTCTTTATTATTATTACGTTTAATAAGAAAAAAATTAATAAAAAAGTTACTTATGATAAAGTAAATACCAAAGAAACAATTATTGATTTTTGGAGAAATTTAAATTTACGAGGTATTTATTTTACTTCTTTCTTCTTAAGTTTATTTTATAATTCAGCGGTTGTTTTTATTCCTATTCATCTTCACACTAATTTAGGTCTTGATTGGGGGGCTTTGGGTATAATATTTTCAGTGGCGCTTGTTCCTTTTGTTTTAGTGGAGGTGCCAGCCGGTATTATTGCTGATAAATATTTAGGTGAAAAAGAAATAACTTATGTTGGCTTAAGTATTTTAATAATTTCTTTATTATTATTCTTTTTTGTTAAATCTAGTAATCCTTGGGTATGGGGGGCAATTTTATTTTTAAGTAGAGTTGGCGCAGCTTTGGTGGAGGCAATGCGAGAATCTGGATTTTTCAAGATAGTTGATGTAGAGAACGTTAGCCATATTAACTTCTTGCGGACCTCTTCTCCTCTGGGTTATTTAGTTGGCTCAGGGCTTGGTGTTTTGGTTTTATCATTTTATCCGATCCAATATTTATTTATATTTTTAGCTATTCTGTTTCTCTATTCCTTTTATTTTGTTTTTATCACTAAGGATAGTAAGTAGTTTTTTATAAATATATTTTAATAATAAAAAAAGATCCTAAAATGGATCTTTTTTTGGCGGAGAGGAAGAGATTCGAACTCTTGAGGGCTTGCACCCAAACGGTGTTCGAGACCGTCGCCTTAAACCACTCGGCCACCCCTCCCATTTTTTATAATTTTTTCTTCGGCTGGACTTAAATAAGACCACTTACCTTCAGGTAAATTATCTAACTTAATTCCGGCAAACTCAATCCTCTTTAATTTAATAACTTTTAACCCAAAGTATTTAAACATTTCCCTAATTTGTCGTTTTTTACCCTCGCTTAAAATTATTTGAAATTTTCTTTTACCTAAATATTTTATCTTTTTAGCTCGAGCTAGGGTTTCTTGTTTAATATCTATTCCCGATTTAAATTCTTCTATCATTTTATTTAAAAAACTTTCCCATTCCAATTCTTTTTGTAAAATTTTAGTTGGAGCTATTTCTACTAAATATTTTTTCTGTTTTTCAAAACGTGGATGACTTAAATAATAATTTAAAAAGCCGTCATTAGTAAGCAGAAGTAATCCAGAACTATCTTTATCTAAACGCCCTATTGAAAACAAGATCTCATTTTGTGGAACATCTTGAAGTAAGGAGAAAATATTTTTTTCACCTTTAAATTTTCTTTTTGTGCATACATAGCCAATTGGCTTATTTAATTTAATATAAATATTTTTTTTCTTCAAGTTGCTTTCTATAATTTTTCCTTTAATTTTTATAACACTATTTCTTCCATGTTTTTCTCCCAGAGTAGCTTTTTTATCATTAACAAAAACCAAGCCTGTTCTGATTAATTTTTCGGCTTGGCGACGAGAATAGGAAGTGTTTTCAGCTATTAATTTAGTTAAGTTTATTTTTTCCATAATTGGTTAAAGTTCCTTTTTGCAACCTAAACATTGCCAGTAGGGCTATAATTATCCAGAATAAAACTGATAAGTCATTTTTAAAATAAGGCACATCAACTAGCCCATGAAGCAGTATAATTAGCATAGAAAAGAAAAGTCCTAATGCTAAATATCCATTACGATTATCTTTATTTTTATAATAATACTTTAAAGAGATGAAAAGAAAACGTAATATTAAAATAGTAAAAATAATCATTCCAGCTAAGCCTAATTCTACCCAGAAGTTTAGAAAAATATTATGGGGGTAGAGATATATTTCCAATGGTTGCCATTTTTCGTCACGATAATTTTGATCCGAACCAAAAAGAAGTTTTCTTTGAAAATCTATTTCAGCGTCTTTATTAAAGAAAAATCCTTCTTGGTGGTAAGGGGCAACACTGGTTTGGTATTTTGCTAAACCTGAGCCCCACAAAAACCTTCCATCGTGAAGCATCTTCATTGTTTCGCGCCATTGAAGATTGCGAATTTGATAAGAGAGAGTGGCTGACAACCTTAATTCAATCCAGTCTTTTTGCCAATAATAAAAAGAGGGTACCGCTATTATAAAAATAATTAATAACGCTATTTTAATTTTCCTTTTTAATAATATAAAGATAAAAATAAGAAGAGAACATAATAAAGCTAAAATTGCTCCTTTGGATTGCGAGAAATAAACAGCTAAAACATTAAGAACAAGGCTAAATAATAAAATAACCTGTTCACCAAAAATTTTTAGAGCTCCTCGTCCGCGTAATTGCCAGAAAAATAAGGCGATATTTAGAGGAATAATTGGTGCTAAAAATAGAGCTACAGCATTGGGATAACCAAAGAAAGAAACAACCCGACGATTTTCTGGATTAGCCCAAAAATTATTAAAAATAAAATCTCCGGTAATTTTTTGATAAACAGCAAAAAGAGAAACGAGCAAACTTGAACAAACTAGGGCCATAATAATTTGTCTCATTCCTTGACTACCTTTAAAGGAATTTATAATTACAACAAAAAACATAATAGGTTCTAGGAAGTAAGCTTTAAAAATTCCTAAAGCGGAATTAGTTATGCTACCAACAAAAATAGCTGCGAAAGAAATAGTTAAAATTAAAATAATCTCTATGGCAAAGGGATAAGGAGTTTTACCTCTTTTTATTTTAGTTTTTAAAATTGAGCGATGATTTTTTATAAACCAAACTAAAAAACAGCTCAAAATAGAGAGTTCTAATAGGGTTGTTGGAATTTGCGAAATAGAAAAACGAAATAAATAAGCGGGTAATAGAACAATAGTTAGCAAAATTCCGGTTTTTAAGTTTTTGTTGCAAAGGAAGATAAAAAGGGCTAAATAGGCAATTAATAAAAGGGGCATATTTAAATCACTTTATTTTTTAGGTATTATTATTATAGCATTATTTTCTTAAATATGATATAATAAATTTATTCAAAAAATTTGTCAAAATTAATATATTAAAAAATATATGGAAAAGAAAAAAAAATTAAATTCATCGGCTGTTAGTAAAAAAACTAAAACTAGCAGTCCAAAATCTAAACTTGTTAATCAAAAACCTAAAGCTACCTGCTCAAAATCTAAAGCTTCTAGCCAAAGGCCTAAAATTAAACAAACAAAAAGTATGGCTATTACAAAAGACAATGACAAAATTAAGGATTTAGCAAAATCTAAAAATGAGAAAGATCCTTCTAAAAAAACCCTTTATTTTATGTATGATTTTGCTCAAGCAATCGCAATTGCTTCCTTGCTTGTGCTCTTAACTATTTCTTTCGTGGCTGTTGGGCAAGTTAAAAAAACAGAATTAAGCCAAGACAATGTTAGTGATGTTTATTTTAAATCACTAGATAGCTTTAAGGTTGTTAAAAAAGATAAAAAATCTTTTGGCGCTTTAATCTTTGGTCAGGATAATTCTCAGAGAGAAGAATTAGCTTGTGGTGAATCAGCTGATGGAAATTTAGCTACCACCACAGAATCTTATCATGATTTATCAATAGACAATCTGATGTTTTTAGGTCAGGCTTATGAATATATTTATACTGGCGATGATTTTGAATTATTACCAAAAGAAGTAGACGTTTATAAGAGAGTTAGCCCTGATTTTAGTAGTGATTTTAATACTTCATTATTAAATAAAAAAATATCATTTCTTAACTTTTCTAGATTTAAAAATCCTTCCATTCAAGATCTTTCTATTAATGAGGAGCGAGATTATGGTTATTCAATTTTCCTAAATTTAAAAAATGGTTATTTTTCTTTCTTTAAAAATTGGAATAAATGGCCAAGCTCAAATAATAATTATCAATTCAGTGCCAATAATGTTTTATCTGATGCGGAGTTAAATAATATCGCTAATGACTTTTTGCAAAAATATGATATTAATTTAAGCTCTTATGATCCGGCCGAACCACAAAAATATTGGTTATCAGAATATAATGCTAGTGCTAACAAAGATTCTTATTATATTTCTGAAATAATTAATTTGATTTATCCTTTAAAAATCAATGGTTTAACAGTTTATAATGATTCTGGTCAAAAAGAGGGGGTTAATATTGATATTGATATGCTTGAAAAGAAGGTGGTTAGTTTTTATAACATGAATCACCAACATTATGAAAGCGCTCTTTACGATACCGAAAGTGACAAAGAAACCATTTTAAAAATGGCTTTACAAGGAGGTATTTATCCAGAATATTATTATGGCGATGATTTTAGTAATAATAAAAATCGTACTATGGAATTAGGGACACCGGTTTTAGGCTTTTTAAAGACTTGGCAACATGATTCAGAAAATATAGGTAATAATAGTGAATTATATGTACCAGCTTATATCTTCCCAGTAAAAAATAAATTAGATAATAATTATTTCTTCCGTTCTAACATTGTCGTTCCTGCTGTTAAAGATTTTTTCTCCATTGATAATAATATTTTAAGAGGTGTATCTAGCTCTTCTCAGGGTAATGTTGTGTCTTTACCTCTTTCTCAATAATTATTTTTGATATTTTAATAAAAAAAAGAAGCGACTACCATCGCCTCTTTTTTTATTTGTAGAATTTAAATTATTAAACTCTTTCTACATATTCTCCGGTTTCGGTATTAATTCTGACAATATCACCTTCATTGATAAAGAGAGGAGCGCTAATCACAGCTCCGCCTTCCAGTTCAATTTGCTTAGTTACATTTCCGCTAGAATTTCCTCTAACCCCAGGAGGGGAGGAAATTACTTTAAAATCCATCTTAACTGGTAAACTGACAGATACGGGGTTGTCATTAAAATATAGTACATCAACATCAATTCCTTCTTTAAGAAAAACTTCTTTATCTCCAATATTTTCTAAAAGTAAAGAGAATTGTTCAAAGGATTCGTTATCCATGAAATAAGCCTCATTTTGGTCTTTATACAGGTAATTGGCTTTTTTGCTGGCAGTTTTAGCTTCTTCGGCTCGGTCATTACCTTGATAGGTTTTTTCTAAAACATTTCCATTAATTAAATTTTTCATTTTAACCTTTAAAACCGCTCCACCACGTCCCATTTTATGATGATCAGTTTTAATCACTAGAAAAGGTTCGCTATTAATTTCTAAAACTCTTCCACTTTTGATTTCATTTAAACTTAACATATTTTTTCCTTATTATTTGTGAGTGAAGCCAAGTAGAGCCATTTTTCGAGCTCTTTTAATAGCGGTAGTTAGTTTTCTTTGATGCCAAGAACAAACCCCAGTTCTTTTCCGGCTAATAATTTTCATGTAATAGTTAACAAAATTGTATAATGTTTTTGGATCTTTGTAGTCTGGGTTGGTATTATTACTACAAAAATAACATTCTTTTGTTTTATTTAAAGTGTTTTTCATAATTCTATAAATTAAATATTAAAATGGAATATCTTCAATTTTTATTTCATCATCGTTGTTATCAGCTGAAATAATTTCCTCTTCGTTGTTTCTGTTAAAATTAGTGTCATTAGCTCC